>DASWVO010000367.1:0-1820 GCA_036406235.1 Opitutaceae bacterium
GAACGCCGCTACTCCTTTTTCGGACTTCTTTTGCCAGTCGGATGCCTGCTGAACAACGCCCTGACGCCGGCTATGCCGGAACTCCGCGAGTGCGAGCGGCCGCAGTCGTCGCTGCGGCGCTTGGGTTTCGATCGGTGACCGCGGTCCGCTGCGTTGGAGACGGCTGTGGTTTCCGGCTCACGCCTCATCCGCCGATTCATCGCCCAAGCACGACGACTCGGCAGGTTCGCTTTCCTCCGCAGGCAGCGCCCGTTCGATAGTTTTCGAAGCTCAGTCGCCGCTAGGCTCGTGGTCGCTCGCTCTCGGTGCGCCGCTCGCGCCCGAGCGTAGTCAGCAGAGCCGCGCCCTGAGGGCTGCCTCATTCTACCCTCGGGTGTCGGCTGGCGGGCCTCGGCGCGAGCGCCTCCTCCCGTCCACGCCTCAAGGTATTGCTCGCCAAGCCTGCGCTCCACCTTGCACCTGTCGGGTGCTCATCGGCATCCCTCCGGGGCGGCCGATTTGACGGTTCGGCTCGGATGGAATCCGCGCAGTGCGGCCCACTGTACCAGCGCCCTCGTTAGGGCGCCAAGAAGGGCAAGACATGAACCGTTCAGTCATCACAAGTGATCCGCGCGTATACACCGCGCTTTCGGTCGACGATCTCCGCCGCAACGCTCCCTCGGTATTTGCCGAGAACGCCCGACCCGGCGTGTCCGGCCGCTACACCTTCGTTTCCACGGCGCAGGTTGTTGACCTGTTGCACGGCGAAGGTTGGGAGCCGGTGCTCGCGCGTCAGCAGCGCGTGCGATTGGCCAACCGTCAGGGTTTTCAAATGCACGAGATCCGGTTCGCTCGGCGCGATGGTCTTGGCAGATCCATGTCCGAAGTCGGCGAGGTCCGCCCCGAGCTGATTCTGCAAAACGCGCATGACGGGACCCACGCCTACCGCATCGCTGCCGGCCTCTACCGACTCGTTTGCCGCAATGGACTCATTGTCGCCGATGCTCATTTCGCGCGCGTCGCCATCCGGCACCTCGACGTGAACGCCGAGCGATTTGCCGCTGCCGCACAATCGATCGTCGAGAGCACCCCGCGCGTGCTCGAGATCGTGGCCCGATGGCAGTCGATTCAGCTGACGCCGTCAGACCGCCAGCACTTTGCCGCCCGTGCGGCTGGAATCCGATGGAATCCTCAGAACCCCGTGCTCCATTTCCTGCCGCCGGATGAGCTACTCCGGCCACTCCGCTACGGTGACGACAATTCGGACCTTTGGACCACGTTCAACGTCTGCCAGGAGCACCTGCTTCGCGGTGGCGATCGCTACGTCGCACGCGGCCAGCACGGCATCCGCCGCAACAGCACGCGACCCGTCGGCGGCCTGACGCAGGCAGCCCAACTCAACAAGGCCCTTTGGGAGTTGGCCGAAGAGTTCGCCCGCAATTGAACCAGTACCGGGAGCGGCGGCACCGCCGCCGCCCCGCCTTTCTTTGGCGCCGCTACTTTGCCAACGTTTTCAACCGCGCTGTGAGTACCTTCACGTCGATTTCGGCGCTGGCTGCGGTCGCCCGCGCTTTCGCCAAGCGTACTTCCGCCTGCAGCAGTTCGCGCTTGGTCCGGGCGAGTGCGTCTTCGGCCGGCGTGTTTCGCATCGTCGGCGTACGAGCTGGCTGGGGTGCATCGAGGTTTCCGTTGTTCATGATCGATTGGTTGAAGGTTGCGCGGGCAATCACACCCGCTCTCCCCCATCCCACTCCCCGTGCCCTCCATCGCAACGTCGCACGCCTACCACGATCGCGGGACCTCGTCTCCAGACAATTTCCCTCCTACCACGTACGTGGAGC
>DASWVO010000368.1:0-2683 GCA_036406235.1 Opitutaceae bacterium
ACCGCCGAGCAGGTGACCCGTTCTTTGCGCCGGAGCGCTCCATCGATGTAATGCAGACGCTCGAGCATCCCGCGCGTGGGCCGGCGTTGCCGGATTGATTTGGGCATAGGGGTTGAAGTTGGAAGCGCCAACACATGCGAAGCCCCGCCGCTTGGCGATCCTCAACGTCTGCCTGGATCGGATCCCACGAATGTGGAAAGTGGGAAAGCAGGAGCCGGAAGCTGCAAGGTGCGGCGGCACTCCTGCCGCCGTGGCCTTAATCTGGGACTCAGGGAATCAGGAAGAAAGCAGGTCGCTCCGTTGCCTCAAATGGAGCCGCGGCCCCCTCGCCGTGGTGGTATGGCCGCCAGGTGGCACGCGATGTCCCATCGCGTGGGTTTGATGTGCTGGCGCAGGCGCTCAGCTGAAGTCGCGAGGCTTCAACCCGGGCGACAAGGAACTTGCGAACCAGATCGTCGACGAAGTGACCGCGCTTGCCGGCTTGGAAAACAGTGCCTGGCTTGCAGACACGATGACCGCCCTCGACGTGATCAAGCAGCTCGAGACCTTGCCGCCCGGCGAAGTGGCGAAGGTGCGCGCCTGGCTGACCGAGCATGAGGAAGAGTCGCCCGAGTTACTCGCCGCCATCGACGAGGGACTGCGCTCGCTCGAAACCAAGGGCGCGCGAATCACGACTCGCGACGAACTCGAAATGAAGGTGCGGCGGTGGGCTGACGGGTCGCGCTGACCGACGAGGCCGAGCGCGACTTGGGGATGGTGGTCGCGTTCCTCGCGACCAAAAGTCCCGTTGCCGCCGAGCGGGTCGGTTTGGAGCTGGTCGCGCTCATCTCTCCTTGGATCAGATGCCGCATCGCGGCGCGCCGGTCGGCCGTCGCCCGGGCTTACGCAAGCTCGCGCATCGGCATTACCTCGTCATCTACCGGGTCAACTAAGGCGCCGCGCTCGTGGAGATTATCCGCGTAGGGGACAATCGGCAGGACCCGGGGCGGCTGAGTCTGCCGTGACGGGCGACCCCGGCGGGTTTTGCTTTTAGTCCCGTTGCTCGCCCCTGGAGCCGCGGCGCCCTCGCCGCGGTAAGCCGCCCGCGATCAGCGGGCCCGACACCGGCTGCGAAGGCGATCAGCCGAAGCTCACCTCGAAGATTTCACCCCATTGGGGAAATCCATCAGCGGTACATTTCCGGTCCGGACAATCAAGCACAGGAACGCTGATCCGCGCTCATCGACGCTGATCCGAATCCAAGGAGCGGCGGCACTCCTGCCGCCGTTACTCGCCCCTACTCAATGCCCGTCAGCGCCAGCGCGGCGATCTCGGGGATCGTGAGCAAGCGCTCGAGCGTTTCCCGTCGCGGCGCCCGGAATTGCGCGGTCTCGACGGCATGTGGCAGGTGAAAGCCCAGGTGCAGCCCGTTCTGCACCAGCACGCGATCGATCACGTCATCCGGCAGTCGCATCAGCGAGAGGGTCTCGGGCACCGGGCGCGACATTTGGAAAAGGGTGATGCCGTGATCGAGAAACTCCGGCAGCAGCTCGAGAAACCGACTCGTCGGCAGGAGTAGATCGAATTCAACCGACCGCACGGTGACGTCGTGCGCCCGCCCCGATGCCGATAACGGCATCGGCGCCCGCCACCACCCAAGCTCGCGCTTCGGTGCGTGCCGCACGACCCACACCCACGGAATCGCGGGATCGAGCGCGTGCGCGAGCACCGCCGTCGTACACGACTGCAGCATCAGAGTGAACAGGTCGGAATTCTTCACGTGGGGACTGGAGCATGCGGAACGGCACGCGGACGTCGACCTTGGCGTGCTCCACTGAGGGCGAGAGAACGCTGATCCGCGCTGATCAACGCTGATCTCCAGAATCAGGTGGAGCCCGACCTCGCAGGCGGGCTTGGTTTTATGCCCGACGTTGAGCCCTGGAGCCGCGGTGGTTTGGTTGCCGCTCTGATCCGCAGGCCGGGCTTGGCAAATGTCGCGATTGTCGGCATGGTGCCGTCATGAGTCTCTTGGAGCGCATCACCATCGATCCTGAGGTATGCGGAGGCAAACCGTGCATCCGAGGGATGCGCATTCGTGTGAAAGATGTGCTCGAGATGCTCGGGTCGGGCATGACGGAGGCCGACATCCTCGAGGAGTTTCCCTACCTCGAAGCGAATGACATCCGTGCGGCCCAACTTTACGCTGCGCGTCTCACGGATCATCCGGTGCTGCGTTCTGCGTGACTGTGCGCTTTCTGGTGGATGCGCAACTCCCGCCATCGCTCGCCGCGTTGTTTCGCGAGGCGGGCTACGAAGCGGCGCATGTCTTCGATACGCTCCCTCCCGACGCGCGGGACCACGTCATCTGGCCCGTGGCATTGAAAGGTGGATACGTGCTCGTGACGAAAGACGAGGACTTCGCGGAATGGTCACGTTTGCGCCAACCGGCTCCGCCCGTTGTCTGGTTGCGGATTGGCAACGTGAAGAAGGCGTCGATGCGCACGAAGATCGAACCGCTGTTGCCTGACATCGTTCGCCGGCTCGAAGCAGGCGAGACGCTCATCGAGGTATTCTGAGTGTAACAAGTTCCTTGAAGCGGGAGAGAGCGTGCCGGGCTTGCGTGGGGACGAAGCGCGGCAGCGCATAGATGGTCTGCGCCGAAGGCGCTGGCCCTGAGGCTAGCCGAAGGGTGCTTGACGCGGGC
>DASWVO010000369.1:0-14829 GCA_036406235.1 Opitutaceae bacterium
GCGCCAGGGCCTGCGCACCGCCGCGATGTTCTGGCCGGGCAGCGAGGTCGCCATCGCCGGCCAGCGTCCAACCTACTGGCTGACCTACGACCACGACAAGCCGCACGCCGAGCGCGTCGCGCAGGTGCTCGCGTGGCTCGACGTTCCCGAAGCCGAACGACCGGCCTTCCTGACCTTGTACTTTGCGGCGGTCGACGACGCCGGTCACGACTTCGGCCCGCTCGCGCCCGAAACGCACGATGCGCTTCTCGACGTCGATCGCCACATCGGCGACCTCATGGCCGGCCTGGCCGCGCGGGGGTTGGAGCGCGAAGTGAGCGTGGTGATCGTGTCCGACCACGGCATGACCGAGATCAGCGAGCAGCGTCTCGTTTATCTCGATGACGCGATTGCGCCCGCCGACGCACCGCACGACTTCCTGGGGCCGGTTGCCGGCTTGCGCCCGCCAGCCGGCGAGATCGAGAGCTGTGTCTCGCGTCTGCGGGCGCTCCCGCACGTGCGCGTGTTTCGCAAGACTGATCTCCCCGCCTCAGCCGGCTACACGCACAGCAACCGTATTCCCGACGTCCTCGTGATCGCCGACGAAGGCTGGGAGGTAACGACGCGGGCCGCCGCCGCGAATCGCAACTGGGCAAAGTCGCGCGGCAATCACGGCTTCGATCCGGCTTACGGATCCATGGGCGCGACGCTCATCGCCCGCGGCCCGCGCCTCCCGCGGGGCGCCGTCTTTCCCGCCGCCGACAACATCCACGTCTACAATCTGCTTTGCGCGCTGCTCGAGATCCAGCCCGCACCCAACGACGGCGATGACCGTCTTGCGCGGCTGCTGGTTCGGCCGTATGCAAGCCCCTGATACACCTCCGCCCGGCGACGGTGCGCCCGTGCCGCTGCCGATCACCGGCGAACTCGACCTGCACACGTTCCGCCCCGCGGATCTTGGGGAGCTGATTCCCGCGTATCTCGCCGAGTGCCGCGCCCGCGGGATTCGCACCGTGCGCATCATTCACGGCAAGGGCACCGGCACCCTGCGCACGACCGTGCATGCGCTGCTCAAACGCTCCCCGCTGGTCGCATCGTATCGCCTCGGCGACGAGCACACCGGCGGCTGGGGCGCGACCGTCGTGACGCTCGTCGCGGCGGGCGCTGAACCGTAGCCGGCTGGGGCCGGCAGATCCTGGGCAGAACGGCCCGTCCACCGTCCCCCCCGAAATTCCTGCAACTTTCCGCGGTGCTCACGGGTGAGAGAGACATCCAGGAAACAATCCAACGTCCTCCCATCATGAAACTCACCACACTCCTCCTCGCCTCGAGCCTCGTTGCCTTCGTCGTCGCCCTGTCGGGCAGTCTGCCGGCCTTCGCCGCCACCGTCACCGGCCTGATCCTCGCCAGCTTCTGTCGCGACTACGTTACGCCTCACCGCGCCGATTACTTCGCCGAAGTCCACGCGCCGCAGCGCTCGGCTCTCCGCCTCGCCGCCTGACTTCCCCCACCCGGAATCCTGCTAGATGGCGAATCACAGGAATTCCGGGCTCGACCTTTCCTCCCGGCCTTCTGTTTTCCCTCTTTCATGAACGCGATGCACGAAATCGACTACAAGATCCACGGCGATGACATGCAGTTCGTCGAAATCGAACTCGACCCGCAGGAGGCCGTCGTGGCCGAGGCCGGTGGGATGATGTTCATGGACGACGGCATCGCCATGGAGACGATCTTCGGTGACGGCTCGCAACAGAACCGCGGCTTCATGGGCGCGCTGCTCGGCGCCGGCAAACGCCTGCTCACGGGCGAGTCGCTCTTCATGACGGTGTTTCTGAACCAGGCCGCCGGGAAAAAGCGCGTGGCCTTCGGCGCCCCCTATCCGGGCAAAATCGTGCCGGTGCACCTGCGCGACCTCGGCGGCGAGCTGATCACGCAAAAGGACTCCTTTCTCTGCGCCGCCAAAGGCGTGAGCATCTCGATCGCGTTCCAGCGCCGCCTCGGCGCCGGACTCTTCGGCGGCGAGGGCTTCATCATGCAGCGCCTCACCGGCGATGGCTGGGCCTTCGTGCACGCCGGCGGGACGCTCTACGAACGCACCCTCGCGCCTGGCGAAACGCTGCGTGTCGACACCGGCTGCATCGTCGGCTTCCAGCCCTCGGTCGACTACGACATCCAGATGGTCGGCGGCGTGAAGACCGCGCTTTTCGGCGGCGAGGGTCTCTTCTTCGCCACGTTGCGCGGTCCGGGCAAGGTGTGGTTGCAGTCGCTGCCCTTCTCGCGCCTCGCCGGCCGCATCGTGGCGGCCGCTCCGCAGACCGGCAGCGGCGGCCGCGGGGAAGGCTCGGTGCTCGGCGGCCTCGGCCGCATGCTCGACGGCGACAACAGCTGAGCCGACACGGTCGCGCCGCTCATCCGGCGCTGATCCCGTTCGTCACACGAGCGTTGCGCCAGCGTCTGCTTCGCGACACGCTCGGCGCGCATGAAAACCCATCTGATCTACGGGCTCGCGATGGCCGGCGCCGGAGCGGTCCTGACGTTGCTGGCAAACCTGCTCGGCTGGCACAACGAAACGGACAAGTTTCTTGTGGGACTCATCGTCGGTTTCATCGGCGCGATCGCGATTGCAATCACCTGCCTGATCCTCGGCATGCGTGCCGTGCGCAACGCCAGCGACGGGCGCGGCTTCTCCTACGGCCAGGCCTTCAAGGCCGGCCTCTTGATCACGATCTTCGCCACGCTCTTCGGCGGAATCTTCAACTTCGCCTACTTCGGCTACATCAATCCCGGCTACACCGAAACCGCGATCGAGTGGACCACCGGTCTGATGGAGCGGGGTAACGTGCCGTCGGATAAAATCGCCGAAACGGAAGCCAAAATGCGCGCCGACTCCACGCCGGCCAAGCAGGCCCGCAGCGGCGTCGTTGCCGGGCTGATCTCCGGCACGGTTCTCTCGCTCATCATCGCCGCGTTCCTCCGGCGCGCCCCCGTCGAGGAGCCGGCGCCGGTCCAGCCGTAGGCGACGCAGGGCGGCGGCGCCCCCCCCGAAACGAGCGCGGCGCCTCCACCCGGCTCCGCGTTTTTGTATCCACATTTCCACCACAGGCGCCGCTCACAACAGCCGCAGCGCCGCCGGCCCTGCCGGCATTCTGGCCGGAACCGGAGCCCGTCGCGCCCGCGGCAGCGAGATGGGTTCCGCGCGGGGCACGACGACGTCGACCTCGCCGCCCTCGAAATCCGCGTCCGTGCGGAAACGAAACGTGTCGGTCGCCTCGAGCTGCTCGAGTCGTTTGCGCACCGCCTCGGGCACGGCGGCGCGCTCCTTCGGCGTGGTGACCGGCCCGTCAAACAGCACCGCTCCCGCCGCATCCTTGGCGGTAAGCAGCCGCGCGCCGTCCTCGATATGGATTTCGAGGGAGCCTTCGTCGTCGCTGAACACGAGGCTGCCCGCCCCCATGGCCAGCGCGCGCGCCACCGGTGGAACGCCGGAATTGTGGAAATAAAACGCATTCGATTCCGGCCGTTGCCCGTCTTCGAAGGTCTCCAGGAGACGGTCCGCCTCCCCCCGCGGCAAGTCGTCGAGCCGGTGTAGTTGACCGAACGGCATGTCCCTCAGCTCACCCGCACCGGGTCCGCGAAATCCCCACGCGCGCAGCCCCGGCACCGGCCCTTCTCCGGGCAGCGGCAGCTTCGGCAGGTCGCGCTTTGCGAGCTTCACCTTCGCCGTCGCCTCCTTGCCGGCGCGCACATACGTGAGCGTGATCTCGTCGCCCTCTTTGAAGGTACGCACGAGCACCGCGAGCTGGTGCGCGTTGATGAGCATCTGGTCGTTCAACTTGAGCAACACATCATGCCGCTTGAGCGCGGCGGCAGCCGGGCTGTCGGGCACGACCGCATTGACGATCAAACCCATGCCCGCGAGCAGGCCAAGCTGCTCGGTCAACGCCGCGCTCACGTGTCCGGTGGACACGCCGAGAAAGGCCGCGGGCTCGGTCTCGACCTTGGGAGCGTCGGCACCGGCGATGGTGACTCGCATCTCCTTCTTTCCGGACTTTGCCGGCTTCGGCGGAGTCTTCTCGTCGGCGCGGACGAGGACCGGCAGGGCGACCGCAAGCGCGAGCAGTGACAGCAGAGGACGCAGGGTGGGCTTCATGGGAGGAGTCGGGTTTGGCGGGTTCGGGGTTCGCGGCGGAGAATCCGCCGCGGAAAAATCAATTGGCGTTCACCGGCACGACGCGCACAGCCTCGCGCGGAATACTCCAGCGGAGCGAGGCGTTGGTCTGCGGATTCCGCCAGGTAACCGTATCAACAAAATGGCTACGGATGCGACGGCCCAGGCGGCCGTCGTCCAGCGTGACAAGGCCCTCGTCGTCGGTGCCGTAGACGGTGCGCCGGACGGCGATCGGTTTGTAGCCGGCGAACGGCGTCGCGACCGGGGAGCCCCTCGAGACGCCCTGCTCCGCCGGCGTCGGCGGCACGTCGCCCGGCCAGAAACGCGCGGCGAGGAGCATCACGCCCGCCAGCGCGGCCGCGGCGGCCCAGTTGGCCCATCGCCACGAAGTCCACGACGCCGCGCTCTTGTAGTGGGGACGTGGTGACAAGGCGGCCGGGGCCGCCAGTTCGCGCTCGATGCCGGCGAGCAGGCGGACCGGCGCGGCGCGCGGGCGAAAGCAGCGCAGCCCGGCTTCGAATTCGAGAAGTTCCTTATCCATGGCAATCGACGGGGCTCAGTTCCTTGCGCAGAGCGTCCAGCGCGTAGCGGTATCGCGAAGCGGCCGTGTGCGGAGAGATCGCGAGTTCCCGGCCAATCTCGGCGAAGGTGAGCTCACCCCAAAGCTTGAGCGTGAGGACCTCGCGCTGTTCGCCGGGGAGGCGGCTGAGCGCAGCCTCCAGCGCCACGCGCCGATCGTCGGCGCCCGCGAGAGGCTCGAAGACGAAATCGGCCTCCGGAACGGCGCCCTCCGCCGCGAGTTCGCGGGCGCTGCGGCGACCGTTGCTCCGCGCGAGATCGACGGCCGCCCGCCGGATCGACGTAACGAGCAGCGCCATCGGGTTGCCCGGCAGCCGGCGCTGGCGGCGCCAGTAGCGCACGAAAGCCTCCTGCACAACGTCCTCCGCGTCGGCCGCCGAGCGCGTCCACTGGCGGGCGCAGAGCAACAGCTTCGGGCCGTGCTCGTAGAACCAGTCCTTCCAGTCGGTGGATTCATCAGGCGCCTCCATGCGGGAGTGTGGATCGTCGCTTATCCTTTACCGGAAAAGCGTCGCAACGCGCCCGATTTGTCTGCGCCACCCTCAAAAAACCGCGTTCTTTCGTCGCGGTGCGCTCGCCGCGGTCTTTGTCTGCCTTGGCCCCCGGGCCTCAGACTGGATCGACCGTCCTGCCCGGACTCCGTCGTCCGTCGCCGTTGCGACTTCCTCCGGCCGACGGCCCCACGTGCAGAAACGCCGGGAACCGTTTCCCTGCGCCCCCCAAAAAAAAGCGGCCCGGAAGACTCCGGGCCGCGTCAGGTCACGCTACTTGGCACTTGCCTGCCCGCGTCAGCGGTTGGCGGACGCGCGCTTCGCACGGAAGCGGTAATCGATGGCCCCGAGGGCGACGATCGCGAGGACCGTGCCGTAGCCGAGGATGGCATCGAAACTGACTTCGCTGCGGACGTTGGAAAGAGCCCACGCCGCTGCGACGACCCCGCCGCCGATCAGCGCAAAAGTAAGACGTTCGGTTTTCATAATGTTATTTTCTATTTCAGATAAGCACCCGGTTGGGTGTGTGCTCCTAGTTTACGGCACATCTTGAATAGTTAAAATATTTCGTCCCTATTACATCCATAGGAAACTCCTATGGAAATTCATCAGTTACGCTATTTCCTTGCGGTAGCGGAGCATGGAAACTTCACCCGGGCGGCGGAGCGCAGCTTTGTGACCCAGCCGTCGCTCAGTCAGCAGATCCTGAAGCTTGAGGAGGAACTGGGGCACAAGCTGTTCCACCGTCTCGGCCGCAAGGCGGTGCTGACGGAGGCGGGGTCGGTCTTTCTCGCCCGGGCCCGGCGCATTCTCGGCGAGGTGGAGGATGCGGCCAAGGAGTTGCGCGACGACCCGTCGCTGGGGCGGCGCATCACCATCGGCGCGATCCCAACGCTCGCGCCTTATCTGGTTCCGCAGTTGCTCGATCGCTGCCGCACGCAGTATCCGAACCTCATCGTTCACACGCGGGAGGCGTTTCGCGGCCCGCTGCTGGAGGCGGTGATCGCGGGCGAACTCGATTTTGCCCTCGTGGCCCTGCCCGTCGAGGACCACCGCTTGTCGGTCGAGACTTTGTTCACCGAACGCCTGCTGCTGGCCGTGGGGCGCAGTCATCCGCTGGGAAAGCGCGATTCCGTGCCGGCGACCGATCTCCAGGACGAAACCTTCATCATGCTCGGTAGCGGCAGCACCCTGGCCAGCCAGGTGCAGCAGTTTTGCGGCGATCATCATTTCGAGCCGAAGATCGGGCACCGCTGCGCCCAAGTCGCGACGGTCAAATCCCTGGTGGCGCTCGGGCTGGGCATTTCAATTTTGCCGCAGATCGTCCGGTTCGCGGCCGACCAACGCACGCTCGTCTATCGCGAACTCAGCGGACGCGCGCCGCAGCGCGAGATCGCCATCGTGCGCCATCTGCAGCGCTACCAGAGTCGCGGCGCCGAACAGTTCCTCGCACTGTTGCGCGAGCACGTCACTTCGGCCCGGGATGAGGCCGCCAAGCCCGCCGGCCCGCTTTGAGAGCAGCCTGCCGCGCGACCGGAAAAGAGCCGTGCCGGCGAAACGCCTGCCGGCAAACTGGCGGAGAGGGGGGGATTCGAACCCCCGGTAGCCTTGCGACTACACATGATTTCCAATCATGCACATTCGACCACTCTGTCACCTCTCCGAGTGAGTCTCCGGTCCGCGGCGGCCACGGCCCAGCGACGGGCGAAAGGCGCTCAGATAAGGCGATTCGTCCTCCCGCGGTCAACGGGAATTTCCAAGTGCCTGCCCTCCCCCTTTGGTCGCGCCCGGCGCACGCTCATCCCTCCGCCCGGCTGGCCCCACCGGCCCGACCGTCCCCCGGTTCACTCCGCGCTCGCCAAGGGCCGATTCCCGGTCCGCAATCACCTGCAGTTCCTTTGCCCCGTTCCATGCCCCAAACATCGCGCCGCACGTCTGCTTTCACCGAATCCGTCATCCGCGAAATGACTCGCGTCGCCCAACAGTACGGCGCGATCAACCTGTCCCAAGGGTTTCCCGACAGCGATCCCCCGCCGGCCCTCGTTCAAGCGGCCAAGGAGGCGATGGACGCCGGGCGCCACCAGTATGCCATCACCTGGGGTGCGCCCGAGCTGCGCGAGGCGCTCGCCGCCAAACTCACCCGTTTCACCGGCCTGCCGGTCGACCCGCAACGCGAGCTCGTCGTCACCTGCGGCGCCACCGAGGCCATGCTCGTGGCCATGATGACGGTGTGCGACCCGGGCGACCGCGTGGGCCTGTTCTCGCCGTTTTATGAGAACTACAACGCCGACGCGGTCCTCGCCGGAGCGCTGCCGTTTCACGTGCCTCTTCACCCGCCGTATTATCGCTTCGATCCTGCCGAGCTGCGCGGCGCCTTCGAACACGGGCTGAAGGCGTTCATTCTCTGCAATCCATCGAATCCCTGCGGCCGCGTCTTCAGCCGCGACGAACTGCTCCAACTCGCGGCGCTCGCGGAGGAGTTCGACGCGTTTGTCATCACCGATGAGGTTTACGAACACATCGTCTTCGACGACCTCCAGCACACCTACTTCGCGTCCCTGCCCGGGATGGCGGAGCGCACGCTGAGCTGCTCGTCGCTCTCAAAGACGTTTTCGATCACCGGCTGGCGGCTCGGCTATGTACACGCCCCGGCGGGCGTCATCGCACAGGCTCGCAAGGTGCACGACTTCCTCACCGTCGGCGCCGCCGCGCCGCTGCAACACGCCGTCGTCACCGCGCTCAACTTTCCGGCCAGCTACTACGGGGAGCTCGCCGCCGAGTATCAGGATCAGCGCGACATCCTGCTCGGTTATCTCGATCGCACCGGGCTGCGCTACACGCGGCCCGAGGGCGCGTATTTCGTGATGCTCGACATCTCGCCCTTCGGCTACGCAAGCGACATCGAGTTCGCGCACTGGATGACGCGCGAGATCGGCGTCGCGCCTGTGCCGGGGTCGAGCTTTTTTCCGTATCCAGAACACCGATTCGTGCGCCTCAATTTCGCGAAAAAACCTGCCACGCTCCACAAGGCCGGCGAGCGTCTGCTCAAACTCCGACGCGGCTGAGGGAGGAACAGGACGCCCTTCATTGGCCCGGAGCGTGAACCAGGGCTTCGTTCACCTGGTTGCCGGCCGCCGTCAGCATCGCGCAGGTCCGGGGAGGCGGAGCAGGGCGCTCTGGTCGGCCAAGCCAAGCCGGTCTGCGAGGTACTCGACCCACAGCGGTCCGTTGCTCTGCCGCCCATAGACAGGTCATCGATTGTTTATCGCAGCTAATGGCGCGGCGCGGGCCGACTTCTGGAACGAGGAGGATGCAGCACACGCAACGTGAGCGCCGACCGGAAGCGCGGCGCCAAGCCACGACGCCGCCTTCCGGATATTTACGATTGGAACACGCAGCCGGATTGTTATGGTCCCGGGCGGTCTGGACTAACAACCGAACACCTCATTCATGGAAACTTCTGGTAATCCGTTCGTCGTCGCCGCGGATGCGGCGGCGGTCGATCGCGCGGCCTTCATCCGCCGCACCTACCTCCACCTCGCGGGCGCCGTACTCGCGTTTGTGTTGCTCGAAGCCGTCCTCCTCTCGCTGCCCGTCACTCAAAACCTCGTCGGCCTCATGCTCGGCGGTCCGGGTTGGCTCATCACGCTGGGCGCCTTCATCGGCGTGTCGTGGATGGCCGACAAATGGGCGCGCTCCAACGTGTCGCCAGGCCGCCAATACCTCGGGCTCGGCCTCTACGTCGTCGCCGAGTCGATCATTTTCCTGCCGCTGCTCTTCGTCGCCGCCTATTACAGCGATCCGACGGTCATCCCGATGGCCGGCATCATCACGGCGCTGCTTTTCGCCGGGCTCACCGCGACCGCCTTCATCACGCGAGCCGACTTTTCCTGGCTCGCGAGCCTGCTCACCATCGGCGGCTTCATTTCCCTGGGCCTGATCGTCTGCAGCATCGTCTTCGGGTTCACGCTTGGGCTGCTTTTTTCCGGGGTCATGGTGCTCTTTGCCGCCGGCTCGATCCTCTACACCACCTCGAACCTGATTCATCATTACCGCACCGACCAGCACGTTGCCGCCTCGCTCGCCCTCTTTGCCGGGGTGATGCTGCTGCTCTGGTACGTGCTGCGCTTTGTGATGGGTTCGCGGAAATAATCACGCGGCATCGCTCGCATCGCGACGGGCTCGCGAACCCCGTCCACCTTTTCCGCCACGGGCGCAAAGCTTTCGGCTTTGCGCCCGTTTTCGTTCGCAACCACGCTGCGCCTCCGCATGCCCGCCGCGCCCGCTCCCACGTTTCGTGAAGCCCTCCGCTTCTGGCTCAAGCTGGGTTTCATCAGCTTCGGCGGCCCTGCCGGGCAGATCGCGATCATGCAACACGAACTCGTGGAGCGAAAGCGCTGGATCGGCCAGGGGCGTTTCCTGCACGCGTTGAACTTCTGCATGCTCCTGCCCGGCCCGGAAGCGCAACAGCTCGCAATCTATTGCGGCTGGCTGCTGCACCGCACCTGGGGCGGCATCGCCGCCGGCGTCCTGTTCGTGCTGCCCTCGGCTTTCATCCTCTGGGCGCTGAGCTACATCTATGTCACCTATGGCAACGTGCCGGCCATCGCGGCGTTTTTCTACGGACTGAAGCCCGCCGTGATGGCCGTCGTCGCCGCAGCGGTGCTGCGCATCGGGAAGAAGGCCCTTAAGAACGGCGCGATGTGGGGCATCGCCGCCGTCGCCTTCATCCTTATCTATTTTCTCCACGTGCCGTTTCCGGCCATCGTCTTCGGCGCCGCGGCGCTCGGCTATTTTGGCGGACGCTGCGCACCGGGGTTGTTCGTGTTCGCAACAGACAGCGGGCACGGTCCCGCCGCAGCCGACGCTCCGCGCGCCGTGATCGACGACGCCGCGGCGGCCGCCGCCGTCCGCCCCTCGTGGAGCCGCGCGTGCCGCGTGATCGCGGTGTGCGGCGCATTCTGGGCGGTGCCAGTCGTCCTCGCCGGACTCGCGCTCGGCTGGCACAGCACCCTCGCGCAGGAAGGTTTTTTCTTCAGCAAGGCCGCGATGGTCACCTTCGGCGGCGCGTATGCAGTTCTTCCCTACGTCGGCCAGCAGGCGGTGGACCACTACGGCTGGCTGAGCGCCCCGCAGATGCTCGACGGGCTGGCCTTCGCGGAAACCACGCCCGGCCCGCTCATCATGGTGCTGCAATTTGTCGGGTTCATGGGCGGCTGGCACCAGCCCGGCCCGCTGCCACCCCTGCTCGCCGCCACGCTCGGCGCGGCCATGACCACGTGGACGACCTTCGTGCCGTGTTTTCTGTGGATCCTGCTCGGTGCCCCGCACATCGAACACCTGCGGGGCGAAAAGCTGCTCAACGCCGCACTTACTGCCGTGACGGCCGCCGTGGTCGGCGTGATCCTCAACCTCGCGGTGTGGTTTGGCTGGCACGTGCTGCGGCCCGCGCCGGAGCAGTTCGACGTCTTCGCCGCGGCCGTCGGTCTGGCGGCCTTTGTCGCGCTGCATCGGTTCAAAACCGGCCTGGGCTGGGTGATCGTCAGCAGCGGGGTCCTCGGGCTCGGCTGGCGCCTGCTCGCATGAACCGCTGGCCCGCAGGCCTGCATGCACTCGGCACCCCGCTCGTGCGCTGCCATCTGCTCGTCGAGGGAAACTCGGCCGTGCTGATCGACACCGGCCTGTGGGGCATCGCCCGCGCCGTGCGGCACCGGATGCAGCGGCTCGGGCTCGGCCCGGAAAATCTCCGCGCAATTCTCCTCACGCACGGCCATCTCGATCACACCGCCGGGCTGGCCGCGCTGAAGTCCTGGAGCGGCGCGCCGGTCTACGCGCATCCGCGGGAAGAGCCGCACATCGACGGCGTGTATCCGTACACTGGATCGGCACGCTTCTGCGGCTGGCTCGAGGCTGCCGGGCGGCGGGTGTTCCGCTACCGGCCGGTGAAGATTGACCGGCCCCTCGCCGACGGCGACGTGCTGCCCTTCTGGGGCGGCCTGCGCGTGCTGCACCTGCCCGGGCACACGGCAGGGCACTGCGGCTTTTTCAGTGAGCGCCACCGGCTGTTCTTTTGCGGGGATCTGTTTGCAAGCTACGCGCCGAAGCCGCGCTTCCCGCCCGACGTCCTCAACGTCGATTCCCGCGAGGTCCGCCACAGCGCCGAACTCGCGCTGCTCACGCTGGGCCCGGTCGATATCGTGCCCAACCACTACGACGTGCGCGAACCGCACCTGCACGGAAAGCGTTTCCGGCAACTCCTCGCCGAGGAGCGCCAGCATGTCATCTGAACCGACGCAGCGCTGGCGGCAGGCGGATCGGGCGTAAAGCCCGACCCCCAACAAGGCCGTGGCCGCCCTCACTGCAGGTTACGGCTATTTCGCCGCGGCCACGATTGCCTGCGCGGCGGCGTCCAGACCGTCGCGCAAGCCGGTGCGCTGGTGCACCACCTCGCCGTCGGCGTTGAGAATCGTGATGAGATTCGAGTGCCCAAACTGGCCATTCGCCTCTTCGCGAAAGCGCACGCCAAGCAGCATCGCGAGCGTCTGCGTCGCGGCGGGGCTGCCGCGCAGAAGCGTCCACTGCGCGTCGAGCGCCTGCGCGGTGCGAAACGCGCGCAGCGCCTCCGGCGTGTCGCGGGCGACGTCGAACGTCACCAGCACGAAGCGCGCGCGATCGCGCAGCTCCGCCGGCAGGCTATCACGCAGCTTGCGCATGTCGTGCACCAGCACCGGGCACGCGTATTCACAGCGGGCGAAGAACATCGTGAGCACCACCGGCGAGCCCCGCAGCGCGGCGAGCGGCGCCTCGCGGCCGGCGTCATCGGTCCAGACCGCCTCGAGCTGATAGAGCGAACGCGGTGGCAGTTCCGCCGCCGCAACGGAGTCGTCCGACGCCGCCTCAACGCGGCAGCAGGCGGGCTTGTCGTCCGCCCCCAGGAGCGGCGCGACGGCGGAGAGAACCAAGGTCAGAAGCAGTGAGGTTTTCATGGAGAAAGGACGCAGCGGAAACCAAGATTCGGCACCGAGTAGGCTGCCTTGAGAGAGGCGCGATAGCCGGCGCGCATGTAGGCGGCGTAGTTGGTGCGGTCGCGCGCGCCGACCGCGCCGGCCCCGCAGTAGAGGTCGCGCTCGAGTCCGGCCGAACCGCGGGACTCGCCGGTGACGAGGGCGGCGTTGAAATCATCCACCCACTCCCACACGAGCCCGTGCAGATCGCGCAACCCGAGCAGATTGGCCCGTCCGCCGCCGGCGGGCGGCAGCACCTCGGGCGTCGGCCGCGAAAACCAGGTGTTGATCAGCCGTTGCACCGCGGGCTCGGTGGCGGCGTCTTCCGTCGTGAACCCGACCGCCGCCGATCGCTCCCACTCCGCGGTCGTCGGGAGCCGCTTTCCCTGTGCATCGGCGTAGGCGCGCGCGGCGAACCAGGACATGCGCACGACCGGCGAGTCGGGCGGCGCCGCCGGCCCGAGCTCGAGATCGGCCGCCCAGTGGGCGAGATAATTGTCGTCGGCGAACAGCGGGCTGACGCAAGAGCGCCGCCACTGCGGGTGCGCCGTGACGAACGCGAGAAACTCCGCGTTGGTCACCGGCCGCTCGTCCATCCAGAATCCGGATACGACAACCCGCTCGGGTTCGGCCGCGGTGCGCAGCAGAGGCGCATACTCACCGGCCGGCACGAAGACCATGCCCGCCGGGGTTGCCGCCGACCCGGCGGCGCCCGCCGCCGCCGCAAGCGCGGCGACGGCGACGAAGAGGAGCTTTGCAGGGGAGGTCATGACTCATCTCGGGAACCGGGTTCGCGTTTCGCGCCGGGGATTTGCCGGCGGACGTTAAGGCGACGCGGCCTGCATGCCAGCGCCGCCGCGCACGCGGGCGACATCCTCGGATGTCACGCCGCCGAAGCTGTTGCCCCAGGCGTTCATCACGTAGCTGAGCACGTCGGCCACCTGCGCGTCGTCGAAGGGCTGCGGCGGCATCGCGCTGTTGTAGCTCTTGCCGTTGACGGTGACAGGGCCCATCAGGCCGTTGAGCACGATGTGGATCGCGCGATTCTTGTCCGCCTTGAGATAGTCGGAGCCGGCGAGCGGAGGGAACGTATTGGGAATTCCCTTACCGTCCTGCCCGTGGCAGGCGAAGCACGACTGGTTGTAGAGGGCCTTGCCGCGCTGCACGGCGAGCTCCTGGTTGATCGCGGCGAGTTTGCCGCCGGCCGGAGCCGCGGCGGCGGGCTTGGGCGCCACCGCGGGCTTCGGGGCGGGAGCGGTGCGGGTCACGGCCGGCGTGGCCGGCAGACCATCGCCGGTGTAACGCGTTTCCGCCTCCTTGCCGGAGAAGACGATCGCGTTGGCAGCACCTTCGGCCTTGAGCATCGCGACCGCCCCCTTGTTGAACGCGCGGAAGAGCGAGTGATCGACGAGGATGTAGGTGCCGGGCACCTCGAGCGTGAACTCCACGATCGCCGAGCCGCCGGCGGGCACGAGCGTCGTCTGCACATTCTGCTGGTTGGCCGTCGTGCCGCCCTCGGTGTAGACCTTGTCGAAGATCTCGCCGATCACGTGAAACGACGAGAGGAGATTCGGGCCGCCGTTGCCGACGAAGAGGCGGATCGTCTCGCCGACCTCGGCGGGCATGGCCTTGTCACCCGCAGCCGCGCCGACGGCTCCGTTGAAAACGACGTAGCTCGGACGCTCGTCGATCGCCTTGGCCTGGTCGAAGGCCTGCAGGCCGGTCTCGCCAAAGGCACCTTCAGTGTAGAATTCGCCCTGCATCACGTAATACTCGCGGTGCACGGGCGGCAGCCCCTCGCGCGGCTCGACCAGGATGAGGCCGTACATTCCGTTGGCCACGTGCACCGGCACGGGCGCCGTCGCGCAGTGATAAACGTAGAGACCGGGATTGATCGCCTGAAAGGAGAACGTTGACGTGTGGCCAGGGGCGGTCAGCGACGCCGCGGCGCCGCCGCCCGGACCGGTCACGGCATGCAGGTCGATGTTGTGCGGGAGCTTCGACGAGGGGTGATTGTGCAGGTGAAATTCCACCAGGTCGCCCTCGCGCACGCGGATGAAGAGGCCGGGCACTTCTCCGCCGAACGTCCAGAACGTGTAGTCGACGCCGTCGGCGAGTTGCTTGACGACCTCCCTTACCTCGAGATTCACGACGACCTTGGCGGGAAACTTCCGCGTGATCGGCGGCGGCACATGCGGCGCGGCGGTGAGCACCGCCTGCTCGACCGGCAGGCTTGCGGCAAACGCGGCCTTCGCCGCGTCGCCCGCGGCAATCACGGCAGGTTCGCTCGCCTGGGTGAGGCTCGCGGCGATCGCGAGGGTGCCGAGCGCGAGAAGGGAGGGGATGTGGGTTTTCATGGGAGGGCTGGTGTTTTCGGAGTCAACCCGAGGAGGATAACAGCGGGCGACCCGCCCGACCTTGATGCGGCTCAAGGCCTTCGGCGTATTCAGAATCTCATGCCGAGCGCGATGACATAGGCCGCGCCCAACACGGCTTCCAGCATCCCGAGGCGGCGCGCGGTCCACGCCGGCGCGTTGGGCCCGAGCAGCCACACGGCGCGCAGCGCCAGCACGCCCGCGAGCACCGCGGGCAGCCAGCCCGTGACGCC
>DASWVO010000370.1:0-5106 GCA_036406235.1 Opitutaceae bacterium
CAGGTCGACCGCGCGGGTCGTGAGCCGGCCGTCCTTCAGCTCCATCTTGAGCTGTTCGTGGGGCGAGAGGCTGGTGAGGGCGGTGAACTCATGCTTCGCCCGGCGCTCCTCGATCGAGAGGCCGTCGACCGTCTCGATAAACTTGATCTTCGGGTTGGGGAACTTGCCCTCGGCCGGATACGCGGTGCCGGTGATCACGGAACCCGTCTTCAACTTGAAACGCCGGATGAGCTCCTTCGGGACGAACGGATCGCTCGGGCGGCGTTTGCCGAACTTCGAAATGTCGAGCAACTGGCCGTTGCCGCCTTTCTGCGGATCGATGTCCAGGATGCCTTCGACGCGGACGACGTTCTCGGGCTTTTCAGCGGGTGCAGGGGTAGTGGTCGCCGTCGCGTTGGCGGGCTGGGACGCCGGCGCGGTTTCCGCGGAAGGCGTGGAAGCAGGGTTTTTGTGCATGATCAAAGTGTGTGGTCGAGTGAAATCCCTGGAGGTGCGGCAGTCGCACGCTTGACGCGCGAAACTCAGGGCGGGATAAGGACCGCGCTCACACCACCTGACTGCCGCGCGCAGTGCTTAACCCCAAAAATCAGCCACAAACGTGACGGACCAAACGATTACCTCTGTGTCCCGCGAAAAGCGGGTCTTCAGGCCTTCGGCCGAGTTTCAACGCCAAGCGAACCTTGGGAGTCTTGCGGCTTATAAGAGACTCTATGCGGAGTCTGTCAACTCCCCAGAAATTTTCTGGGGGCGGCAGGCCAAGGAGCATCTGGTTTGGCGGAAACCCTTTAAAAAGGTACTCGATTGGAAGGCCCCGCACGCCAAATGGTTCGTCGGCGGAAAGCTCAACGTTTCCGAGAACTGCCTCGACCGCCACCTCGGCACGCCGCGGGAGAATAAAGCGGCGCTTATTTTCGAGGGCGAGCCGGGCGACGTGCGCACGATCACCTACAAGCAGCTTCACTTTCACGTCTGCCGTCTCGCCCACATCTTCGAGAACATGGGCATCGTCGCGGGCGATCGCGTCGCGATCTACATGCCGATGGTGCCCGAAGCCGTCATGGCGATGCTCGCCTGCGCACGCGTCGGCGCGATCCACACCGTGATCTTCGGCGGCTTCAGCGCCGAGGCGATCAAGGACCGCCTCAACGACTGCAAAGCCAAGCTCGTGATCACCGCCGACGGCGGCTGGCGCCGCGGGAAGGTCGTCGAGCTCAAGGCCAACGTCGACAAGGCCCTTGAGGGCGCGCCGAGCGTGCAGTCCGTCATCGTGCTCAAGCGCTGCGGCAACCCCGTCAACATGCTCGAGGGCCGAGACACCTGGTGGAAGGAGGCCTGGGAGGGCGCTCCGAATGTCCACCAGGCGAAGGCCTTCGATTCCGAGCACCCGCTCTTCATCCTCTACACCTCCGGCTCGACCGGAAAGCCGAAGGGCGTGCTGCACACCAGCGCGGGCTACCTGCTCGGCGCGAAGTTGAGCAGCCACTACGTTTTCGATCTCAAGGACAACGACCGCTACTTCTGCTCGGCCGACATCGGCTGGATCACCGGCCACAGCTATGTCGTGTACGGCCTGCTCTCCAACGGCGCCACGGTCTTCCTCTACGAGGGCGCGCCCAACCAGCCCGAGCCGGACCGCTTCTGGCAGATGATCGACCGGCACGGTATCACGATTCTGTATACGGCGCCCACCGCCATCCGCGCCTTCATGCGCTGGGGCGACAACTACGTGCTGCGCCACCGCCTCGATTCGCTGCGGCTCCTCGGCACCGTCGGCGAACCGATCAACCCGGAGGCGTGGATGTGGTATCACACCATGATCGGGAAAAAGCGTTGTCCCATTGTGGATACATGGTGGCAGACGGAGACCGGCGCGATCATGATCACGCCGCTGCCCGGCGCCACGCCGTGCAAACCGGGCTCGGCCACGCTCCCGTTCTTCGGCGTCGCGCCGAAGGTCGTCGACGACAAGGGCAGGGAGGTCCCGCGCAACAGCGGCGGCAAGCTCGTCATCACGCAGCCGTGGCCGTCGATGCTGCGCACGCTCTGGGGCGACGACGAGCGGTTCCAGAAAACCTACTTCAGCGAGTATCCAGGAATCTACTTCACCGGCGACGGCGCGCGCCAGGACAAGGACGGCTACTTCTGGATCGTCGGCCGCATCGACGACGTGCTCAACGTCTCCGGCCACCGCATCGGCACCGCCGAGGTGGAGAGCGCGCTCGTGTCGCACCCGTCCGTCGCCGAGGCCGCGGCGGTGGGCCGCCCCGACGATCTCAAGGGCCAGTCGCTGGTCGTCTTCGTGACGCTCAAGGCCGGCCAGGAGGCGAGCGACGCGCTCAAGGAGCAACTGCGCAACCACGTGGGCAAGGAGATCGGGTCCCTCGCGAAACCCGATCAGGTCCGCTTCGCCGCCGGCCTGCCGAAGACCCGCTCCGGAAAAATCATGCGCCGCATCCTGAAGGAAATCGCCGCCGGCGGGGAAGTGAAGGGCGACACCACCACGCTCGAGGACTTTTCCGTCATCTCCGCCCTGCAGACGCAGGAGGAGTAAGACGCCGGCGGCCTCAGTCCGTCCATCGCTCCGCCTCTCCCGTAGCCGCGCCCGCCAGGCGCGGCTATTTTGCCCCGGGATCGAAGGGAAGGGCAGTTGTAGGAGCGCGCTTGCGCGCGATTTCCTGGGAGCGCGGGCCGCTGGCCCGCAATCGAACGGATGCGGGCGAGCCGCCCGCGCTCCCATTCGCGCGCGAGCGCGGTCCTACCTTGACCAGCGTATGAAATTTCCGAGCTATGCCGCCTCGGAGAGTCCGGTTGCCTCGGAGGGCGTCGCCTTCCGGCGGGTGAGGCCCGAGCGGCGGTCGCTCTTGCGCACGTAGCCCATCGCCGCGTAGAGCACCCCATCGTTACCTTCGGCTTCGTCGGCCACGACGGCGGCGACGACGCGACCGAGGCTTCGCATCGCCTCGCGATCCGCATTGTCGCGTTTGACGATGGCCGCCAGGACTTGCTGGCGCAGGTGGGCCAGCTCCAGTCGTGCGTCGACGGCGGGAGCGATGGTGACCTTGAACCCTTCAAGCGTCATCCCTGCGAAGGATTTCGTCGGGCGCAGATTCGTCCAGGCGTCCACGACGGTCGTCAGGTGCTTCGTGTTGCGGGAGGTGGTACTCATGTTCGGTTCTTTCTGATCGTTTGATTGAGGATTGCCCGGCCTCGCGACCGGAGGATGCCATCCAGAATATCAGAAGGGGTGGGACATATGGTGTCCTACTCTTCGGAAATCTTGGAGAATTTTGGAGCGAGCGGAAAGTGCGGGTTAATAGGATGTTGTGGTGAGACGTTGCGTCGGAAGAGAGGGTTGGGCTGCCAAAAAGAGCCAGCGGCTCTCGGAATTTCGGCGCGTGCCTGCACGCGGGCACGCTTTGCAAATGGGCGGGCGGTCTTCGCCTGCGCCCGGGCGAACCTTGCCCGCGCGCGGGCAGACTTCGCAAACGCTCGGGCAGCCTTTGCCCGCGGTCGGGCAAGCTTCACAAGCGCTCGGGCGGCCTTCGCCCGCGTTCGGGCGAGCTTCGCAAACACCTGGGCAAGCTTTGCCCGCGCTCGGACACACTCCGTAAACGCCCGGGCATGGTTCGCTAACGGCTGGGTGGAGTCATACCGCGCGGCCGCAGGGGCGGCTTTTGCAGATTATTCGAAAACCCCCACACATGCGGCCGCTGACTACTTTCGAATTGCGCCCGGGACACCGAACCCTTCATCTCGGCGGCATCCCCCCTATGCTTTCGTTACCGGCTTACGCATTGCCGCGTGGCCGTCCCGCCCATTCGCATGGCGCGACGCGCGCGTTTACGCTGATCGAACTCCTGACGGTCATCGCGCTGATCGGCATCCTGGCCGCGATCACGCTGAGCGTGATGCGCGGCGTGAAGGAGCGCGCGGCGATCAAC
The DNA here is from genome assembly GCA_036406235.1 of Opitutaceae bacterium. Lineage (GTDB taxonomy): Bacteria > Verrucomicrobiota > Verrucomicrobiia > Opitutales > Opitutaceae > DASWVO01. The sequence goes on from DASWVO010000370.1 coordinate 3,942, forward strand.
CAGGCCAGGACCGAGCTCGCCGTCCTCGCCACCGCGCTGGAGAGCTACAAACGCCATTACGGCGATTACCCGCAGACGGGCACGGCGCCCAACGATCCGGTTGCAGACGCAACGACTGCGGACGCCCCGGGCATCCTTTTCAACGCGCTCAGCGGCAAACGCGGCCCGAAAGCCGATCTCGCCGCGATGAATCGCAAGGCGACGATCGAGCTCGGCCGTTTCACATTGCAGGACGCCGACGCTCTTCCCGACGCGACCAACGCTCAACAGGTCGCCAATGCCTTCGTCGATCCCTGGGGCCAGCGTTACCTGTATTTCTACAAAACTGGCACAGGTTGGACCAATCCGGGCTACATCCTGCTCTCTGTGGGGCCCGACGGACTTTCCGGTAGTGAGGTCTCGAATACGGGTGAGGTCGTCTCATCCGACGGTGCCGCGGACAACATTTACGTCGATCGCTGAGATTTTTCCGTCATGAACCGGCAGTCGTTTTCCACCGTTTTCCGGCCACAACGCGGCTTCACGCTCATCGAGCTGCTGGTGGTCATCGCCATCATCGGCATTCTTGCGGCGATCCTGATTCCGACGGTGGGCGCGGCGCGCACCTCGGCCAGCAAGGCAAAGACGAAGGCCCAGTTCGCCAACTGGGCGCAGGCGATGAGCCTCTTCAAGCAGGAATACGGGTATTATCCCGGCATCGACCGGACGACCCCAACCGGCGCGGGTACGAACAAGGTGCAGATCGAGGCGTTTTCGGCCGCGTTGACCGGCAAGACAAAGAAAGGCGAGAAAATCGACGCGGTCGCGGATCGCTACGGCAATAAAAAGGCGGTGTCGTTCTATACGTTTTCGGACAGCGATCTCGACGATTCGGCGAACCCGACCGCGCTCATCGACACGTTCGGCAACCGCGACATTGCCGTCATCTACGACCGCGATGGCGACGGCCGCATCACAACGAGCGATCTGGGAACGGGGAGCGCGGCGCCCACGGTGGCTCCGGCCGACTCGAGCCAGGCGCTCACGCCGGAGTTCGTGCTGACGGATAAGGAAGGGCCCCGGATGGGGGTGATATTTTATTCGGCCGGCAAAGGTTCCACGGACAGCGATATCATCCTGAGTTTCCAATGACCATCAGGCCCCAGCGCCGCGCCTCCGCGTTCAC
>DASWVO010000371.1:0-16031 GCA_036406235.1 Opitutaceae bacterium
TGCCGAACATCCCACCTATCTCGGTCCCGACCCGGAATGGAACGCGAAGGCGAAGACCGCGATCGATCAATGATGCATTCGGCGAAGACGATGGAGACGCCTGCGCCGAAAGTCCCAACGTGGGCGGAGAGCGTCGGCGCGCTCTTCGCGAAGGAGCGTTTTTCGCAGTTCTTCATTGCCACGACGACGCTGGGGATGGCGCTCTCGTTCGTCATCCCGTTCCTTGCGCTGTGGGGAGCGAACGAGATCGGCTTTACGAAATCGCAGCTAGGCCTCTTCACGGCCACCACGTCGATCGCCGGCGTGGGAATCGCGACGCTGCTGGCTCGGCTTTCCGACACCCGGCTGAGTCGCAAGGCGGTGTTGATGCTCGGCAGCGGCTGCGGCGCGGCGGGCTACGCCAGCTACGCGGTCGTCCGCGAACCGGTTTTCCTGGTCCTGTTCTCACTGCCGCTGGTCGCGATTTCTTCCATCTGCTTCTCGCAGTCCTTCGCCGCGGCACGGGACTGGTTCACGCCGGGCGGCGCGGAGCGGGACGCGGCGGTGATGACCAGCTTCGTCAGAATCTGCTTCTCCCTCGCGTGGACCGTCGGGCCGTCTCTCGGCGCTTTTTTCCTCGCGCGCGCTGGGTTCGAAGGATTGTTCACTGCAGCCGGGGCTCTCTACCTCGCCTTCTTCCTTTGGGCTTGGCGCTCGGTGCCGTCGCGCTTGCGGATGCCCGAACAGACGCGAGCCGCCGCCAGCGTGCCCGTCTGGAAAACGCTACGTCGCCCGGAAGTCAGCGGCTACTGTGCCGCGTCGACGCTCATCTTCGCCGCATTCGCGGTCAATGTCCTCAACCTGCCTTTGGTGGTCGTGCACGGTCTCGGAGGAACGGTCCACGACGTCGGCGCGATTTTCAGCATCGGTCCGCTCGTCGAGATCCCTTGCATGCTCCTCTTCGGGCGTCTGGCGGCGAAGGGACACACGAAAAATCTCCTGCGCTGCGGTGCCTTTGTCGCCAGCGGCTATTTCCTCGGCCTCTTTTTTTCGCAAAGCGTCGGACAGATTTTCCTCGTGCAGGGGCTCAATGGCGTCGCCCACGCGATCCTCGCCAACGTCGCCATCGTGCACCTCCAGAACTTGGTGCCGGGCCAGCCCGGGCTCGCCGCGGCGTTATACAGCGGGTCCGTCAGTGTCGGCAACCTGCTCGGCTATGGATCCTACGGCGCGCTCTCCTCGTGGGCCGGCTCGCAGCGGACCTTCCTGGTTTGCAGCGGGGTCGCCGCCGTGATCAGCGTCGCTTTCGTTTTTTCCTGGCGCCAGCGAAACGGCAATCGACGCGACTCGCATTAGGCTCACCGGACATCGCACCACCACGAGAGTGCTCAAGCACTACTTCCAACCTGGACGGGAAGAGTTCCGGCGCACCCTGGCCGGCCGGCTGCCGGCGCTGTTGGGTGACCGCTCCAAGCCAACGTCCCCTCCGCCCGAAGCGTTCAATGTGGACGAACTGCGCGCGAAACTCACCGCGATGGAGGCGTCGACGTGGCGGCACATCCGCGACGAATTGCTCACACACTTGCCGGTGGACGTGAACGTCACGCCCCCGGCGAAGTCCCTCCCCCAACAGTCCTTCGCGGCATGAGCGAACAGCGCCCGCCGGGGTTTTGAGCGCCAACCCTCTGCCCGCCGATTGAATTAACCAGAATCGTTCAAACGTGGTTTCACCTATCGCGCATAATCCAATCACAGCCTCGGGCGCCCCAGAGTTTGCGCTCGATTTGTCACAATAACTATATAGTTTTTGTGACAATGAAACGAGGCCGTAAGCCGCAATACACGGACCAGTCGATGCTTAAGCTGATCGAAAGCGACCACTCCGGACGGGCTTTCTCAGCCGGGGACTTCGCCACGTTGGGCAGTCCCGCCGCTGTGCGCAAGGCATTGGAACGTCTCACCAAAGCCGGGCGGCTGCGCCGCATCCGCCGCGGCTTCTACGACCGCCCCCGGCCTCATCCCCTCCTCGGCGAGACCGCACCCGATCCCATGCAGCTCGTGCAGAGCGTCATGAAAAACACGGGCGCGCAGTGGCAGGTTTCCGGCGCCTATGCGGCCAACCAGCTTCACCTCACGGAACAGGTTCCGGCTCGCATCGTCGTCCTCACCAACGGCGTGCCGCGAAAGATCGCGCTCGGCAAACTGACGCTGGACTTTCGGCGCGCGGCTCCGCGCAACCTGCTGGGTGCGGGGAAGACCTCCGGACTCGTCTTCCAAGCTCTACGCTATCTCGGCCCGGATCACGTCACGCCGGAAATCGTCGCCCGTCTGCAACGCCAGCTCGATTCCGCAACGAAAAAAGACCTGGCGAAACTTGCGCCCCAGATGTCGGCCTGGCTTCGCCCACTTGTTCAGCAAATCGCCGCCCCCTGAACGTGGATTCGATTCTCAAGCTCAACGCGCGCCAGCGCACCGAACTCTACCAAGCGGCCTCGCAGCAACTCGGCATCGCCGAGGTGATCATCGAGAAAGATTTCTGGGTCTGTTGGAGCCTGCGGGAGCTTTTCGCGCTGCCGGGCATCGGCGATCATCTGCTGTTCAAGGGCGGCACATCGCTCTCGAAAGTCTGGCGCGCGATTGCGCGCTTTTCGGAAGACATCGATGTGTCGCTCAGTCGGGAATGGCTGGGGTTTGTGGGCACGCGCGATCCGGAAACCGCGGACACGGGCAAGCAGCAGCGCGCACGGATCGAAAACCTGGCGACCGCGTGCGCGCAAAAGATCGAAGCGGAGATTCTGCCCGCGCTGCGCGCTCGCGCCAGCGCGGCGTTGGGCCCGGATGGCTGGGCCATCGCCATCGACGCCGATGATCCGCAAACCCTGCGCTTCACTTACCCGACGGTCTTGGGCGCAGGCGCCCCGGATGGCTACATCCGCCGGGAAGTGCGCATCGAATGCGGCGCTCGCTCCGACGATTGGCCCGCGGAGGATAAAACGATTCTGCCCTACGTCGCCGAAGCCTATCCGTCCACCATTACGGATGCAGCGGTGCCGCTGCGGGTGCTCTCGATCGAACGCACCTTCTGGGAGAAGGCGACGATCCTTCATGCCGAAGCGCACCGCGAAGAATCGAAGGCGACGCCGTCCCGCTACTCGCGCCACTACGCCGACCTCGCGGCGTTGGCTCTTCATGCGAGCGCAGAAGCGGCCCTGGCCCGGGACGATCTGCGTGCCCGCGTGGTGGAGCACAAGAGCGTCTTCTTCGCCTCGGCGTGGGCGAGCTATGAAACCGCCGTTCCCGGAACGTTTCGACTCGTTCCCGCCGAGTATCGTCTCGCTGCGCTGGAAGCCGATTACCGCGCTATGCAGGAAATGTTTTTCCAGCAACCGCGCGCGTGGAACGACATCGTGAGCACGCTCCAGAAGCTGGAGCGCAAGATCAACGGTGCCGCGAAACCCTAATCCTGCTTCAACCTGTGGTCGAATGAAGCTCCCGGCTAACCGCCGGGAGCGGAGAAAAGGGCCTCATAAGAGGCCCGCAGCGCGGAAGGAATAGTGGCCGACCTGGACCGGGTCGGCCTTGGCGTCACCGACGATGACGTGGTCGATGAGGTCGATGTCGATCACCTTGGCCGCCTCACGGAGTTGGCGGGTGATGTGGACATCGGCAGCGCTGGGAGCCGGGTCGCCGGAGGGATGATTGTGGGAGACGATGAGGGCCGTGGCGCCCGCGAGGATCGCACCGCGGAAGACCTCACGGGGGGACACCAGGGTCGACGTCGCCGTGCCGAGGGTGATGAGGTGGCGGCCGATCGGGTGATTCTTGCGGTCGAGATAGACACAGTAGAACGCTTCCTGCAGCGGATTCTCGTCGAACGCGGAGCGGAGGTATTCGGCAACCATCTCCGGTCGGTCGAGCCGAACCTGTTCGCCGAGAGAAACGAGGGAGTAAACGATCTTGGCTTCGTAAACGCGCATGGTGAGCGCTCGCGCGAGCCGCGTTTCCCTTTCTCGACGTGGTGTCGAGTGATCGCGGGTGCTGCCCGGTTGAGCGCCCGCTCGGGATGGGCGAACGTCAAAGCGCTGGATGGAGCGCCGAGGCAGCGGATTTATCCGCAACGAGGGGGAAGCGGAATGTTTGCGCGTGGTGGAGATCGCGCAGCGATACTACCTTGACCGCCCATAAAATGGGGCGCAACCGGACGGGGCAGAGCTGGAGGAATTCGAGCGCAGCGAGCATCAACTCAGTCGCTGTCAGGATCGAAACCAGCGCCGGCTACCACGCGGACAAATATGTTCACCTGACCCTTAACGTCGTTTACGGCGAGTGCGAGTCGGTGCCGGACACTCTGCTGAGCCCAGTCGTGTGGCTGAGTTTGGCTTATCACGTTCGCGAGATGCGCCAACCCATCCTCAATTTCTTTCTGTCGGAATCCCGCCTTACGAAAATGACGAGCCGCCTGACTGACGCACTTAGCAGCCGTGTGAACTGGCTCTCCATCTTTCGTGTGCCGGAAGGCGTCGGCTAAGTCACTTCCGAGCCAATAGAGATGTGCGACAGCCGCACCGCTGATCGGCGCATCGCGGGAAATAAGCGGCGCAAGGGACAGCGCGAAAAGGACAAAGGTGGCGGCGTTAGTGGCCGCGAGCGTCTGGCGCTCGGCCTTCTTTCGTCCTTTGTTTCCATCGCCCCAATCGCAGATTGCTTTGACCACGATCCACGGCACCCCGGCGTCGACGCACGCAACATAAAGACCCGAACCTTCCATTTCTGCGCCGACTGCTTCAGGCTCGAAATTCTGCACCTTGGTGCGAAACGGCACATCGTCGATTAGCTTTTCGCCTGTGAGAAGGAGTCCAGGGCGAACCTCAACTTTCGGATCTGGTCGCCACATGCTTTTCGCATTTTCGAATCGGTTGATCAGCAATCCGGCGGCCGTCGCGCGATCCCCTCGGACGATCTCTTCGGTCCCTATACGACGCTGCTCATAGAGCGTGAGTTTTCGTGAAACCAAAACATCCCCAATCCCATGTTTGCCTTTGTTAAATCCCATTGCGATTCCCACCATGATTGCTGCCCCAGGTCGGAGGGCCTCGATAGCTTTGCTTACCTCCTGTAGTGACGCGCCAATACCGCCAGAGCCCATCTGGCAGCGGAGGAGCCAAATCGACTGGTTGTGGACTTTGCCGAGTTCGAAATAGCTTCGGTCGGCAACTTGATGGATTCGTTCCTGAGTTTTGGTGTGCGCACGGAACGCGGCAAAGACTGCCGCAGTTTCAATTTCGGTTGCGGTTACCAGGAGGATGTCGGCTTGCTGGGGCATGGCGGTTTCTAGCGCGGTGGCTCAATCAGCGCTGCGTGAGTTTGTGACCGCAACGATGCCTCTTATCAAGGCGAGGCCACCTTAGTGATAGTCGTGAGTCGACTGCTCGGGTAGGCCGAGCGACGGAATTCCGAAGACTGCCCCGGCGCCTACAAAGAAGGAGCCAGCGAGCTGAATTCAATTCCGACTCTCGCGCTCGCCCTAAGCGCGAACTCGCCTATGTGACTTGGCTCAGAGCGTCGTATTTACGAATGAACGCGAGCTGCAGTTCGTAGTCATTCGGAACCGTGCTGCAGTAGTCGGCGATGAATTCCTCCAACGCATCTTGAAAATCGTCGCGATAGACAATCTTCCGGGCGAAATCGATAACGCTACCCGATCGACTTGAGGTCCAAACGCGCCATGCTTGGTTGGTTCTGGCCTCATGCAGGATACCGCACCGAACGCATTCGTAGAATTCTTTGGCAATTTCCGGTCTAGAGAACTTCGCATTGAACGGCTTCTTGCTTGTCAGGAATTTTTTGAAGATTTCTCCGCTCCCTGCGTATTCGTGAGGTGGGACCGGGTCCTTATACCTGTAATTCTTTCCCTGAAAGGTGCTCTCGAGGAATTCGATCAGCGAGCACTGTAGCGCGACCATAGAAAACCCTTCGCCTTTGTTTCTGCGCAGTCGGCGGATTGCTTTGATGGGGCTGATGTATCGCGACAACAAACGGGCTCGATAGAATTCGCGAAGGATCTTCTTCCATTCAGCCGGATCGCTAGCCTTTGCCTCTGCGCGAGCTTTTAAGCCGGGTGAGAGGGCAAGCCAATCGTGGTTCGTTTTCCCCGGGGCTAACTCAAACTTCACAGGCATTGGTGGGGAGTTCATGACGCGCCGACTTTCTATGACCGCATGTGGTCGCGTGCGAATCATTCCCGGCGGAGGCGAAACATCCACATCATAGCCGTGAACTCCTATCCCGCCTCCCGAGCGAAAAAAAGCCCGCTCGAATGAGCGGGCATTTTGCTGCAGGCAGATCGACTTCACCGGGCAATGGCCTTCAGCCGGACGTTCAGGACTCTGATGTCCACCTCGGCGCCTGTTACCGTCGCGCGGGCTTTGGCAAGACGGACCTCGGCGGCGAGCAATTCCTTTTTGAGCTTCGCCAGTTCGTCGGGCACATCGTCGGCGCGTGGGAGGCGGGAGGTGGGGATTTCTGCGGTTCCATTGTTCATGCGATTCATCCGGCGTGGGCCGGGTTAATGGTTGGTTTGATACCGGCACCGGGCCGGCTGGTGCGGAGTCAACCACGCGTGCCGCGAATGACAGCGGACCGCTCCTACCGAGAAAGGGGCAGTTCGCCTACCGCGAATAAGGTAAGTAAACGGTCGATTGCTGGATCTCGCCCTCGCGATACGCACGCACAGCCTGAAAAAAAGAGGAGCGGCCCGTAGACCGCTCCGCGCATCGTCAGTTGTTCGCAAACGCGCCGGCGAGCGACCAGAGCGCTTTGTTGAGCGTCCGTCCCTCCACCAAGCCCGCGACCGGCCGAGTGCGATTGCGCCGGAGTCCGGCCCCTTCCGCGCGACTCAGGTAACGATCGCCTCCCCTCGCGAGATGCTCCTGCAGCACGTTGAACGTCGTCCAGAGATCGACCGCCGCATCGCCGTAGCGCACGGGCGTAAGCAACTTCTCCGGAGTCATTGCCTGCATCACGGGGTTGTCAGCCGACCACCGCAACGCTGCCGCACGCCGCGCGAATTCGAGGCGTGTCGCTTGCGAGAGTTGAACTGCCTGCCACTTCGCTACGGCCTCCAGTGCGCGCGGTGTGTTTTCGGCAACGGACTGCGCCGCGCGGGCGAAGGCTTCGGCGGAGACATCCATGTGCCGGATCGAGACGTGGGCGAAATCCGCGTCCGCAACCGTCAACCCATTGCGGCAAACCAGCCGGTAAAGGCCCGCGTCGATGCGATACGCACGCGTGCCGTCGTGCGCATTCTGAAGAATCATTTCCGCCCGGGTGTTTCCGACCTGCATAGCCCCTGCCTCCAAGTCGGCTCGGCGCGCGAAACGAATCTCGTGCATCTGATAACCGACGCGGTCCTCGAGTCGCACGCGCTGTTCGGACGCGCGCACCGGCTCCCAACCCTCCGCGCCAAGCAGGGCAACGACCTGCGCAGTGGAAACGAACGTGTAGCGAGCCGACACTCCCAGCCGGGCATGTTCTGCGAAAACCGACGGAGCGCAGCGGCGGAGGTCGTCCGACGAAAGCGCTTTGAAGACGCGAGCGGGAGCAACGGTGACGGATTCAATCGAGTTCATGATTTTCCTTGTTCTGAAGCGCCCCAACGAGGGCGCATCGTGGCGGGCCGCGCCACGCGGACCCCAACCCGAGCCGAACCGTTAAATCGGCCGCCCCGGAGGGATGCCGGCGATTAGCACCGTCACGCAAGGTGGAGCGCAGCGTAGCGAGCAATACCTTGAGGCGCGGACGGGCTGAGGCGCTCGCGCCGGAGGACCGCCAGCCGGCGTACGTGCTATAATGAGGCACCCCACAGGGGACAGGCCTTGCACTCTAAGGTCGCGCGAGCGGCGCAGCGAGAGCGAGCACCGGCAGCCCCAGCGGCGTCTGAGCGGCGCACACAGTTGAGCTGGATCGCGAACAAGAACGAGCGTGCGCTTCGGGGTCGCGCGGAGTGCCAGACACATCACGCCGGCGTCCGGCGATTCGGCATGAGGCCGCACGATCCACAAGCCCGTGGTTCGAACAACCGGCAGCTAACCGGCCGAAGACGATCAGCTATCGAATGCGTTTCGTGGCGATTTCCCCTATTGTGCATCGACGACGCAAGTCTAGCATTTCTCCTCGGCACCACCCCGCTTCATGGACGCTTCCAACAGCCCGACAGAACTGATCGTTGACAAGATCTACGAAGGTGGCCGCGCCGGACACGCCGGTGACGATCCGCTTTCAAAGCTGCTCGGCGTGAGCAATTCCGGGGGCTTCCGCTACCTCGGGCGGCCGGACGACCTCCGGCTGGTTGTCATCACGTCGAATTTCAACGAGCCCGACTGGCCCGATGAGATCGATCTCGAAGCCGGGCTGCTGACGTATTTTGGCGATCGACGCGAGCCGGGCGCGCTTCACGAAACCCACCGCCTCGGCAACGAGGTTCTCCGACAGATATTCCACAATCTGCACTCGCAGCCACCGGCCCGGAACAGGATCCCGCCCATTCTTCTGTTCCGCAATACAGGGAACTACCGCGACGTGGTATTCCTCGGCCTAGTGGTTCCGGGCGCCGCACATCTCCCGGCGACGAGCGATCTGGTTGCAGTTTGGAAATCGTCCCGCCGTGGAAGATTTCAGAACTACAAGGCGCAGTCCACGCTTCTGCGGGTCTCAAGCGTTCCGCTGGCCTGGATCGCCGACGTGCGGAGCGGCAATCCGCTGTCGCCGTCCTGCCCTCCGGAGTGGCGGACGTGGCGCGAAACCGGGAGGTACATCCCGCTGAAGTGCGAACCGACGATCCATACACGTTCGAAAGCCGAACAGCTGCCGAAGTCCGGCGGTGATACCGCAATACTTCGCGCCCTTTTTCAGCGTTATCAGAACGACAGCCACGGGTTCGAACATTTCGCCGCCAAGCTGCTCCCGCTGATGGACCCGAACTTTGTGGCGCTGGATGTGACGCGTCCATCACGCGACGGGGGCCGCGACGCGGTCGGCCACTACCGGCTAGGCCTGGACACCAGCCACATCCTCATCGACTGCGCGCTCGAGGCCAAATGCTACAACCCCGGAAAATCCGTCGGAGTGAAGGAGCTCTCGCGACTGATATCCCGGCTGCGCCACCGACAGTTCGGGGTGATCGTGACCACGTCATTCGTCCACGACCAAGCATACAAGGAGATCAAGGACGATGAACATCCGATCATCGTGATCGCGGGAGCGGACATCGTGCAGATATTGAAAGCCAAAGGGCAGACCGATCCTCTCTCGCCCGTCTTCGCGACGGAAACGAGGTCTACATTTGCTCCCTGAGAAGCTCTGTCACCGTGTCTGTGTCGAGCTGCGGTAGATTCGCGACACTGACCGAATAGCGGACCTCGCCAACTCCGCTCGGCAGGGCGTGGCTTTCGTCGAAACGGGGGAAGTTCTCGTCGACCCGGAAGAGCCAGCCGTGGCGGAAATTGAAACGCACGAGATGACCGGAGGTGGTGACGGCCTCGTCCCAGCCGTAGCGGTACAGCTGGGTGCTGAACTGATCGTGCGCCGCCAGATCTTTTCCGAGCGCCGCCTTCACCGCCGCAATGCGCCTAGCGATGTCGTCGGTTCCGCCGATCGACTCCTCCACCCCCACTGAGACGAACAGGAGCTGCTTGCCCTTGGTAAGCCAGAGCTGGTCCAGCTGCGAAATCTCGTGGACCGGGGCCCGCTTGCGTGTGGTTTTCACCTCGATCTCGACCAGCCCTCCACAGAAGTCGTGGCGCTCCCGATCCGCCCCCGACCACATTTCAACCGCACGCGGACCAAGCACCGGCAGCAGGATCTCCTGCAGGACCCACAATTCGCCAAAGAGGCCGACCTGCACCGTCTTCTCCATGGGTGCCTGCCGTGGGCGCCACGCCGACTGCCAGTCCTTGACGGTGGCGAGCACCGCGGGCCAGGGAGACCGGCCGTTCTCCCCCACCGCCGTCACTATCTCCCTGCACAGGGCGCTAAAGACCGACTCATGAGAGGCTGGAGCCTTCAGATCGATGATCGGTCGGGTCGCCAGAGTCCGGGGTCTGATCGTAAGTCCGTTCAAGTCGCACGGGAGCTGGTCAGGAGGACCGTCCTCAACGTCGATCAGCAGATGCAGGTCCCCGTACCGGTCCATGGCGGCGGCGATGCCGGACTTGGTTCCGACGGCGATCGTCGCCAGATCATCGCCTGAGGGCAGGTTGCTCCGCAGCTCCGACCATCGGAAATCGATCTGGCGAGGCTTACTCATCCTCGGAGCTGAAGCTTCGGTTCACTATCCAATTGGCGTCCAGGTCCGAGGTCCGCGGCAGGCTGAGCGCAATCGCAATGACTGGACCCGCCGTCTTCGGCAGGCCGAGCGGCACGGGGTCCAGCGGATAAATGATCAACAATCCGTTCGTGGCGGGCCGGCTGCCGCGCATGGCCTGGGAGTCATATTTGTTGCCCTGGCGATAGGCGCCCGGACCCTCGGGCAGATCGACGCCCTCGTGACGGGGATCGATAAGTATCCCGATTCCGTTGTCATTGATTTTTCGGCGGGCCGTGAGCCGGACGCGATGCCCCGACAGTTCAGCGGTGTTTTCCGAATCTCCGTTGGTCGGCAGAAACACACTCCAGTTGGTCAGTTCGTCCGCTGCGCTTCGCTGATCGATCCACTCGGCGATTCCTCCGCCGTCGAAGGCGCGGACGTCCGGATGAAGCCGGTACGAGCGGAGAAATTCCACGATGCTGCCAGCGGCCATGTCCCGGAAGATCAGACCTCCATGGCCGGAGGCGCCCGGGCCGGCTCGGCTCAAAAGTTGGACCGTTAGTTCGTGGTTGGTGCGCAGACGCTCCGGCTCGTGAAGCGGCAGCAGCACCGTCTGAGGATGTGTGCCGGACCATGAGCCCTTGCTCTCTACGGCGTTGGCGCTCTTCGACTTGTTGGTGAGGAACAGTTCGCTGTGCGCCCGCAGGCGGATCGCCATCTCGCTCGGCCGCTTCCCTGCCCGTTCTAGTGCAATGATCGAGTCTCGCAGTGATTCCTCGACTAGGGCGAGTTCGGCAAACCATCGGGCGATACCCTCAGTGGTCCAGATGCGGATCAGGTCCTCGTAGTCGATGCGGTAGCCGTACCACCGCGCCATCTGCAGCAGCGTGTCGCAGGCGGCGGTCGTCCGGAGGAAGTAGCTGATCGTCAGCCCCTGCAGGGTGAGGCCGCGGGAGAGGCGGTTGCCGCCGATCGCGATGATGTGCCGGTCCGGCCGGTTCTCGTAATCGAACTCGTCATCGGTGTCGCTGTTCATGAGCACGAGCTCCAGGGAGTTCATGACCTGGACCGCCTCGCGGAACACTTCGGAATCGGAAGGTGCTTTCTTTATGCCCGGTGAAATCCGGGCCCACACCTCCCGCAGGATTGCCGTGAGGCCGCCGGAAGTGCTGTGCTTGCTTCTGAGATACGCGATGTGCGCCTCGAGGGCCGTCTTGATCCGGTTTTGATCATCCTTCAGCGCGCTCACGTGCACGAGCATCGTATGCGGTTTGCCTGCCTGCCCGCGCGCGCGCCTCACCGCCCCGACGAGGCAGAACGCGAGCGTTGCATCCACCAGCGAATCGGGGAGCTTGGCCGGACCCAGCCGGACCTCCTCGTCGTTGCGCCGCCGGCGGCGTTTCCGCAGGAGATCAACGTCGTCCGCCGGCACTTTGCAGATGACATCCCGGTCCCGGGCCGACGGGCCGAAAAGCTCCTCCGTGCCGGTGTAACGCGCCGGCCGCGGGAGCTGCAGCACAAAGTCGCGGGGAAAGAGATCCCGCCCATACTCCGGATGGTGGTCGTCGCGGCTGATCAGGATGTTGGCGAACGGCGTCGCGGTGTAGCCGATATACGCGGCCTTGGGCAAACGATTGAGGATTTTCCGGATGAGCGCATTGGTCCGGCTCGGCGCGCTGCGTTGCTCCGTGGGGTCCGTCTTTCCCGACACCGTCGGATTGCCCTTCCGCGGAATGTTGATCGACGCCTGATCGGCCTCGTCGTCGATCACCAGCACCGGCGTGTCGGTCAGGTGCTTCTGGACCTTGGAAACCCAGGTGTCGATGCCTTGAAGGATCGGAACAAGCTTCTTGGCGACCACGAGGCAGGGGGCACGCCCCTGCAGTTGGCGGGGGTCCTCATCCTTGTCGAAGTCATCGGTCGGCGACGTGAGGGTGACCCATTGCTGGCCCCATTTGCCCGGATCGACGCCGCCGTCCTCGTGACCGGTGAGTTCCCGGTTGAGTCTGCGCTGCGTCTGCGCCCGCAGCGACTCGTGGATGCCCGATAACACGATGACCAAGCGGTAGCCCGCGTCCGCCGCACGGGCGGCGACGGCTGTGTAGTTCGCAGTCTTTCCGCTCTGCACATATCCGACCACGAGCCCGCGGGCCTGGAAAGCCGGGGACGTCGGATCTGGAAGATGTCTGAGCACTCGCAGGGATTCCGACGCCAGCGAATTCACCTGGGCGTCGCCCGCGCCGGGTTGTGAGCGGAGGAAATTCTGCAGCCGCGCGAAATTGTGCCAGTCGTCGCCGGACAGCCGGTCGACCCAACTCGGCGTGTCGGGCGCTGTGAATCGGACCGCGGTCATCGGGCCTGCTGTTCAAGCAGCTTGGCTTGGGCCCCCACCCCGTCCAGCTCACGCAGGAAGGACGCGAGCGCCACGCACGCCGCGGCGTCCTTCGTGACCACCTTTGCCAGGGTTGCGAGATGGGGCGACGCGTCACTGACCTCGACCGATTCCTGGCCGCCAAAGCCACGATGGACCCGCCACAGGAATTTTCCGGTGGTCACCGTGCGCACATCAGGCGCCTTGCCGTTCGATGACTTCGATGGCGGCCCGCCGGTCGGAGGCTCGGGAGGCAGAGCGTTCTTGGCTGACGCGGGCGCCGGATTTTCCGGTTTTTGCGACGTGGGCTGCCGCTTCTTTTTGTATGCGTCGCGAGACGCGGCTCTCGGTTTGCTCGCAATGTCCTTCAACGGCTCGGTCAGACTGTGCGGGAGGAGGACCTCCCGCTTGCTGATGTTCACACGGAGCCGCGCATCCAGCTTCTGGTCGAAGTCGATCGCGATGCGGGCCAGTTTGGTCTTTTCCTCCAGCGTGAACAGCCCCTGCCATCCGCCCCAACAGATCAGCCGATCGCAGCGGTAGATGAAGAAACCCTGCGACTCGTTCGCCTTGCCCCACAGCCGCAGCGCGTCGAGTTCACCCTGCACTTCGGCGGGTTTCGAACTCTTTAGCACCGCTTCCTCCGTGGGGATAAGGAAAGCCTGCACGCGCACCCTGCCGTCCTCGCCGTCCTCGATGGGAATCACCACATCCTTCTGGTCATAGGTCTTGGTTAGCTTGTGACCAACCGGGTTGTTCGGCGCAACGGCGCGCCCGTTGATCTTGATGACCACCCGCGGCCGGCCCTTCGCGGTTCCGTGAATGAATCGGTGGAACACCAAGCCTATCCTCCGGTGGAGGTCCGTGATCTCCTGGTCGAATGGCGTCATGCCTTTCGCGACGACGGAGACCACCGGAGGCCGCATCTTGGCCCATAGAACCGCGGTCCCGTGCTCCGCGATGCGCGTTTCGTCGGCTTCCCATTTCTCCAACGCGCGATCGTAGGGCTCCCAGTCTTTGGCGGTCTTCAGGTGCTCGCGATCCCAGATGAGGTGTCCACCCTTGCCGCGCTTCGGCTTGGTCACGACCACGACGGTCTGCGCCTGCGACCAGCTCGCTCCCTTGAGGCCGTAACCGTATTTCCCCAGGTCGTTATTTTCGTATTCACGGTCCGTACCGATGCGCATGGCTTCGTCCAGCTCGTCCGGGGACATCCCGCTGCCGTCATCCTTGATCACCATCCAGCGTCCGTGCCCCAGGTCGGGGCGTGCAAACGTGATTTCGATGGTCCGCGCGTCGGCCGCGATCGAGTTGTCGATTAGGTCGCACACGGCGCTGGGCAGATCGTGGCCGACCGCGGCGAGTAGATCAAAAAGCCGGACGGGAACGGGGGTAAGTTTCTTTCGTCCGGCGGAGGCACTCATGTTTTCGGCAGGCAAGTTCGGGGTTTGGAGGAATGCCGGGCAGCGCTTGGCGAGTATCGTTCTCGCACCGGCGGCCTCGGATTGATGCAGTGCCACCATCGATGCGTTCGCGAGTCCGCTGCTGTCCGCGTCGTGCAGGATCGCCCGGGTCGCCGCGTGATCGGCGGGCAGGACCGTCCAACGCCCAACCGCCGGCTGCTGTCCGCTGTCGACATCCAGGACGAAAAGGCATCCGGGGCGCACGAATCCGAATTCAGTGTCGCGCACACAGTCCCCGGTCAACCGCCAGTTCTTGGCCTGCCGTTTCAGGACCTGCGGCTGGACCGACCACTTTCCCTTCGACGTCAGGTACTCGAGCTGCAGAGGGATTTCGTCGGTCTCTCCGGCGGCGGGAAACACGCGGTCCACCACGACGCCGTCGAAGTTGATGGCCCGTTGCTTCGCCTTCTCCAGGCCCTGCCTCCGATACTGGTGAAAAAAACCGAGTTCTGAATGGGTCAGCAGCCGCAGGACGAGGAACTGCATGTTAGAGTTTCCCGACGGTGTATTTAATCAACTGCGGTTCAATCCCGAAAGTTGTCGTCCGAATGTCAGCCGGGACCTCGATGGAGAGCGTCTTCCGCAGGGACTGTGCGATCGCGTAGGCGAGCAGCGGTGGAACCGCGTTTCCGATCTGGCGGAAGGCGGGGTTCATCGTGCCGCAAAGTTTGAATCCGTCCGGAAACGACTGCAGGCGCGCCGCCTCGCGGACGGAGATCGTCCGCGCTTGGCCGCTGTCAAAGTGGATGTGGCTGTAGCTGTCCTTCCCCAGATGCGCCATCAGCGTGCGCACCGGCTTCTCCGCGCACAGTTTCCACCACTTGTTCGGAAACTTCTTCGGGTCGTACGGCAGCGTCCAGTTTCGAATCAGCTCCTTCACTTCCGGAGACCGGGCGTCGGTCGAGTCCCCGCGCCTCTCGCGGCTCTTCAGCAGTTGGCTTCGCCGCTGCTCCACATACGCCCACACGTCGGGATACTGCCACCCTTCCCGCATTTTCGCGAAGATCTTGTAGTCGCGCGGAAGATAACGGAAGACGTGGCCGGTCGTCCCCTCTCCGGTCTCTAAGCCCGGCCATTGCCGCATCAGCCGATCCCAGGCGCTCGCCCATTCCGGCGATGTGTACGAAACCGGGTCCGACGGATCCTTGCGGCCGCGGTGCAACCTGCCTTCCCGCAGCAGCGCCATCGCGGCGATAGGCGGGAGGTTCGCGAGCGCCTCTCTTGCGGTCGTGGTCGGGGGCACGCCGTCGGATGGTTTCGGATCATCGATCAGCCGGTGATGATCCTCGCCGTCTGGCCGGAGAAGTTTGCGCGCCGTCGCGCGCGTTCCGGAATAGCCGGACGGCAGTTCGCACCAGTGGGTCGGTGCCGGAAAAAGGATGTCCCCCTCGACCAACTCGTGAACCGCAATGATGAACATCCGCTCCCGGATCTGCGGCACGCCATACCACGCAGCGTTCAGGAGCGTGTACTTCGATTTGTAGCCCAGATCCTCCAGATGGGTGCACACGATCTCCGCCAAGTTCCTCCCACCGTGATTGAGCATGTCGGGCACGTTCTCCATCACGATCGCGACCGGCTTTGTCTTGGCGACGTAGTGAAGATACCGCTGGTAGAGATTCGCCCGATCGTCCGTCACATGGGCGATCGCCGCGTCCTCGTCAAAACGCCGGCGCGCCTCATCGCGCAGTTTTGCACGCCCCACCCGGGCGAAGGCTTGGCACGGCGGCCCGCCGACGAGGACGTCGATCTGCTCGTCTATGCGACCGGTGCGCCCGAGCTGTTGAAAAAGTTCCTCAGGCTCCGTGCGGGTGATGTCCACAGCGTGCCCCCTGGGCGTCGCGCCGTTGATGCGGGTGCCGAAATTTGCATGATGGGTGGCCGCCGCGTCAGGATCGATTTCGACTGCGGCAAC
>DASWVO010000372.1:0-11609 GCA_036406235.1 Opitutaceae bacterium
GATCACGAGATGCTCAACGCCGAAGAACGCCGCCGTGCGCGCGATTGCGCCGAGGTTGTGCGCGTTGCCGATGCGGTCGAGCAGCACGAGCGGGGCGCGCCGGCCCGCCCACGCGCGCACGTCGGCCGGAAGAGGCGCGCGTAGTGCCGGCGCCGCGACAACCGCCACGATCCCGCCGTGATGCACGCTCCCGGCGACCTTCTCGAGCTCGGCCGGCTCGACGCACCGGTAAACCTTGCGGGCAGCGGCAAGGGCCTTCGTCATCACCCCGATCTTCCGGCTCGTCGCGTAATCGAAATACAGCCGCTGGATCGAGGCGGCGTCGCGCTGGAAGCGCGCGCGCACGGCCGGCAGCCCGCAGAGTTTCAGTTCGTCGCGTTTCATGCCTTCACCTCCCCCACCAGCGTGAACTCTTCACGATCATGATAAAGATGCCGCACGCGCAGGCCCGTCGCATGCATCACGAAGGGCGAAGCCGGGGCGAGCACCTCGCGCAGAAACGGCACCGGCGCCACGCGGCCGAACTTCAAGATCACGACAAAGCGCCGGCACCAGCGGTTCGCCAGCCACGGTGCGATCAGGTTGTTGATCACGTGGTGCGGATCCTCGACGAGGTCGCAAAACAGCCAGTCGACCGCCTCGCCGGGTGCCGGACGGAAGCCAAACGCGTCCTCGCGGCGGTGCTCGATCAAGGGGTGGTCGAGCGCGCCGCCTTTCAGCGGACCGTTGTCGACCGCGATCACCTTCGCCCCGCGTTTCGCCGCGCTGTAGCTCCAGCCGCCCGGCGCGGCCCCCAGGTCCACCACCGTCTCGCCCGCCGCCGGTTCGCGCCCGAGCAGCACGTAGGCTTCCTCGACTTTCAGATAGCTGCGCGACGGAGCGAGCGGGTCGTCCGCCATCCGACGCTGCCCGCCGAACGCACAGGTCCGCGCCACGAAGACCCGGCCGAAATCCACGAAGAACACGAACAGCCCGCGCACCGTCGCCACGCCGCGCGGCGCCTCCGCGACGGCCAGTTTCGCCACGCGCGACATCCTTTTCTTCAGCGTCTCGAGGAACGCCTTCTCGACCCCGTCGACACGCCGCCCCAGCCCATCGAACCCCGCGGCCGCCTGAAACAGGCAGGGCCAGGTCCCATCGAAACGCTCCGTGCGCGCGCTCGCAAAGAAGTGATCGGCGATGCGCCCAGCCAGTTGGTTGACGGAGTCGCCGGTCAACTCGATCGCCTCCGACAGGACGGCGTGCGCGAAGCAGAGCCCGCCGTCCGGCAGGGACCAGCCGGCATCGGCCAGCCGCACCCATCCGGCGCCGTGCTCCGTCGGCGTCCCTCCATGCACCTGCAACTCCTCGGCGAGGAGCGTTTCAAAACCGGGCTGGCAACGAGCGATCACCGGCCGAAGCGTGCGAGCGAGCCTGCGCGGCGCGAGGCTTTTCGCGCCCGCCGCTCCCGCCGCGGACCCCCGGGCCGGCCGCCCTGCTCCCGCCGCCCCGGCGTAATCCCCGGAAGCCTCCTAAACGCTGACAGATTCCGGTCGGCGCGAGAAGGAACGTCGCCTAACGTCCGCCCGGTCCCACGGTTTTTTCCGGCTCCCGGTAGGTGGACAGCCACCAGATGATCCCGAAGGGGTCTTTGAAGCCTCCGCTCCGCCCATACGTCTGATCGGCCACGGGCATCACGACCTCGGCGCCAGCATCCAGCGCGCGTTGAAATCGCGCGTCCACGCCCTCGACATAGAGGAAGAACTGCACCGGCGACCCGCCCATCTCCTCCGCACTGCGCATGAACGGAAACTCGGAATTGGTCGTCGTCGCCATGAACGTCGAATCGCCGACGCGAAACTCGACGTGGCGAATGCGCCCGTCGGCATCGGCCTGGCGCGAAAGTTCGACCGCGCCCAGCGCTTGATGATAGAAATCGATCGCCTGCTCCGGGTCGTTGAAGACCAGATACGGCGAGGCCGTCGGAAAGCCGGGGCGCACCGACGAAACACCGGACGTGTCGCGGGAAGTATCGAGGGTCATGGGAACACGGGGTTGAACCCGCCGGGACGCGGGCGCTTTTTCTCACTCTCGCCTACTTGACCCGCCGGTCCTCGTCCGGTTCGCGCCAAACGATCGGTGGGCGGCGACAACGCTTGCGCGCGACGCTTTGCCGACGTTCCTCCGTCCTCCCGCCGCGTGCCGCCGGCATCGGGCGGGTCCCCCTGGGTTTCTCCCGTAAAGTCCACTACGCCGGCTTCCCGGTTCCACCCGGGCTGCCACGGCCTCACGGCGGGAACCACCGGCGGGTCTCGGTCCTCTGTGAGCTGAAGGCCGCGGCACGCTGTCGCGCCCGCGAAAGAGCCCGTCCCGTGAAGCTCGTCGATATTCTCCAAGGCAAATGGCTCGGCCATCCGTTGCACCCGGCGCTGGTCCATCTGCCGATCGGCCTGTGGACCGCAGCGGCCGTGCTCGACGTGGCCGCCTGGTTTGCGCCGGCGGCAGACGTGCTGGCCCGGCTCGGCTTCGCGGCCGTTGCGCTGGGGCTGCTCACCGCCGTGCTGGCCGTGCCGACCGGGGTGGCGGACTGGGCGCCGGTGAAGAAAGAAAAGCCGGCGTGGAAACTCGGACTGTATCACATGCTGCTCAACCTGCTCGCGATGATCGTATGGGCCGCCAACGCCGGCCTGCGGCTCGGCACGCTCGAACCCGGCGCCGCGGTCACGCTGCCGATCCTGCTCACCTCGCTGACCGGCGCACTGCTCGTTTTCGCCAGCGGGTATCTCGGCTGCCGGATGGTGTTCGAGCACGGCGTGAGCATTGCGCGCCAGTCCAAAAAGAAATGGCGCGCGGAGGCGGAACGCGGTGGCTCCCGCCTGCCCGACGCCGGGTAACCAACAGTCCACTACATGCCTGCGGCCAGGGAAATTCTTCAGGGGCGACCGTTCAAGAGCCCGTTGCATCCGGCCTTGGTGCACCTGCCGATCGGCCTGTTTCCGCTGAGCCTGCTCCTCGACCTGGCGAGCTGGGCCGTCGACCGCCCGGATTGGCAGCTCGGGCGCGCCGCGTTCATCTGCCTCGTCGCCGGACTGGCCACGGGCCTGCTCGCCGGCATCACCGGCATGATCGACTATACCGACATCCGCGAGGACCATCCCTCCAGGAAAACCGCGACGGTGCACATGCTGCTCAACCTGATCGCGCTGGGCGTCTTCGCGCTCGGCGCCGGCCTGCGCCTCACGGCCGTCGACGCGCCGCGCACCCCGCTCCTTCCAGTGATCATCTCCGCGCTTGGCGTAGGCCTCATCACGTTCCCCGGCTATCTCGGCGGACACCTGGTCTACAACGACGGCATCGGAGTCGGACGGCACCGCCGCCCTACCCGCACGCCGCGGTCGACGATCACGCTGCATGCGCCGGCCGGCGAAAAAGTAATGGTCGCCCGCGCCGACGCGCTGGCCATCGGCGAGACGCTGCGCATCGACGCCGCCGGCACGATCGTGGCGGTCGCGCGCACTCCGGAGGGCGTGTTTGCGTTTCAGGAGTATTGTCCGCATCGATACGGGCCGCTTTCGGAAGGGCGAATCGAGGGCTGTGAAGTGACGTGCCCGTGGCACGGGTCGCGGTTCGACGTGCGGGACGGACGCGTGACCCAGGGGCCCGCCAAGATCGATCTCCGCCGCTTCCGGGTGGAAATCCGGGACGGGACGCTCTGGCTGGAAATGCCGCGCCGGACGTAAAGCCCCGCCCTGGCATCGCACGTCGGGGCCGTTCGCCTGTCCCGCGGGCGGGCGGGCGGAGCCGTTTCTTTGACGCGGTCGTGAACGTGCGGTCGCGATTGCCCGAGGTGGCGCGGTGCTTCAGCTCGCGCTCAAGAGAGCAACGAACGCGGGCTGAAGCACCGCGCCACGAGAGTGCGTTCGGGAAAGTGCATAAACGCCAAGCCGCGGCTTTTCGCTTCGGCAGACGCATCTCCAAGGCGGCCCGCGCGGAGGTCGGGCCCTCCCCGCGCCCGAGCGCTCACGTCGGACCCGTGCGGCATCGCCTTCACTAAAGAGAATGACAGCCGGCCCCGGTTGATTTTCAGTGAAGCCATTATCCCTGCAGAGCACAGTTCCGACGTCGTCCAGCCGGCGGCAAACGCGCGAGCGCTCCCCCTCCGTCCCGCTCCCGTGCGCCTGCGTCCGGTGGCGGCCCTGCTGGCGCAACACATCGCGCTTTTCGTGCTATTGATCGCGTCGGCGTTCGTCGCGATGCGGCTTATCTCGCTCCCGCCGACCAACGTCACCGTCATCTGGTTGCCCGCGGGCATCGCGGTGGCGGCCCTGCTCACCCGTCCGGGCTGGTCCGCGCTGCCGACCATCTGGCTCGCCCACTGGTCGGTCGTCGCACTGGCCAACCATGAGAGTTTCTTCCGCTTTCTGCCCTACAACGCGCTCGTGTGCCTCGTGAACACCGCCGGCCCGGCCTTCGCCTGCGTCGTGTGGAAACGCTGGCTGCGCGCCGGACCGTTCACCGATGCGTGGGACTACCTGCGCTTCACCTTCGGCGTCGCGCTCCTGCCGGCCGTGCTCACCGCCTGGATGGTGATCGGCTGCATCTACCTCGCGGGCTATCTGCCCGGCCTGACGTGGACGGAGTTTCTGCTGCGCAGCGGCAGTATCACCATTTCGGATGCGCTGGGGGTGTATCTGATCGTGCCGCTCGTCTTCGCACCGTGGCGCAGCGGCCTGGCCGCCACGACGGCACGCCTCGTCGTCGCGCACGCTGCCAACATCGCGCTCACCCTCGCCGTGTGCCTGCTGGCCTTCCACGTCACGCCTCACGCCATTTACACGGCGATTCCGCTCGCCCTCGCCGCCGCGATCGCCTGCGGCGCCCGAGGCGTGGCGGTCTCCGTGCTTGTCATTTCCATCTACGGGCTCCTCGCCACCGCGCGCGGACACGGCCCCTTCGCCCTCGCCGGCGGCGCGGAATTTTCGCCGATCTTCGCGATGGGCGCCTTCGCGTTCTGCCTGGGAATCCCGGGGCAGTTTGCCGGCATCGCGCTCGACCAACTGCGGCGTCACCGCGACGAGCTTGAGGAAACCATCGCGCGGCGCACGCGCGCGCTCGCCGAGGCGAAGGACGCCGCCGAGGCGGCCGACCGCGCCAAGTCGGAGTTTCTCGCGACGATGAGCCACGAGATCCGCACCCCCATGAACGGCGTGCTCGGCTTCACCAGCCTGCTCGAGCGCACGCGGATGGATGACGAGCAGCGGGAGTTTCTTCGGTCGCTCCGGGTCAGCGGTGAGATGCTGCTCGCGTTGATCAACGACATCCTCGACCTGTCGAAGATCGAAGCCGGCGCCGTCGAGCTCGAGTCGGCGCCGTTCGCCCCGGGGCAGACCGCGCGCGACGTGGCCACGCTGTTCGCCCCCGCCGCCGAGAACAAGGGCCTGCAGCTTGCGTGCACGATCGAGGACACCGTGCCCGCCCTCGTCCGCGGCGACGCCATGCGCGTGAAGCAGGTGCTCACGAACCTCCTGTCCAACGCCGTGAAATTCACCGAACACGGCGAAGTCGCGGTGCGCTGCGCGCTGGGGGAATCGCTTCACGAAGGAGCAGGGAGAAAGGAGCAAGGAGCAGGCTCGGAATCTTGCTCCCTGCCTCCTGATCCTTCCTCCCGCACGAGCGTCGTGCTCGTGTTCTCCGTGAGCGACACGGGCATCGGCGTTCCCCCCGAGAAACTGCCACGGCTTTTCCGCTCGTTCAGCCAGGCCGACTCATCGATCACGCGCCGGTTCGGCGGCACCGGCCTGGGCCTCGTGATTTCCCGCCGGCTCTGTGAACTGATGGGCGGCACGCTCGACATCGCCAGCCGGCCCGGCGCGGGCTCGACGTTCACCGCGCGGATTGCCGCCGAGCTCGCCACGCCGGCGACGCGCCCGGAGCGCGCAAGCACCCCGGCGGAGGCATCGCCGCCCGTCCGCCGCCTGCGCGTGCTCGTCGTCGAAGACAACCCCATCAACCGCCGGCTCGTCGCCGCCCTCCTCAAGCAGCTCGGGCACGAGGCCGCGTTCGCCCACGACGGCCGCCAGGCCCTCGCGCAGCTCGACGCCGCCGAGTTCGACGCAGCGCTGATGGATCTGCAAATGCCGGAGATGGATGGACTCACGACAACGCGGGCCATTCGCGCGGCCGAAGCCGCGAGTGGGCGCCGCCGCCTGCACATCATCGCCCTCACCGCCAGCGCCACTCCCGAGAACCGCGACGAGTGCCTGCAAGCCGGCATGGACGGCTACCTCGCAAAACCCTTCGCCCCCGACGCGCTGCGCGATCTGCTGCACCGCGCCGCCGTAACGTAAACGCCAGCCTGCTCGGCCGCCGCGGCGGGGTGGGTTGCCCGCACGGCAGGGGACCGGGCGGGCGACGAAACGACGCCCGCCCGCAGCCGCGACGCAACGTTCGTCCCGTCCTCCCTCCCCCGAGAATTTTTTCGCAGCGGATGTAGCGACGTTTTTCAGTGACTTGCGCAAGTGCGGCCGGAACGCCGGCCGCCGGCACGGGGACGCAACTTTGCAGCCTCGGGCAAGCTGCGCATCAGCCTTCGCGATTCAGCCCGAACGGCACGGCGCAGGCGCCCTTCCCCGCGTGCACGCGGGGCGTAGTTTATCCTATTGCAGAAAACTCCGGTTGTGCCGCCTAAGGGAGACGACATCGCATATGCCGACGCTTCCTCTTCGCTGGTTGCTCCTCGTCGCGGCGCTCTTCATCGCCGCGGCCGGACTTGATTTCACCCTTTCCCGTCCGCCCGCCTCGGCCGCCGTTCCGGAGGCGCAGCCGCTCGATGTCGCGGAGTTCCTGGCCGCGGTCCGCTCCGGCGAACTCTCCGCGGGTCAGATCGTTTTCCGCACCAACCTCGCCGGTCTCGCCGACATCTCGGCCACGCGCGCGCGGGACGGGGTCGCCGCCAACGTGCGGACCACCGCCCGTCTCACCGACGCCGATCTGGCGCTCCTGCGCGAGCGGCGCTTCAGCGAAAACGATGCGGCGACCGTTGCGCGCACGCAGGTGCGCACAACCCGCGACTACGCGGCCGGCGCCGCCCACGTCGCCACGCAGATCCTCGGCATCCTGCTGATCATCGGAATCGTCATCGCCGTCGCCCAGCACCAGCTCGGCCGCTCCACCTCGCTCTCGCCGCGCGCGCTGCGCTCCGCCAGTTCGACGGTGAGCTTTTCGTCGGTGGCAGGTTGCGACGAGGCCAAGGACGAGGTGCGCGAGGTCGTTGAATTCCTCAAGGACCCGGCACGCTTTCGCGCGACCGGCGGGCGCATGCCCAAGGGCGTGATGCTCGTCGGCCCCCCGGGCACCGGCAAGACCATGCTCGCCAAGGCGGTCGCCGGCGAAGCGAAGGCGCATTTCTACAGCCTCAGCGGCTCCGACTTCGTGGAACTCTACGTCGGCGTCGGCGCCGCCCGCGTACGCTCGTTGTTCAAGAAAGCCCGCGAGACCGCGCCCAGCATCATCTTCATCGACGAGATCGACGCGATCGGCCGCCGCCGCTCGACCGGCGACGCCAGCGGCGCGCAGCAGGAGCACGACCAGACGCTCAACGCGCTCCTGGTCGCGATGGACGGCTTCGACTCCGACGACGCGGGCGTCGTCTTCGGCGCGACCAGCCGCCCCGACACGAGGGACCGCGCGCTGCTGCGCCCCGGGCGCTTCGACCGCCAGGTCTCCGTCGGCCTGCCGGATCTGACCGGCCGTGTCGCCATTCTGCAAGTACACGCCGGCTCGGTGAAGCTCGACCCGGGCGTCGACCTGCAGCAGGTCGCAAAATCCACGCCCGGCTTCTCGGGCGCCGACCTCGCCAACCTCCTCAACGAGGGGGCGATCCACGCCGCGCGCCACGGCCGCGGCGCGATCACGCTGACCGACCTCGACGAGGCGCGCGACAAGATCAACTGGGGCCGCGAAACCCGGCGCGCCATGACGCCGCACGACAAGCGCGTGATCGCCTATCACGAGGCCGGCCACGCCCTGATGCAGGTGCTTTCCGGCGACGACGCGATCACGCTGCAGAAGGTCACCATCATTCCGCGCGGCCGCTCGCTTGGCAGCACGCACTTCACGCCGGAACGCGATCTCTTCAACTACTCGCGCGAGCAACTCGTCGCCCGCCTGCGCTGCCTCATGGCCGGCCGCGTCGCCGAGGAGCTGGCGCTGGGCACGATCACGAGCGGCGCCTCGGGCGACATCCAGGAGGCGACGCGCATCGCGCGCCAGATGGTGTTCGAATGGGGCATGTCTCCGCTCGGCTTCATGGCGCTCTCGCGGCCCGAGGGCGAGGAGGCGTTGGCGAGCCCGCAGACGTTTCACGACGCCGAACGGCACGTGAAGACGCTCCTCGACGAGAATTACTCCGTAACCACCGAAACACTACGCGCCCACCGGGCCGCGCTCGACGCAATTGCCGGGGACCTCGTGGCCCGGGAGACGATCACCGGCGACGACGTGCGCCGCCTCGCGGCCACCGCCGGTCCGGCCTGAGCGGCCGTCCACGCTCGTCCGTTTGGCCGGCCCGGGGGAACCCGGCGCCTGGAAGACGCCCCGCCCGCGTCGGGCGCGTCGTTGCCGAAAGCGCGCCGACGGGCAGCGACCTCGCGGAAAGCAACCCGTTTTCGGGGATGACGGCTGGCGCCGCCGGCAGCGACCGGCGCCGCCGCCCGCCATGGCCCGCATGAAGGTGGCTCAGCGGATGCGACAGCCTCGGCGCCGGGAAGAAGTCGTATTCAACCCGTGGTTACAGCATCGGGCGCGATGCCGCGCCCACGCGGCCCCCAGTCGCGGTGCGGCAGCCGCCAGCCAGGCTGCTCATTAAACGACATCACCAAAAAAGGAACCGCGTCCGTCGTCGCCGCCTGCATGGTCGGATCGAACCCCGATCCATGACCAAACCCGCCCTGCTCGCCCTCGCCTCGTTCACCGCCACCATCGGCGCCCTCCCCGGGCTCGCGCAAACCGCCACCCCGGCCGCGCATCACGGCCAGTCGCCCGTGTTGCCGGAAACACCGGAGCAGAAAGCGCGGCTCGCCTGGTTCAAGGACGCCCGTCTCGGGCTCTTCATCCACTGGGGGCTCTACGCGATCCCCGCCGGCCAGTGGCCCGGCCGGGAAAACACCAACCGCGGCGAGTGGATCATGCTGCAAGAGAAGATTCCGTCCGCTGAGTACGAAAAGCTCGCCGGCCAGTTCAATCCGGTGAAGTTCGACGCCAAGGCCTGGGTCGGCCTCGCCAAGGCCGCGGGCATGAAATACCTCGTCGTCACCGCCAAGCACCACGATGGCTTCTGCCTCTACGACTCGAAGCTCACCGACTACGACATCGTCGACGCGACGCCCTTCCGGCGCGACCCGCTCCGGGAACTCGCCGCCGCCTGCCGCGAGGCAGGCATTGTCTTCTGCATCTATTACTCGCTGCCCGACTGGCATCACCCCGAGTTTCCCGCCCGCTACTCGATGCGCGATTTCCATGGCGCGCCCAATCCGCAGGCCGACGTCGGCCGCTACGCCGATTACATGCACGCTCAGATTCGCGAGCTGCTCACGAACTACGGTCCGGTCGGCATCGTGTGGTTCGACGGCGGAGGCTCGTTCGCCAACGCCGATCGCGGCCAGCTCCTGCGTGGCGAGGATCTGCGCCGGATGATCAATACGCTGCAACCGGCCGCCCTCATCAACAACCGCGGGGGTATCCCCGCGGACTACGGCACACCGGAACAGCGTATCCCCGGTTTCATGACAGGCAACGCCTTCGAGGTCTGCATGACGCTCAACCGGCACTGGGGCTACAATCGCTTTGATCAGGAGTGGAAGAGCCCGGCCACCGTCGTGCGCAACATCGCCGACATCGTCAGCAAGGGCGGCAACTACCTGCTCAACGTCGGCCCGACGGCCGAGGGCGTGATCCCGGAGGAATCCGTGCGGATCCTCCGGGAAGTCGGAACGTGGACCTCCCTCAACGCCGAAGCCATCTACGGCGCCGGCCCCACCCCCTTCGGCGACGAGCTCGGCTACGAAGATGCGACGCGCAAGGACGGGAAAACCGGGAGACCACTCTGGGTGGACCGCAACGCCTGGCGCTGCACGACCCAGCCGGGCAGGCTCTACTTCCACCTCCTCGAGTGGCCCGCCGGCGAGTCATTCACCCTCCCGGCGTTTTCCAACCGGGTGAAGCGTGCCTATCTGCTCGCCGACCGCGCGCGCGAACTGTCCGCCACGCCCGGCGCCAACGGCGTCACCATCAAACTCCCCTCCAGGGCACCGGCGGCGCTCGCCCCGGTTCTCTGCGTCGAGATCGAGGGCGAAGTAAAGCCCGCAACTCGTAACGATAGGCCGGATACAGGAAAGGATACGGCATCCTGATGCGCTGCCTTATGCCGGGCCAGCCCTACACAACCCTTTCACTCCACCCCATGAAGTCACCCCGCCAACTCACCTCCCTGATCCTCCTCATGCTCGCCCCCATCGCGGCGCTCCGCGCCGAAGCTTCGCTGCCCGCCATCCGCAAAGAGCCGCCCGCCAGCCAGGACGAGCGCATGGCCTGGTTTCGCGAGGCGAAATACGGTCTCTTCATCCACTGGGGCCTCTATGCCATCCCGGCGGGCACGTGGAACGGCAAGCGCATTCCCGGCCTCGGCGAATGGATCATGAACCGGGCGCACATCCCCGCGAAAGACTACGAGAAGCTCGCCGCGCAGTTCAATCCGGTGAAGTTCGACGCCGACGCATGGGTGCGCCTCGCGAAGGAGGCCGGCATGAAATACGTCGTCATCACGTCGAAACACCACGACGGCTTCGCCCTCTACGACTCGGCCGTCAGCCGCTACGACGTCGTCGACGCCACGCCTTTCGGGCGCGACATCATCCGCGAACTCGCCGGGGCCTGCGCGCGCCACGGTCTGCGCTTCGGCCTCTATTACTCGCAGGCGCAGGACTGGCACGATCCGGACGGCGCCGGCAACACGTGGGACTTCGGACCCGACGACAGGAAGGATTTCGACAAGTACCTTCGCGCCAAGGCCGAACCCCAGGTGAAGGAGCTGCTCACCCGATACGGCCCCATCTGCCTCGTGTGGTTCGACACGCCGCGCATGATGAACGTGGGCGACCGCGCGCAGCGTTTCGCCGACATCGTGCGTTCGCTCCAGCCGTGGTGCCTGATCGACGGCCGGCTCGGCACCGAGGGCGACTATGTGAGCACCGGCGACAACGTCATCCCCGACGAGAAGCTCCCGAAAGACTGGGAGACCCCCGCGACGCTCAATCACACGTGGGGCTTCAAGAGCTACGACCACGACTGGAAGTCGCCCTCGCAGGTGCTCTTCAACCTGGTCGACATCGTTTCGAAGGGCGGCAACTACCTGCTCAACGTCGGCCCCACGGCCGAGGGCGTGATCCCGCCCGAAAGCCGGAACGTGCTGCGCGTAGTGGGCGAGTGGTTACAGACCAACGGCGAGGCGGTCTACGGCGCCCAGGCCTCGCCCTTCGGCGAGGAATACGGCGTGTTCAGCGACACGCTCAAGGGCCGCGAGGGCAAGCCGCTCTTCCTGATCAACCTCAACTGGCGCTACACCGTGAAACCCG
>DASWVO010000373.1:0-34510 GCA_036406235.1 Opitutaceae bacterium
GACGCCCCCATCAACGCGCGCGCCGAAACCCTCGCCGAGCGCCCCTCGTTTCGTGATGCGTTCCGCGGGCGGCGCTGCCTCATCCCGGTGAGCGGCTTTTTCGAATGGCACGCGCGCTCACGCCAGCCGTGGCTCTTCCGCCGGCGCGACGAGGCGCCTTTTTGCCTGGCCGCCGTGTGGGAGATCTGGCGCTCCCCCGATGGCAGCCACCTCGAGTCCTGCGCCGTCATCACGACGGCCCCCAATGCCGTGATGGCGCCGATCCATCACCGCATGCCAGTCATCCTCCGCGAAGAAGATTGCGAACGCTGGCTCGATCCGCGCGTGCGCGACCCTGCCTCTCTGGCGCGGTTGCTGCAACCGCACCCGGGCGACGAAATGCACGCCCAGGCGCTGGACTCGCGGGTGAACCATGTCGCTAACGACGACCCCGCGTGCCTCGCACCGGCCGCCCCCATCTCACCGCGCGAAGATCCGCAGTTCTCCCTGCGTTTCGACTGAGCCGGCTATCGCAAGGACCTGTCACTTTCGTGCGCGGGCTGGAAATGCCTTTCCGCCGCAGCGGTGGTGATTATCTTCACGAGGTCACCCCAACCCCATGCCCTCTAGCGCTACGTTCGCAGGGCCGGCGATTGACACCAGCGATGCGCTGCTCCGCCTCGAATGGCTTGTGCTCAATTTGCTGGCCGACGGCATGCCCCTTGATGCCGTTCTCCACGAGCTCGTGCTCGCGATCGAAGAAGCGTCGGGCAATCCCGACTTGATCGGAGAGGTCCTGCTGCTCGACTGCGAGGGCGTGCACCTCCTGCACGGCGCGGCGCCACGGCTGCCGGAGAGCTTCAACCGCGCGTTTCACGGGACAGCCATCGGTCCGGCGGTCGGCTCCAGCGGCACGGCCGCTTGGCGCCGTGAGGCCGTCGTCGTCGAAGACATTGCCTCCGATCCCCTCTGGGCGCCTTACAAGGACCTCGCGCTTCCGCATGGCCTGCACGCGTGCTGGTCGGTTCCGCTCCTCGACAACGAACACCGCGTTCGCGGCACCTTTTCTCTTTACCGGCATGAGCCTGGCCGGCCCGGCGAGGCCGAGATGCATTTCGTCGAGGCCGCAAGCAACGTCGCCCGCCTGGCCATCCAGCACGGCCAGGCCCAGGCGCACCTGCACTTGCTGCACAACGCCGTCGCCCGCGTGAACGATCTCGTGATGATCACCGAAGCCGACCCGGTCGAGGAACCCGGGCCGCGCATCGTCTTCGTCAACGAGGCCTGCGAGCGCATCACCGGCTACACGCCAGCCGAGGCGATCGGCCGCTCCCCACGTTTCCTCGCCTCTCCGCACGCTTCGCGTGACGCGCTCGCCCGACTGCATGCGGCCTTCGCCGAGCAGCATGCGGAGCGCGTCGAGTTGCTCAATCGCACCAAAGAGGGGCGCGACTACTGGGTCGAGATCAGCGTCACGCCGATCACCGGGCCGGAGGGCTGCGTCACACACTTCGCCGCGATCGAGCGCGACATCACCGCCGTACGCGAACAAGAGCGGCTCTTTCGCGCGATCTTCGAGCACACGTTCGAGCTGATCGGCGTACTGCGCACCGATGGCACGCTGGTGGCCGCCAACCGGGCCGCCCTCGAGCTGATCGGCGCGCAGCCCGAGGACGTCGTCGAGCAGGCGTTCTGGGACACGCCCTGGTGGAGTCACTCGGCCGAGTTGCAGGCGCAGTTGCGCGCCGCGGTGATCCGTGCCGCCCAGGGTTCCGTCTCGCGCTTCGAGGCCACCCATCGCGACACCAGCGGACAGTTGCGTTTCATCGATTTCTCGCTTCGCGCGGTGCTGGACGAGCAACACCGCGTCGGCTTCCTGATTTTTGAAGGCCGCGACGTCACCGAACGCCGCCAGGCCGAGGAGGCGCTGCGCCTCGCGCAGGAGCGCTGCGACCTCGCCGTGGGCGGCTCGAGCATCGGACTGTGGGATTGGAACATCCTCACCGACGAAATCTTCTTCGCCGCCCGGTTCATCGAAGCGCTGGGCTATGCCCCCAGCGAGTTCCCAGCCCGACACCAGGCATTGATCGACGCGCTGCATCCCGACGACCGTCCGCGCGTCGAGGCCGCGCTCACCGCGCACCTCCGCCAGCACAAGGCCTACGACCTCGAGTATCGCCTTCGCTCCAAGAGTGGCGCTTACCGCTGGATCGCCGCGCGCGGCCAGGCGCTCTGGGATGCCGGGGGGCACGCCTACCGCATGGCCGGCTCCGTGATCGACATCACCGATCATAAGCAGCTCGAGGAGCAGCTCGTTCAGGCCCAGCGACTCGAAGGCATCGGCACCCTCGCCGGCGGGATCGCGCACGATCTGAACAACATCCTCGCGCCGATCGCGATGGCGACCGACCTGCTGCGCCCCTTTGTCACCGACGCCCGCGCCGCCCAGCTCGTCGACGCCATCTCCGCGAGCACCAACCGCGCCGCCGATCTCGTCCGCCAGATCCTTGTCTTCGCCCGCGGCGGCAGCGGCCAGCGCACCACCGTGCAGCCGGCGGTTCTCATCCGCGCCCTCAACCGCATGCTCGCCGACACGCTCCCGAAATCGATCCGCTTTTCCACTCATGTCGCGTCCGACGCCGGCGTTATCCACGGCCAGGCAACACAGCTCGAGCAGGTGCTGCTCAACCTCTGCGTGAACGCCCGCGACGCCATGCCGCAGGGCGGCGAGCTCCGCGTGAACGCAAGTAACCAGGTCGTTGATACAGCGTTTGCGGGCCAGCACCTGAACGCCCGGCCGGGAGACTACGTGCGCTTCGATGTGGAGGACACCGGCAGCGGCATCGCTCCGGAGATCCTGCATCGCATCTTCGACCCGTTCTTCACCACGAAGGAGGTGGGTCGCGGCACCGGCCTCGGGCTCGCCACCACGCGCAGCATCGTGCACCGCCATGGCGGCTTCATCGCCCTCGAGACCGCCGTCGGGCGCGGCACCCGCTTTTCACTGTTTCTCCCCTCGGTCGGCGCGCCGCCGCCCCCGCCGGCCCCCTCAAGGCCGCCGGCAGCGACCGGGGCCCTTCCGCGCTTCTCCGGCGAACACGTGCTCATCGTCGACGACGAGCCGGCCATGCTGGACATCGCGAAACGCCTGCTCGAGGGGCTCGGTCTGCGCGTGACAGTCGCCGCCGGGGGGGCCGAGGCGATCACCGCATTCAAGGCCTCCCCGACGCCGCCCGACGTTACCCTGCTCGACCTGCACATGCCGGGCATGGATGGCGTCACGACCGCACGCGCCCTTCATGCCCTCGCTCCGACGCTTCCGATGATCGGGATGAGCGGCTACGTACAACCCCACACGCTCGCCGAACTGCGGGCGACCGGCGCCGCGTTCTTCATCGAGAAACCTTTCTCCCCGGAAACGCTGCAGCAGACGCTGCGCGACGCACTCGCCACCCGGAAAGCGGAAGCCTGAAGGCCAGAAACGCATGCCGCCGCGCGGCGCCGGCAAGCCGTAGTGCCGCCCTCGCTACGCGAGGGCTGTTCTCCGCGCTCCCTCAGCCTCCAGCGCTGACGTCCGCAGGCAGCTCGACGATCACCCGCAGGCCCCGACGATCCCGCCGGTTCTCCGCCCGGATCGAACCGCGATGGAGTTCGGCGATCCCCTTGCAGATCGCGAGGCCCAGGCCGTGGCCGCTCCGCGGTGCGCCGCCGGCGCCGTGCTCGAAGCGGACAAACCGCTCAAAAACGCGCGCCAGTTGCGCCTCCGGGAGGCCCGGGCCTTCGTCGGCGACTTCGAAACGCCATTTGTCTCCATCCAGCCAATACGATTCAAGTGTGACCAGGCTCCCGGGCGGCGAAACCGCAAGCGCATTGCTCAACAGATTGAGCAGGAGCTGGCGCAGCAGATTCGGCTCGCCCCGGATCTCGCCGGGCTCATTCCGGCTCAAGGCAAAGCGGGCGCCGACATCCTCGGCGAGCGCCTGCGCATCCTCCGCCAGCGCCGCAAGCAGCGCCTGCGGCGAGAGCGCTTTCAATTCGAGCGCCAGCGCCCCGGCATCGGCCTTGGAGAGGAACAACAGGCTTTCGATGATCTGGTGCAGCCGGCCGAGTTCCTCGAGCATGTCCTCGAGCGCGGCCGTTCCCTCGGCGTCGCCGGCGAGGCGCGACCGGAGCTTCTCGGCGTTGAGCTGCATCAGGGCGAGCGGCGTCTTCAGCTCGTGCGAGGCGTCCGCGGTGAAGCGCCGCACCTGCTCGAACGAGAGTTCGAGCCGGTCGAACATGCGGTTGAGCAGCTCCGCCAGCGCCGCCAGCTCGTCGCGGCCGGCGGGCACCGGAATGCGTTCGCTGAGGTTGTCGGCGCGGATCCGTCGTGCCGTCGCCTCGATCGCCCGCACCGGCCGCAAGGTGTATCGACTGAACGCATACCCGAGGCCGAGGCTCGTCACCGCCACGCCGATCACCAGCAACCCGCTCACCTCCACGTAGTCGCGTAACAGCCGCCGCGTCGGCGCAAGCGGACTCGCGACCTGGATATGCCAGGGCCCTGAGTGAAATTCCGACACGCGCACGTCCCCGACGGCCGGCAGGCGGGTCGTCCAATGCGGCTCCGCCCGCGACAGATCGGGCAGGACCGCACCGCCGAGGTTGTCCGAACGGAAGAGCACGGCGCCGTCCTCCTTGTGCACCTGGATGAAGAAAAGCGCGGCATCGCTGTCGGCGTCATACTTGATGCGGCGCACGATGTCGGCGGCCGCGAGGTTCGCCTCTGTTCCGAGCAGCTCGGCCAATTCGTGACCCTCGACTTCGTGCATCAACTCGAGCCCGCTGACCGTCTGGCGTTGCAACAGCCAGCCGCCGACCACAAGCACCGCGGCCGTGGTCGCGGTGACCAGCGCCGCAAAACGCAGCGTGAGGCGCGCGGTAAACGAATTCCGGTTCATGCCAGCACGTAGCCCGTGCCTCGCACGGTCTTGATAAAAGGCTCGCCTGCACCCGGCCGTTCAAACTTCCGTCGCAGCCGGCGCACGTAGACGTCGATCAGGTTGGTCTCGAGATCATACGAGGCCTCCCAGATCTTCTCGGCAATCAGCGTCCGCGTGAGGACGCGACCCGCGTTCTGCAGGAACAGCTCCAGCAGCGCAAACTCCCGGCTGGTCAGATCCACGGGCGTGCCCTCGCGCATGGCCGTCCGCGCAAGCAGATCGAGGCGCACGCCCCGGTGCTCGAGCACCGTGACCTTCGCCCCCGCTTGGTGCCGCCGCAACAGCGAGCGCACGCGGGCCAGGAGTTCATCGACGCTGAAGGGCTTCGGGAGGTAGTCGTCCGCTCCTATATTCAGTCCGTGGATACGATCCTCGACTGCATTGCGGGCGCTGAGGATCAGGACGGGCTCGTGGAACCCGCTCGCGCGCCACTGTCGCAGCAGCTCGAGCCCGTCGCCGTCCGGCAGGCCGAGATCAAGCACGATCGCGTCGTAGGGCGATTCCGCCAGCGCATCGCGCGCCGCCGCGCACGTGCCCACCCGGCGCACCGTGTAGGCATGCTCGGCAAGGGCTTTCTCCACAAACTGGCCGACCTTGCGCTCGTCCTCGACGATCAGGATTTTCATTGGGGTTCAGGCCGGAAACCGCGCACCGGTGCGGTCAACCACGGTCATGATGCAACGAGAGGACGTGCCGGGCGAGTCCGATGACCTCCGCGTCGCTCAGATATTCGTGTCCCGCCATCGGCGACCCGGGGAGGCCGAACTTGATGATGCGCGCCACCGCCTTCCCAGGCTCCGCTCCGGGCGGCACATGTCGCCACGGCTCCTCCGTCCAATCCGGCGGCCGCACGCTCAACCGCCCGGCAAGGATGCCGTCGCCGCGGCCACCTTCCCCGTGGCAGTTGACGCAAAGCTGCGTGAAGAGTCGGGTGCTTTTCGCCGGCGCCAGCGCTCCGCCCGGTGGAGACGGCGCCCAGGTGGCGACGCGCGCCTGCCGGGCGGCCGTCATCTCCGCCCCCAGGGAGGCGAGGTAGGCCACGAGCGCGTCGCCGCGCGAGTCGTCTCCGCGAAACAAATACGCGTAGCCCGGCATGCGCGAGCCCGGCGTCACCGCCCGCGGCGCGAGGAGGTGCAGCCGGTTCCATTCGGGGGTCCGCCGGTTTCCGACGTCGGCCAGATCCGGCCCCTGCCGGCGGTTTCCCGGCAGCGGCGGCTGTTCCGCCAGCGTTCGGCCAAGCGGCTGCGCCGGCCCCCACCGTTCCACATCGGAGGGCACTTGCGGACGGACGTATTGCGAGTGGCAATGGATGCATCCTTCGCTCACGTAGACTGCACGTCCCCGCGCCACGAGCAGCTCGGAGTCTTCCGCCCCCAGTCTCGGCGCGCCGTCCAACGCCGTCCCCGCGACCGCTAGCAACGCCAGTGCCCCGGAGCCAGCCATCCGCCGGCGCAGCCACAACGCTCCACCCACGACGACGCCCGCCGCAATCAGAAGTCCCGGAGGCACGCGATTGAGCTGCTGGGCCATGCCGATGCCCATTGCGGAGCCGAGCCAGCCGGAGATGGCAAACACCACGCCAACGGTCCAGCGGCGCCCGCCGCGCGCCGGATAATACACCAGCGCCGTGGAGTAGAGCGAGACAGCACCGGCATAGATGACCCCGGGGCCCACCCCGGAGATCTGGAGCAAAAGGCAGGCGGCCACCAGACCCGCCAGCGCCACCGCCACGATCCGTCCCTGCCCGCCGCGATCGAGCACCACGCCCGCCACTACCGCTCCGGCCAGATGCGCGAGCGCGTTGGCGAGGAGTTGTCCGTTTCCGCTCCAGGTCGCCGCGCGCAATTCCGGCGTGTGCTGGATCACATAAAATCCCGCGGAATCCACCCACACGAGCGCCAGAAAGACCGCCACCCAGAGCGCGACGCCGGCCGGCTTGTAGTCGATCCGTGGCGACACCGACGGTTCCTCGGGCAACAACCACGCACCGAGCAGCGCCGCCATGATCACGACCAGCGCCGCCGCAATCGTCTGCGCCCGCGGATCGGCCGTGAACACCGGAGGAAGGTTGCACACCGCATACGCCAGGCCGGTGCCGGCGCCCGCGACCAGACCGAGCCGCCTCGTACCGACCACCGCCCGCAGCCCGGCCGAAAGCGTCACCGTGAGCCACCCCAGCGCCAGCCCGGCTGCGGCCACGGCGCACAGCAGAAACGGCAGCGTCTGCGCGATCAACGCCAGCACGGCCGCCAGGCCGCAGGCGCGAAACGCATTCGCGAGCTGTCGTGGATAGCGCTCCAGCCGGAACCGCCACGCCGCGAGCAGACTGCCCGCGATCCCGCCCATCCCGAGCACCGTCATCAACAGCCGGACGCGCTGGTCGGTCGTCGCGATCGGTCCGGCCAGTTCGAGCAGGGCAAACTCCGTGAAAATCAGAAAATAGAAATAGGTCGCCGCGATCGCGAGGGTGGCCGCGACGAGCGTCCCGCGCGCGGGCTGGAACTGCGTGGCGTCATCCATGGCGGCCCGCTCCTTTCGTCAGCAGCCAGCTTTGCGCGCCCACGAGCGCGAAATCCGTCGCCGTCACCGCCAGCCACGCCGGCGCGAGCAGACCTCGCGCCACCGCCAGGCCGGTGAACGTCCCAGCGCCCAGGCGAAAGAGTAACGTAAATTCGAATACGCTGCGCAGCCGCCTCGCGCCGCCGAGCGCCAGCGCCCCGAGGTAGCTCGCGCCGACGGCCGCGACAAAGACGCCAACGAAACGCACGTAGAGCAGCGCCTCGCCACCCGGAACGGGCGCACCCATGCGTGCCAGCGTAAACGCCGGCGCGCCCACCAGCCCCAGGCCGGTGGCGAAATCGAGCCCGCCCGCCGCCACGGCGAGCCCCCGCGCCCCTTTCAACCAAGAATCCGCAGTCATGTATGCCTTGTTTCCATCAGCCATTGCACCGAGGCGAGCCCCATTGTCACCCCCGCCGCCAGCCGAACCCCGAAAAGCCCCTGCGTCCAGCCCGCGCTAAGGAACAACGCCCCGGCCGCGTCGTTTTCGAGCACACCGAGTATCAACAACACGGCTACGTGCAACGCGCAGCCGCCTTGCCACAGCCAGAAGCTTCCCCGCGACGTGCGGAGCCGGCCGCGGGCGAGCGTGTGCAGGATCACGCCATTGACGCTGGTTACGAGGCCGGCCATCGCGAGGTGCGCATGCGCGACGAGCGCGTTCGTGAACTTGAGCCGTTCCGATACCCCTGGAAGAAATGTGACCCAGCCGGTGACGACCAGCAGGAGCCACCACGCCGCCGCCGCCCGCAGCCACGGCCGGGCGCGTTCGCTCCAGGCAAAACCGCGCCCGAAAATCCACAGCGCCGGCACCCAGGCGAGCAGGAGCCCCAGCGCCACGATCTGGCTGGGCGCGTGATGCGAGGCGTTGCCATGGTCGATGATTGCATAAGCGACTGCCGAGGCGGCGAAGAAGCCCCAGAAAAATCCGCTCCGCCCGAAACGGGAGCGACGCGGTCCCGGAGCCGGCGGCACCCGCAGCATCACGGGCAACAATCCGAAAATGGCGACGACGCCGAGGGTCGACCCCAGGAGCGCGGCGCCTGTCGCTCCACCACTGTCGGGGTTGACCGCCGGATACACCTCGCGTCCCGCCGCCCAGTAAAACAGCGGCGGCACCGCCACCAGCGCTGCAAGCACGGCGACGTGCACCATCCGTTCTCCCGCTCGCATGCGGCCAGCGCTCCAGGTCGCATGCGCCGCGAGCACCGTCCACAGCACGAGCATCGCCACGGGCAGCAACGGTCTCGTCCACCCATGCCAGTCGAGAAATAACTTGCCGCTCGTCTGTCCGCCCAGCCAGGCCAGTCCGCCCGCCGCGAGGGCCAGCGACCACGTGCCGAGCACCACGCGCGCATGCGCCAGCGCGTGCGGGTGACGCTCCTCGAGACACCACGCCAACAGCGCCCCGACCAGCGGCAGCGCGCACCAGCCATAGAGCTGCCAGTCCAGGTGAAGCGGCACCCAGCGTCCATAGGTCAAGGGCGCAATCGCGTCGCCGAGCGCAGGCCAGAGCAGCACCACCGCCAGCCACACGCCCACCCCGTTGGCGGCCACGAGCCAACCGAACGCGTGACGCGCCACGAGCCTCGCAACATCGTCCGGCACAGAGCGCTCGGCAACCGCCGACGCCGGCGCGCGGGCGAACGAGCTTAACGGCATCTCGTCACTCGACATTCGGCTTCCTGGGCGGCAACCAGCGGGCGGGCGCTTGCGGCGTGCAACTACGCTTCACACCTCGCTCAGTCGGCCGTCGCGCACGCGCACGATCCGGTGACACGCCTCCGCAAAGCGCCGCTCGTGCGTCGCGAGCACCACGGCGATGCCGTCGCGCTCGGCCAGTTGTTTCAACAAAGTGAATACGGTCTCGCCCGTTGTTTCGTCGAGCGAACCGGTCGGCTCGTCCGCGAGCAACAGGCGCGGTGCGTTGACCAGCGCGCGGCAGATCGCGGTGCGCTGGCGCTCTCCGCCGGAGAGATCCTGGATGCGGTGCCCGAGCCGGTGGCCGATCCCGACCTGTCCGGCCAGGCTTCGGATGCGCGCCTCCGTCTCCGCCGCCGGCCGGCCAATCGCTAGGGCCGGCACGCGCAGGTTTTCCGCGACCGTCAGATCGGGAATCAGATTGTGAAGCTGAAACACGAACCCGAGGTGGCGCCGCCGCAACTCCAGCCGGTCGCGCTCCACGCGCGGGTCGAGATCGCAGACCCGCAACTCGCCGCGATCGGGCAGGTCGAGCCCGCCGAGCAGGTGCAGCAGCGTGCTCTTGCCCGATCCCGAGGCGCCCCAGAGCGCCACGATCTCTCCCGCACGCACTTCGAGGCTGACCCCCTGCAGCACCGTGATCCGCCCGGCATCGTAGCTCTTTACGACCCCGCGCGCCTGCGCCACCGCCGCCCTTCGCCCGCTCACGGCCGCCCCTCCCCTTTGCCATCTGTTCTGCGACAATATGCCGTGGGACGTCGACACCCCGAGCCGACCCACGCGGGCCAGAGCCGAGGCACGGGGTTGGTTGCGCGCCCGAGCGCGGCGGCGCTGCGCAGGCGATGCGAGCGGTGCGGCCTGCGACGGGCCCGCGGGAATTGGCGTAAGCTGGGGTCACTCATAGCGCAGGGCTTCCGCGGGCTGGATACGGGCGGCAAAGCGGGCCGGATAGATGGCGCCGGCCACCGCCGTCACAAGCGCCGTCGCGGCGATGCCGGCGACGACCAGCGGCTGGATCGTCGCGCGCACGTAGCCATGAAACTGCGGCACGCCTTCGAGCGCCGCGAGCAGCGCCAGGCCGAGGGCAAATCCGATCACCAGGCCCGCCGCCGCCACCGCGCTCGCCTCACCGAAGATCAGCGCCGCCACCTGCCGTTGCGAGAAGCCGCACACCCGCAGCACCGCGATCTCGCGGATGCGGCTGAACACCGACAACAACATCGTATTGGCCACGCCGAGGCCGCCGAGACAGAACGCACAGATGCCGACCGCCCATGCGGTGAAATTGAGGATCTTGAAGCTGTTGTAACTCGAGCTGAACTCGCGGTTCTCCAGCGCGATCACCCCGGGGTGCGCGGCCTCGAGCGCGCGCTTGAAGTCCGCCCCGAGCCGTTCGCTGCGTAGTTGCACCGCCACGACAGAGGCCGCATCGCCGCGGTGGAAGAACGTTTGCGCGGCGGCGAGCGGCAGAAAAACGCCGCCGTCCTCGAATCCGTTCTCCGTCTTGAAAATACCGCCGACGCGAAATGTGCCGGGTCCGATCGCAAGCTCATCGCCGGCCTTGGCACCCAGGAATTCCGCCGCGCGCTGGCCGAGGAATATCTCGCCCTCGCGGGCGCCGAACGCGGCCGGTGCGCCGGCCTTCCATTGCGCCTTCGTCAGGCGGGGATCCGACGGCTCGATGCCGAAGCAGGTGATCACCGGATGGCCCGGCGAAGAGACGACGCCGAAGAGCAACGGGTGCGCCGCCGCGACCTCCGGCCGGGCGCGGATCGCCTCGACCTGGGCGCGCGTCACCGAGCTGAAAAACAGATCCGAGACGTTGCGCTCGAACACCAGGTAATGGCTGTCGGTCGCGAGGATGCGCTGAAACATGCCGATCGCGCCGGTGACGATCGCGAGGATGGTGAGCATAGCCGCCACGCCAAACGCGATCCCCGCCACGCCAATGAGCGCCCGCAGCCGGTGTCGGCGAAGATTGACGATGACGAGACTGAGAAAACGCATGACAAAACGGCAGGGACGGCGGCGGCCCCACGCAGAAGGAGTGAGGCTCTACACCTCGGCCCTCGCCTTCGCCCGCGCCGGCAGCCGCAACGCGCCGCGGTTCGCCAGCCACCAAAAAATCGTGCCCGCCACCACGCAGCCGCCGGCCGGGATTGCGAGCGCCGCCGGGCCGAAGTGCAGGTCGAACACCGCGCCCAGCCAGCCGCCTGCGCCGAACGCGAGGAAGAGCAGCACGAGAAAACGCAACTTGGCCCAATCGACACGACGGTGGCGCAGCCAGTGCCCAAGCATCACCCCGACGTCCGTCACGAGACCGGTGACGTGCGTCGTCCGGATCGCCAGGCCGCAGTAACTGCTGCTCACCGAGTTTTGCAGGCCGCACGCCATCGCGATCGTCGGCAGCCCGAGCCGGTGGCGCAGCAACAACAGCCACATCGCCACTCCGACCAACACGCCTTCGGTGACCATCGCCGCTCCGTAGCGACGGCTCGGCACGAGCTTTTGCGCGCCGACCATCATGCCGCCCGCCATCGCACCTGATACGAAGCCGATGATGATGGCGAGCGATGCCCGTACATCGTTCGTCTCTCCGGCCGCCGCATCGAGCCCCAGGCGCGAGACAGCCCCCGTCATGTGGCTCACCGGCGTATGAAAGAATCCGAGCACCACCGAGTTGATGTAGCCCGCCGTGCCGGCCAGCGCGAGCGCTCCAGGCATGAGATGGCGTATGAGTTGTGGCGCATCGCGCCGGTTAATGGGCTGCGGATAGGAATACGGCATGGCCGGGAAAATATTCCGCCCACCACAGCAGGCGGCGGGCCGCCGCGCAAGCAAGCGGCCGCTCGGGGATTGCTCAGTAGCCACGCTTCGCGTCGTAAACACCCGCATCGTCACCGGCCAGCCAGCGCCAGACATCCCGCTGCAACTGCTTGCCTGCGAGAGGTACTTACGCCGTGCGCGCGCGATTTCGCGCTTCATGCCGCCGCCCCCGAACCGCGGGCCGGAGCCCGGTTGGCTGCAAAGGCCGTTCCATGAAACGTCACGAGGTAATCCCAGCGCGCGCCGTCCGCGGCGATGAGCCGTTCCAGCACCCCGGCCGCCTGGCCTTCGAGGCGGGTCACGCGCGTCCGGCTCGCCGGCACGCCGAGCGTGAGCGCAAGGTTGGGTCGGGCAAGGGCGCGGTCGCGCCCGGTCGTCTTGCCCGCGTCGACACTGGTCGCCAGCACATCGCGCAGATCGTCCAGCGCCTGAAACGCGAGCCCCCAATACACGCAAAGCGCCTGGAGCGAGCGTCGCTCGGCCTCCGTCGGACTCCCGGCAAGCGCAGGCAGCAGCACCGCGAGCCGGAAGAGCGCCCCCGTTTTCGCGACGGCAATCCTGCCCACCTCGCGGGCGGACCGCTCGGGCGCGTCGCCGCGGAGATCGAACGCCTGACCGCCAACCAGTCCCGCGGCACCAAGGCAGGTGTCGAGGCAGGCGGCCGCCTGCAGGCGCACCGTGAGCGGTTGGGCCGCGAGGGCGAAGCCCGCCAGCGCATAGGCACGATTGATCAACGCCAGAGCTGCGAGGATCGCCGTCGCCTCGCCGTGCACGCGATGGACGCACGGCAGGCCGCGTCGCGTCTCCGCATTGTCCATACACGGGAGATCGTCGAGCAGGAGCGACGCAATGTGAAAATACTCGATCGCACAGGCGAGCGACTCGCCGGCGCTGTCGTTGAGACCGTGCCGTTGGGCGGCCTCAAACACGAGTTGGGCGCGGAGCAACTTGCCCGGCGTGCCCGTCGCCTGCACGAGCGCCGCCTGCAGGTGCGCCTCCGCGCCGGGCGCGGCCGGCGAGTTGTCCACAAGCGCGACCCCGATACGATCCAGCAACGGGGAGCTCATATGCGCGGGAAGACAAGGCGGCCGGATCGACGGGCGGAGCAACGCCTCACGGCCCAACCTTCCCCTGGAGATGAAAACGCACCTTCACAACCGGATCGACTTTGAGCACGGCGAATTTGCGGATGATCGGCAGCCCGAAATCACGCGTGTCGACTGGCGCTTCGCCGTCGATCGCGTAGACGGTGCTGTCGGTGGTGATGGCGACCGGAAACGAAATCTCCCGCGACACGCCGTGAAACGTCAGCGTGCCCCGGGCCGTGAGGTGACCGTTGCCTTTGCCGCTGCCATTGCCGCCGGCGGCGGGCTCGAGCGCGGCCAGCACGAATTGGCCGTCTGGATATGCAGGGGTGTTCTGCCAGTCATGCATCTCCCCGTCGCGCTTTGCCTTGCCCGTCTTTACGTCCTCGAACCGGAAAGCCAGGGTCGCCGCCGTCACCCGCACGTCGTCGGGATCGATCAGGATGTTCGGCCGGAAATCGACGAGCCGGGCGGTGAACGAGTCCACCGTCGCCCTCACGGCAATTTCGACCTGCGACTGGACCTGGTCGACGACAAGCGGCCGCTCAGCGGCACCGACGGCGGACGCGGCCACGAGGAGTGCCGCGAGGCGGGGCAAAAGTCGTTTCATAACCCAGAACTTACCGCCCGAAGGTGAACACCGCGTGAACCGAACATGAATTTTCGTTCATCCCGCCGACGTCCCGCGCTCCCGCCGCACCCGCGGACCGGCCAGGCCAAAGATCCGGCGCCACGCGAGAAACACGAGCCAGACGACCAGCATCGTCACCAGCGTGTGGCTCAGGTAATGCGCACCTTTGAACATCTGGTACAGCCCCATCGTCCATCCGGCGGCGAGGCCGGCCGCCACGCCCCACGCCTGGCCGCGCCGTGTACGCGCGAGTCCCGCCAGGCTCAGGAGCGCGAAGCCGCCGCTCGCGTGTCCGGCCGGGAAGCACCGACCGCGCCGCGCCGGCCGGTCGCCCTCGGGGAATGTGCCGCAGAGCGGGACATACGCCACGTCGCCGCCATAACGCCGGATCTCCGACGGACAGAACACGTTCGTCACCGCTTTTCCGATACCGATCAAGGCCGGACCCGACGCGAGCGTGGCGACAACGACCAGCAGCTCCCGGCGTCCGCTCCCCGATGACCCGCGGCACCACCGGCGCCAGCTTGCGGCGCCGAGCGCAATGACCAGCAGGCCGGCGCCAGACACGGCGAGCACGATCTTCGGGGCCGTGTAAAACCACCACCGCGGCACCGGCGCCCGCCCGTCCACCAGCCAGCGCTGCGTCGCGAAGTCGAAAAAGCGGTCTTGGAGGGCGAGATCGACGTCGCTCCATTCAAAGAGCACCATCACCGCAGCCAGCAGCGCGACGACCGGCCAGAAGCTGCGCTCGAGCGGTGCGGGCGGAACCTCTCCGGTGGGCGGGACGACCGCCGTGCCTGCCTCATTCACCGTCGGACGCTCCGTTCGTCCCCCGGGTCGGCGCGGCGCTTGTCGTGCGGGCCATGGCCTCCTCAACGCGCGCCTGCTCGTCGGGCGCCAACGCACGGTAACC
This sequence comes from Opitutaceae bacterium, assembly GCA_036406235.1. GTDB lineage: Bacteria > Verrucomicrobiota > Verrucomicrobiia > Opitutales > Opitutaceae > DASWVO01. The sequence goes on from DASWVO010000373.1 coordinate 14,677, forward strand.
ACCCGTTCGATACAGGTAACTCGCCGTCTGATAGTAGGCGATCGTCTCGCGCCGAAACGCGTCGTCCGGCTGTTCCGGTGTCAGGGTGAAGGTCTTCGGGTCGTATTGGTAGGCGCTGAAACCGCGCACCGGCTTGAGCACCTCCAGCTTTCCCGGCTCGTACAACCCGAGTTTCTGGTAGTTGCCGATCAGCGCCCGGCGGTCGCCGCCCGCGTGCAGCACATCCCACCCGTAGAAGCGCGACGCATAGCTCCAATTGAGCAAGCCGAGCAGTGTGGGCGCGTAGTCGACCTGGCTCATCAAATCCCGCACCCGGCCCGGCGCAACCTGTCCGCCTGGCGCATAAATGAACAGGGGAATATGGTAGTTTTGCACCGGCAGCTCGGTCTTGCCCGCAACCGAAGCGCAATGATCGGCGACGATCACGAAGACGGTGTTCCTGAACCAGGGCTTCGTTTCGGCGTCGCGGAGGAATCTGCCGATCGCGTAGTCGGTGTATTTCACCGCACCCGCACGGCCCGAGGTTTTCGGCGGCAGGTCGATGCGTCCTTCCGGATACGTGTAGGGGCGGTGGTTCGACGTGGTCATGACGAAAAAGTGAAACGGCTTGTTCGCCGCCGCGGCCGCGTCGGCCTCCCGCAGGGTCCAACGATAGAGATCCTCGTCGCAGGCCCCCCAGGCGTTGGCGAAGGTGATGTCGTCGCTCTTCGCCGAGGCGCGGTCGACGATGCGATAACCGTTGCCGCCGAAGAAGGCATTCATGTTGTCGAAGTAGCCGTACCCCCCGTAGATGAATGCTGTATCATAGCCACGACTACGGAAGACGCTGCCCAGCGTGAAGAGATCCTCGTTGCGTGGCCGCTTGATGAGCGAGCGACCCGGCGTGGGCGGCAGCGCAAGCGCAAGCGCCTCCATGCCCCGGTCGGTGCGCGTGCCCGTGGCGTAGAGGTTCTCGAAGACGAGGCTGTGCCGCGCCAGCGCCTCGAAGTTGGGCGTGAGATGCGAGGCGTGATTGAACGTGCTCAGGAAATCCGCGCTCAAACTCTCGACCGTGATCTGGATGACGTTCGGATGCAGTTCGGGACGGGTGGAATCGGGCGCCGCCACGTAGCGCAACGTGTCTCGCGCGGCCGGCCCGTTCGCCGGCTCGAGCGGAACCGCGCCGTCGGACGCGAGTTCATGGCGCAGGGTGGCGAAGGCCGCGTCGACCGGAAGCGTCTCGTAGAACTGGTCGTAATCGAGCTCGTTGTCGCGAAACGCGGCAAAGAGCGACCACAGCCCATCCTTGGCGAGCTCACGGTTGTAGTTGTTGGCGAACGACGGCAGCTGGCTGGAATCGAGCGCCACGGCAACGAGCGCGGTCGCCACGACCCAGCCCGCACCGCGCGCGTAGCGCCGCCGCCAGCCCTCGTGCGGCGCGTCGAGCCAGCGGGCGACCAGTCCCGTGCGCAGGAAAAGCGCGTAACCGAGCACCGCCGCCAGGCCGACCCCCGCGAAAATCGCCGGCATCGGATAGGATTCGCGGATGTTGGCAATCACTTCGGTCGTGTAGACAAGATAGTCGACGGCGATGAAGTTGAAGCGCACGCTGAACTCGTCCCAGAACACCCATTCCGCCACCGCGCCGAAAATGAGCAGCGCGAGCGCGGCCATGAGGCTCAGATGCGCCAGGACCCGGGCCCCGCGGCGGTCGAAAGATCCGGCCGGCAACACCGTCAGCGCGATCACGAGCGGCAGCGCGAACAGCAGCGCGGCGCCGAGATCGAAAATGACGCCCCACGCGAACGCCGCCAGCAGGCTCGCATCCCAGCTCACCGCCCAGAGCGAACGCCCCAGCAGCGCGAGCCGCGTGAGCAGCGAAACGGAAAGAAAGAGCAAAACAAACAGCAGCGCGCCGCCGTGGCGGCGGGAGAGCTGCGAGGCAAAACCCCGGCGAAGGCCGGCAAGCGGTCGGAGGAGCAGGCGGTCGAGCATAAGCCCGCGCAACCTAGATTGCCCACGTGAATCCTCCGTGAACAGGATATGAATTTCCATTCATCCGCTTCCACGCCCTTCCAGCCGACTCGCCTCTCCTTTCCGCCGATGCCCGTCGCATTCATCCGCCACACCGTCCCCCGCCGCCGAAGCGACGCCCCGCCGAAATACCGCCCGCCGCCGCGGGTGATTGGCCGCTTGCGTTAGGGGCGGCGGCGGGGCTCAGTCTGACTGCCATGTCTGCCGCCACCAAGCCGTTCACTTTCATCTGCGGAGCCGACGACTTTCTCGTCGGGCGGCTTGGCCGGGAACATTTCGACGCGCTCGTCGCCGCCGCGCAGGCCGACGAGTTTTCCCGCGAGATCATCAGTGGCTTCGCGGCCAACGTTGGCGAAGTGGAGACCGCCGTGAACCGGTTTCGCGAAAGCGTGCAGACCGTCTCGATGTTTGGCGGCCGGCGCGTGGTGTGGCTGAAGGATGTCAATTTCCTCGCCGACAGTGTGACCGGGCGCGCCGAGAGCACGCTCGCGCGGGTGGCCGACTTGCAGGAGCTCCTCGCGGGTATCAACCCCGCGGAGACAAGCGTGCTCGTCAGCGCGGCCCCGGTCGACCGCCGCCGGGCGTTTCCCAAATGGTGCGAGAAGAACGCCGACTTCACGCTCGTCGGCGGCGATGGCGACAACGCCGCCGAAGCGCTCGCCGGCGTCGCTCTCGCGGAAGCCAGGACCCTCGGTGTGACGATCGCGCCGGACGCGTTGCAGCTCCTGCTCGCGAAAGTCGGACCCAACACGCGGCTGCTCCTTGCCGAGGTCAACAAGCTCGCGACCTACGCGGGCGATGGTGTCGAGGTCACCGAGGCGCACGTCGCCGAGCTCACGCCGAACGTCGCGGAAGGCGATTTCTTCGAGGCGGCGGAGGCGTTTTTCAGCGGCGACCTGCCGTGGACCTTGCGGGCGCTGCACCACCACTTCTTCACCGGTGGCGACGCGCGCCCGATCATCAGCGCCCTCCAGAATCGCAATCGGATCCTCCTGCAAGTGCGTGCGCTGCTCGACGCCGGCGACGTGCGCCTCGGACCGCGCGGGCTCGACGGGCTGCAAAAAGCGCAAGGCACCTACGGCCGGCATTTCACCGGGGCGACGGAGAAGAGCTCGTTCAACCTGTTCACGCAAAACGCATGGTATGTCGGCAAGCTGGCGGGCGGGGCAAAACTGCCGTCGCTGCGCCGACTGATCGACAACCAGCAGGAGTTCATCGTGGCCTTCGAGGAGATCATCCGCCGCCCGCAGGAGCAGGAAGAAGTGCTGCGCGAGATGGCCGTGCGCTGCCTCGCCCCCGCCGTCGCCGCCTGAGTCCGAACATCCGTCGCCCCCGCTCTGCGCCGGCCTGTTCGGCCGTGGGCGTGATCCCGTCGCCATCGCCCCACCGCTTACACGCCTCGTCACCTATCAAGCGACAAGACGCTCGGAAACGGATCCCGGAAAGTTGTCACTTAATAGGTGACAAGAGCCTGTCATGGACTGTCGGGCGTGTGCCTGCGGAAGCGGCTCGCGTGGTGCGCAGACGAGGCGCTTCGTGGGGGCTCGGCAGCCGCGGGACCGTGCCGGCACTTCCCGGGTTGGTGCGCGAGCGCTTGGTTCTCGATTGGCTGAACAACAGCGGTGCCAGCCGGGTTTACCGGCGCGGGCTCACACTTTTGCGCTGTTGTCGCACTTGAAGTGGACGCGCGAGCGGCGCAGCGCGTGAGCCTTGAGCGCCGCGGTTTGCGAGGGATCGACGCGCTGGCCGGAGAAACGGGGGCCGCCCGCGGCGGCCGCTTCGGCTGCCTCCTCCTGCGCCGCCGCCACGTTGACGAGCAACAACAGCTCGGCCGGCGCGGGCAGCCGGCTCGCGGGAAAGCACGCGCGAGCAGCGAGCCAGCGAACCAGACCGGGAAAGGAGACGATGGGCGACGAGTCGTTCAAGACCGCCACAGTGGCAGCAGCCGCGGGGCGAAGTCAACGAAGGGGGCGTAAGCTGTCGCCGGCCGCGTCAGCCCCGGCCGGAACGCGGGACGCCGCGTCCCACGCGGGCATTTGCGCTATGCCTTCAACGCCGCCGCCCAGATTTTCTCGTCGAAGCCGACCAGGCCGACGTTCGGCCCGAGCAGGAACGGGCGCTTCACGAGATTGCCGTTGCCGCTGAGGAGTTTCAGCGCCTCGGCCGGCGTGAGCGTTGGCAGTTTTTCGCCGATGCCGAGTTCGCGGTAGTCCCGGCCCGCAGTGTTCAAGAGCTTGCGGAGCGCACCGCCGTGATGCGCCAGCATCGCGCGCAACTCTGCCGACGATGGAGGCGTTTCGCGAATCGGCTTTTCGATGAACGCGATCTTGTGCTCGCGCAGCCACTTGGTGGCGCGGCGACAGGTGTCGCAAGTCGCCAGGGTGTAGATCGTCAACATATCCAAACCATGCCCCTCGTTTTGCGCGGACACGCGCAAGCAAAAAACCGGGAGAAGTGTTCACTCCCGGAGTCTTGTCACCTATTAAGTGACAAGAGTCCGAGAGCAACCGTGGAAGGTATTTGTTGCTTAACCAGCTACCCAATAATGATATGTCATGCCGGTTGGGCGGCGAACCCATGCCGGCGTTCGCGTGCGCTCAACGCGGGGAATGCCGTCCGTCGCGGGAGCGGAGGGGAGAAACCAAGCGGGCACCGCTGGCGGGCGGTGAGGCCAACAGCGGCACGTACACCTGCTATTTGAGCCAGCTCGCATCTTTCACCACGAACTGCCAGCGGCCGCGGTAGGTGCCGAGTTCGCCGTAGAACTCGAGCCGACCGGTGGCGCGGGCCTGACCGGCGAGTTGATCGCGCACGGCCTTGTGCGGGCTGTACACTTCGTAGCTCTCTCCAGCAAAGTGCACCGTCGTCCCGCGCTCGACCGAGGCTTCGCCGGCGACGCGAAACAGTTTGCCGGACCAAGAGCCGTCGCGGAGCACGGCGCCGGCCGGAAGCTGGTCGAGGGTGAGGGCCGTGCCCGCCAGGTCGATCGCGGCATAGCTGACTTTGTTGACGACGGCCGGGGCATTGTCGTTGGGCGCGCTGGCGCGGTTGAGCGCCAGCCAGCGCTCGGGCTGCGCCTCGTTCACCGTCGTGAAGCGGGCGTAGATCGGCAGATGATCGGAGAAACCCGCGCCTGTGGGTCCGTCGCCCTTCCAGCGGACCGGCACGCCAGCGCTGTCGACGTTGAGGCCGGAAAACCGGGCGACAGCGAAGCTGTTGTCGACATATTGCACACCGCGAAAATCGTAGAGGCCGCGCGAGACGATCAGCTGCATGAGCGTGCCCCATTCGCCGCGGTAGGTGTCGCTGCCGCGCTCCTCCGCGGGAAGTTCGTACCAGAGGTTGTAGAGATCGCGTTGCGGGCCGCGCAGCGCGAGTTCATTGCCCTGCGAGCGCAGCGTGTCGTTGATACCGGTGAGCTTCATCGTCTTCGCGTAACGCTGCCGCTGGTCGTGATGGGAGTTGAAATCGCCGCCGATAACGATGTCGGCCCGCGGATCGTCGCGCAGAATCTCGTCGAGCCGCGTACGCAGCGTGCGGGCGTTTTCGAGGCGGGTCCTCTCCGTCTCCGGATCGCCGGCGCCGGATTTCCAATGATTATTGAAGACATGCAGCGCGTGACCGTCGATCTCGAGCACGACTTCGAGGATGTTGCGGGCGACCGGCGTCGGATGATTGTGCACGGCGCGCACCGGGAAGCGCGTGAAGACGACGCACTTGATCGTGCGCTCGCGACCGTCTTCGTGGCAGCCGACGCCGTCGCTCGCCGCCACGACCGTATAGGGCCCGAGCCCGCGGTCAGCGAGGGCCTTGGCGAGCCAGGCTTCGGCGGGTAGCCCGGCGAGCTCCGCCGGGAGCGGCGCTTGTGCGAGGAGCTGGTCAAACGGCCGGCCCTCGTATCGACGGAGAAACTCCACGTAGTTCGCGACGGCTGTCTCCGGCGTCTGGTCGAGCTCGATCTCCTGAAAAAGGATCACCTCCGGGCCCTCCCCCGCGGCGAACTGGGTCAGGACGCGGGCGATGTTGTCGAGCTTGGTCGCGAGGTGGGCGGGGCCGTATCGAGCGGGTTGATACTCGTCATAGAAGGCGACGCCGTCGACATCGAACAGGTTTTCGACGTTGTAGACCACCGCGGTGAACGGCCGGGCCGCGAGCGGCGGAAGGGTCAGGACGCAGCCCGCCAGGAAAGCTAAAAAAACGCGCATCGGGCGGGTGTGGCGGCAAAGCGGCCCGGCGAAAAGCGCAAACGCGCCCGCCCGTCGCTCCAAGTGGCGGCCGCACTCCGAGCCACCGTTTCGATCCGGAGGCGGCGATTCCACGCGCATTGTCCCGAGCACGGCCGCTCGGAGCGCGGCTGCCACCTCAAAGCCCAATTGTCGGACGGGCCTCAGGGCGTCGGGGGCCGCGACGTCGTGGCGCTAGCCGTGGTGGTCGACGGAGTCGCGGCCCCAACCTGGGCCTGAGGTGCCTTGGGCGTCGTCTCGGTCGCGGCCGTGGACAACGCCTCGCCCTTCGCTTTCGGTTCGGGCACGGGCGTGGCGCGATGGGCGTGAGCCACGGCTTCCGCCCGGGCGACCGCCTCCGCGTAGGCGGCGTAATCGGCCGCGACGGCGGCGCGCGCGTCGGCCCAGCTGTCGGCCGACACCTTGCTCGCCGCCTTCAGACTCTTGCGCAGCTGGTCCTCGCGCAGCTCGACGATTTTGGCGGCGGCTTTGAAATCGGCCTTGGCTTGATCGTCGAAAGCGCGCGCCTGGCGGTGCAGGCGGGCGATCACGACGGCTGACGTTTCAAGCCGCGCGTGGATCGCGGTGACGAGCTGTTTCCGGGAGTCGGCGGAAAATTGATGGATCGCGCGCACCATCGCGCGGGCGTCAAGGGACGCCGACGCACTGGTCTCGACCAAGGGCTCGGCCGGCAACGCCTCCACCTGCGCGTGCAGGCTCAGGCCGGCGCCTGTCACTCCGACCCCGCCGTGTGCGACGCCGACGGCCCCAGCTCGGGCGCGGCCGTGGGCCTCCGCGAGGTCGTCGTCGACCGCTCCCGCTGCCGAACCAAACACGCCCGCCGCTCCTCCGACGCCCCCCACGGTCGCGTCGAACGCCGGCGTGACTTGCGCCCAAGCGAGGACACCGGCAGCGGTGATCGCCCCGGCAAGCGCGGCGGAAAGAAGGTGAACCCGAAGGGAAGGACGCTTCATGGCGTTCGGCGAGGTTGTGTGTCCAAGTGGGAAACAGGTCCCAAGCCGTCCTACGCCGACGCCGTGCCAAGGCGGCGCCGGCGACTGCCAACCACCTGCCAGCGCGCGACTTGTTTTTTGGACGCGCCGGAGCCGGATCGCCGCGCCCTTGCAGATTGCAACCGGCACGTGCCTCTTGCCCCGCAGCTTGCACGCTTTTCGGCCACGCCAGTTCGGGCCCCCGCGCGAGCGAAGCCGGCGGGCGGATGCTCGGCGCTCGACTGCCGCGCGGAGCCTGCGGCAGGCTGCCGCCGCTCCGATGTCATCCTCCCGCTCCACCATCCTGACGGTGAAAGACCTGCGTGTGCAGCGCGGCGAAGTGTTTCTCCTGCGCGACGTCGCGTGGCAGGTCGAAAGGGGCGAACACTGGGTAATCCTCGGCCCCAACGGCTGCGGCAAGACCTCGCTGCTGAAGGCGCTCACCGGCTACCTCTCGCCCACCGCGGGCGAGCTCAGCGTCCTCGGCCAATGCTACGGGGCGAGCGACTGGCGCGACCTGCGCCTGCACATCGGGCTCGTCACCTCGGCGCTGCAGGCCTCGATCCCACCGGCCGAACCAGCGCTGGAGACGGTGATCAGCGGACGCTACGCCCAGCTCGATCTCTGGGCCGACACCACCGCGGCCGATGCCCGCACCGCGCGGCGCTGGCTCCGCGAAGTCGACGCCGAGCCGCTCGCCGAGCGGCCATGGCTCTATCTCTCGCAGGGCGAACGGCAGCGCGTGCTCATCGCGCGAGCCCTCATGGCGCGGCCGCGCCTGCTGGTCCTGGATGAGCCGTGCTCGGGACTCGACCCGGTGGCCCGCGCTCACTTTCTCCGTTTCATCGAGACCCTCGCGCGGCGCAACGGCCGGCGAGCGTCCGCGAAGGGCGGCGGTTCCGGCGCTCCCGGGCTCGTTTTGGTGACGCACCACGTCGAGGAGATCGTGCCCGCCTTCACGCACGTGCTTCTGCTCCGGGCCGGCCGGGTGGTTGCCGCCGGTCCGCGCGACACGGTACTCACCTCGGCCAACCTCTCGCAGACCTTCGCCGCGAAAGTCACGCTGCGCCGCCGGGGCGGAGAGTTGCGCCTGGTGTTATAAAGCTTCGGTTGGCGAAAATCTAGTGCACGCTCACCTGCTCCGCCCGTCGCACCGGTATGTCTGACGCCATCAGCAGGTTCTCGAGCTCGCCGATCGCTCTCGCCTCGAGCTCGAGGAACCGGGCGATGAACGCGGCTTCGCCTTCGCGGATGCGATCCGTCCAGTGCTCGATGCCCTGGCCGGTCCAAGGGCCGAGGAACAGGTGCTGCTCAGCCTTGGTGCGTCGCAACAGAGCAACCTCCTCCTCGTAGACCTCGGCCGCCGCGATGTGGTGCCGGCGGGCGCTGCCGTAGAGCAGCCCCTCGCTGCGGTTCAGGAATTTCTCCGCCGCACACCGCGCGTCCACCAAGCTGTCGAAGACCCACCAGTTGACGAAGAAGAGCAGCTTCCGCTCCTCCGGCGCCCGCGTGCCGGCGTGCAGGATGTCATCGCGCCACGTCAGCAGCGCCGATCGGCCGTGCCAATAGCGTCCGCGCAAGGCCCGCATCGAACCGCAGTGCCATTGATCCACGCCGAGGCGAATGCCTTCGATCAGGGCCTCGCGCGCCGAGAGCGCTTCGCCCCGCGGGCCAAGGAAACAAATGAACGGCCCCAAGCGCCCCGTCGGCAGACGCAGCACGCGTTCGCCGCTGGTGTAGTCATGCATGAGGACCGTGCGGCCGTCGCCCTCGACCCCGAAGATCACGCCGACGTCGAGCTTGGTCGGCTCGTAAGCGAGCACGGGCCGGCCGGCGCTCAGCTCTTCGAGAATCCGCGAGACAAACTGCTCCATGTGCGGCTCGGGATGATCGGTCCGCAGCTCCGCCGTCAGCGTGTACCCGGTCGCCCGTCGCAACGCGGACAACTCGTCGGCAAATTCGCCGACGGCACTCGACGGACACCAGCGCGCGCCGCTTTCGCCGCGATACCAGCGCACGCGAAACGCGAGCGCCGACCAGCCCATCAATGTATTGTAGTCGTATGGCGTGCCGTCGACCGCCAGCGCGGCCTCGAGCGCACCGATGAAGGTGCATTCCTTGTCCATTCCTCGGGCGAGCCGAGGCACCCCCTCGATCCGAATCCGACCCGCCTCAGAAATAATCACAGGCGCTTTCATAAACCGTCCCCAAAGGTTTTAGGAAATCTGGAGTCACTGCGCGTGGGTCCGGCGGATGCGCCACCGAGCGCCCAGCCTCGCCCCAACGCTCAACAAAGGGGATTCGCCACAGCGGGCGTTCCCCGCAAGGAAACTGGGAAAAACTGGGCAAAATCTAGCGCGGCTCCACGCCGAGTCAAAGTTCGCGCTCGCGAAATCCGGGCAACAATCCGCGCCAAGCAGGGAGGCCGCCGGTCAGGCGCCGCCGCCCCGCGGCCCTGCGTGCTGCCGGGGCGTGTGCAGGCACGGAGAGACGCCCGCCCCATACGAGCGCCCGCCATCCCGGGCGCGCTCCCTTCGGTCCCCGCCATCACGCGCTCGACAGTCCGCCTTCCTGCAGCATCATTGCATCACACTAGAACCACGGCCCCACCCCGTTTCGCGGCCGAGCTGATCCCGCCTTCGGGCGAACCCACCCCTCCATGAACACACCGCGTTGCCTGGCGTCTCTCGCAGGCGCCTTTCTCCTCGTGGCCGCTCTGGCCACTGCGTCGTTCGGCCAGACCGCTGCCAACCAGAACCGGGTTTACGTGCAATTCCAGCCCGGCGCCAAGGCCGCGGCCCGCGCGGCGGTCAGCGCCGCCGGCGGGCGCATCCATCACGAATTCGACCGGCTCGAAGCCCTCGCGGTCACCGTGCCGGCGGCCGCCCTCAACGGCCTTTCCCGCAATCCCAACCTCGTCTTGATCGAGGAGGATCCGACGCGTGAACTTTTTGCGCAGACCGTCCCCTACGGCATTGAGCTGGTGCAGGCGCCTCTGGCCGTCGCGGCCGGGGCGACCGGCACCGGCGTGAAGGTCGGCGTGATCGACTCCGGTGTCTACGCCGCGCACGCGGATTTCGCCGGCGTCACGATCACCGGCGAACCCGACTTCGGCGCGGGCGACCAGCGCACCTGGTATCGCGACCTCGACAGCCACGGCACGCACGTCACCGGCACGATCGCCGCGGCCAACAACAGCATCGGCGTCGTCGGCGTGTCGCCCGGCGCCGTCTCGATCCACATGGTCAAGGTGTTCGGCGACCTCGGCCAGTGGGTTTACAGTTCCGATCTGCTCGCCGCGGTCGACGCCGCCGTCGCGGCGAACTGCCAGGTGATCAACATGAGCCTGGGCGGCGGGCGCCCGAGCAAGACCGAGGAGCGCGGCCTGAACAGCATCTACAATGGCGGCAATGTCCTCCTCGTCGCCGCCGCCGGCAACGACGGCAACACGACCACGAGCTACCCGGCCGGCTACGCAAGCGTCGTCTCCGTGGCGGCCGTCGACGCGAGCAAGACCGTCGCGAGCTTTTCCCAACAGAACGCCACCGTCGAACTCGCCGCCCCCGGCGTGAGCGTGCTCAGCACGACCTCCTACATCGACCAGACGTCCGTCACCGTCGGCGGCAACGCCTACGCGGCGATCCACGTCGAATTCGCCGCCCGCGGCACCGTCTCCGGCGCGCTCGTCTACGGCGGACTCGGCGACACCACGAACCCGGCGTGGGCCGGCAAGGTCGTGCTCGTCGATCGGGGCACGATCGCCTTCTACGACAAGGTGCGCAACGTGCAGCTCAGCGGCGGCGTTGCTTGTATCATTGCCAACAATACGTCGGGCGACCTGCACGCGACGCTCGGCGAGGGCAACACCTCGACGATCCCCGCCGTGGGGGTCACGGAGGCGACCGGCACCACGCTCAAGACGCTCGCCGGCGCCAGCGCCACCGTGGCCACCACTTTCACCCAACCGGCCAGCGGCTACGATTACTTCGACGGCACGTCGATGGCCACGCCACACGTCAGCGGCGCGGCGGCGTTGTTGTGGAGCAAATACCCGCAGGCGACCAACGCCCGGCTCCGCACCGCCCTGCAGATGACCGCCGAGGATCTCGGCGCCGCCGGCCGCGACAATGCCTACGGCTACGGCCTCGTGCAGGCCAAGGCCGCGCTCGATTACCTCGCCAGCCAGGGCGGCGGAAGCGACACCGCTCCGCCCACGATCAACGACGTCGCTTCGACGGGGACGAACAGCAAGAGCGGAGCGTTCGCGATCTCGTGGACGACAGACGAACCGGCCACCGGCCGCGTGACGGTCGAGGGCCTCGGCACGAAGACCTCGCCACTCGGCACGACACACAGCGTCGCGTTCAAGGGCCGCAAGGGGGTGACCTATCTGTTCTCGATCTCGGCTACGGACGCCGCCGGCAATACCGCGACCGCCGGACCGTTCACGCATCAGAATTGAGGCCGGATCATCAGGAGGGTCGCCACGCTTGCCGCCCTTTTCCGAAACGACGGCGGCAGGAGTGCCGCCGCTCCTTGTCACCCCCAAAAATGAAACCGCCCGGAGGCGCGAACGCTTCCGGGCGGTGTTGTTTGCTGATTTAAGCCGCGGCGCGCGCCTTGTGAGCGCGGCGCAACGGGTGATGGCGGACCAGACGGTGGAACACCTTCGGCAGGCGAACCACAGCCTGGATCCAGTTGCGGTTCGTTCTCTCCGTGGCTGCGGCCGGGCGCTCGGTCTCGGGCAGGGCGTCGGGAGCGTCGACGAGATTTTCGATCTCGTAGGCGGTGAAAAACGCCGTGCCGGACAGGTTGCCAGGATTTACCACGTAGAGGTATCTGGTCGGTTTCTTCATGGTCAGACGGAAGACTCGCGGCGGCAGCGCCGGACTCTTCCCCACTGACCACGAAGAGACGGAAGCCAAAGAACGGCTCCAGCTATCGGCACAACCGCGCGGAGGTCAATCACGAGGTGTACTCACGCCTTTCCCTGCTCCTGTTCCGTCTCTTTCTCTTTATCTTTCTCCACGCCGGAACCCTCGCCCAGGGAGAAAGATAAAGATGAGGGCGTACGCGCCCTCTACCACACCCGCCCGGCGCGATTCGCCTCCAGTTGATTCTCCGCGGAATCCTCCAGTTCACTCAAAAAATCCAGGCCCGTGCGGCGTTCGATCTCATCCACTGTGGTCAGAAACCCGTCCAGATCCGCCCCCGCCGGGGTGTCCTGCGGCAGGAGGAGGGCCTGCAGGCGCACGCGGCCATCGCTCTCGTCGATCAGAATCATGAAGCCTGCGTCAGGAATCGCCGTGCCGTTGCGCAGCGTCTCCGGGTGTGCGCCAAACACCGGTCCGACGATCACCCACACTTCGCCAAAACGGCCGGGATAACTCGTCGCCGTTTTCATCTCGAGATCCTTCCACGGGCCAGCGTTGAGCGTGTGTCGCTGCGGGATGATGTTGGACATGAGAAACGTCTCGCGCTGCGCCTCCTCGCCATAGCGCGTGGCGATGGCGTAGTTGGGGGCGAGGTGTCCGCGATCATAGCCGCTGCCCGTGTAGTCCTCGGGCGAGACGCGCGCGGCCGTGCGCACGTCAGTCTCAAAACGCTCCGGCCGCGGCGCGGGCGGCAAGAGGCGGGAAATGTCGGCCACGCGGTAGGCGGCCCACACCGGGCTCTCCAGCGCCTCGCAATAGCCGACGAGATAACCGCGATTCGCGAGCACACGCACCGGATGCGGAAACGTCACGTGGCGCGGCACGCCGCCGTAAAGATGGGTACGGTCGCCCGCCGGCGGCTCCGCGCGCACAAACTCGGCGCTGTAATAGAGCTGATAGATGTCGCGCGCGATATCGAAAAGTTCGATACGTTTGTTCTTCTCGAAATAGTTTTCGACCAGCTTGCCCACTTCGGCGCGACGCACGGGCGGCTGCAGCGCAAACCAGCCGGCCAGAAGCGCGAGCAGCGCGAGGTTGAACCAGAATGCGAGCTGGAGCCGGAAGCCGCGGCGCGAGCCGCCGCGTGAGGACGATTTACGTTTCGCCATGAAGGAGGGCAGGAAGGCGGCCAGTGGACCGGCATTCGACGAAAAAGTGCCCGACCGGCGTTACCGGAAAGTCGGAAGCGTGGTTGAAACCAAACGCCCAACTCACCGCCGCAGCTTGCGCAGCGATTTATTGATCGCCTCCAGATCGCAGCGCTCGGGATCGAATTCCGGGCCGAGCCACTCGCGCCACTCACGGCCGAGATCCGTGTGTGGCTCCTGCAGACAGGCGAGCATGTCATGATAGGCCTCGAGCCCGCCGCAGTCCTCCGGCGGTCCGGCGCGTTCGCCGCCGAGGCACTGCGGGTAGCGCGAGCCTTTCACAAGCGGACGCAGCTCCTTGATCGTCCCCGCCACGCGCCAGCCTTCACCGAAATTGTAGGAGTACATGAACAACTCGCGCGACGCCAGGCCCACCTCCCCGAGTGTCACGTCGCGATCGTCGGCGACGATGATCTTTTCGCCGCCGTCCTTCGGCTCTTTCAACGGATTGCCGTAGCGCATGTCGCCGAACGCGAAGACGTGCGTCTGATAATCGAACCAGTCGAACGCGATCTGGATGCTGTCGTGCAGCTGCGACAGCCACATCGACTCCCGCACGAGAAGTTCACGCCAGATCGGCGGACGGCAGCCGTGCACGGTGAGGCGCAGCACGAGAGCGCGCTCCGCCGTGGGCTTGGTGCGCGCCGCCTTTTTTCCGCCACCTTCGTGGAGACCGATCATGGCGGTGACTGTGGCTGGTGGCTGGATACGCTCAACAAAGAAGGCGGGCGTCGCAGACTGCCCTACGTTCAGAACCGGAACTTCACGTAACCCTCCACGCGCCGCGGCAGGTCCTGGAAAACGAGCACGTTGTTCGACCAATTGTCGCCGTTGTGGATCCAGTTCCGTTCGTCGAGCACGTTGAGGAGGTCGATGTTCACCTCCCAGCGCGGCGTGCGGTAGAACAGAAACGCGTTCAGGAAAACCTGCGCCGGGATATGATATTCGTTGAGCAGATTGCCCGGCTGCCTGCTCTGCCAGCTCCCGCCGAAGCCGCCGCCGAAGCCGTTTTCCAGGCGATACGAGACGCTGCTGTTCACGACCCAGCGGGAAAGGCCGGGGATGCGGTAATCGCCGGGCGGAAGCTTGTCCCACGTGAAACCGACGCCCGTGCCGCGCCCGCCGGGACCGGCGCCCAGCGCGTAGAGATCATAGAGCGACGCGCCGCCGGCCTGCGTGGCGGAGGAATCGTCGAAACGGCCGTCGGTGAACGCCAGGTTAAGCGTGGCGTTGAGGCGTGCATGCGGCTGGTAAACGAGCTCGGCCTCCGCGCCGCGTATCCGCAATTTCTCGACATCGCCACCCAGCTCGACCTCTTCGCGACGCTGGTCGTAAAGCGCGAAGCCGGCATACAGCGTGTTTTCGACAAGCGCGAATTTCGCACCGATCTCGGCGAGTTCACTGAGGTTCTTGAAGTCGTCGCGGTCGATCACGCCGCGGCCGCCGCCGTCGTCCTTCAGCATGATCCCGCCGCCGGTCACGTTGCCGTGCACGGCGTAGGCGCGCTGGTAGGTCGCGTAGAGCGAGGCCTTCGGGGTGAGCGCATACGTCGCGCTGGCGTTCCACGAGAGCGCCGTGTCGTCGTTCTGGTCGCGCCATTGTTCGGTGTCGCCGGGGAGCGGATCCTTGGCGCGGGCAAAGAAGCCGTCGAGGCGCGCGCCGGCGAGAAGCGTGAGCCGGTCGCCGAGCTTCACTTCCTCCTGCGCAAAGAGCGCCGGGTTCCACAACGTCGAGTCGACCGTCTCCGGGCTGCCGTAAGCGGCCGGGAAAAAGAGCCGGCCGCCCGGGCCTTCGAACCCGGGCCAGTAGGAGTTCGGGTAATCGGCGGCGTGGCTGAAGACGCGGTTGGCGCGCGCGATGTCGTATTGGAAGAAATACTCGTTGAAGTAGTTCGTATAGCTCTCGCGCGCCTCCCAGCGCACGGTCGCGCCGGCGATCAGCTTGTGCGGCACGCCGGCGTCGTCGAACGACGCATGCCATTCCGTGCGATTCTCCGCCGTCCACTGGTCGGCGTATTCCGCGTATTCGAACGCATGATACCTCCGGCGGTGCACATGCTCGACGAAGGTGCGGTTGACGAGCTTGCGGTCGGGAGCAAGCTGCGCGGTGGCGATGAACTGCGCGTGGGCGACATTGGCGTTGGAAAAATCGCCCTCGGAGAACAGCGTCGCATCGCGCGGGATCTGGACCGACGTCGTGCCCGGGATCGTGCCGGCGATTGCGCCGGTGGTGTCGGAGTAGCCGAGGTCGGGCAGGTCACCGGTGTAGTAGATGCCGTGGTCGATCAGGTCCTGATTGGGCCGGTTGACGCCGAGGAGCTGCGGCGAGGCCTGCCACAGGAACTGCGCGTTCGCCTCGAGCGTGAGCGTGTCGTTCGCGCGTCGAATCCACGAGGCGAATACATCCTGGCGATCGTCGCGCGCGCCGTGGCGCCGGAAGAACGTGTCGTCCTCCTTGCCTTCGTAGCTCAGGCGCCAGGCGGACTTGCCGTCGGCGAGCGGCGCGGTGGTGTCGATCTGCCACGAGCCGTTGAGCCAGGAGCCGCCGTCGGGCACCCAGGTGCCGATGCGCGCGGTGACCGTCGTCTCCGGCGTGAACTTCGGCCGCTTCGTCACGTAGTTCACGTAGCCGCCGGTGAAGAAGCCGCTGCCATAGAGGGCCGAACCGGGGCCGCGCACGACATCGACGGCCTCGACACCGTTGAAGGACGGGAAGTAGCCGAAGTTGTTATAACTGCGCCGCTGGCCGTTGAGGAACGTCTCGGCGAGGTCGCCGCGGATGTTCGGGATGGTCGCCTTGCCGTAGCTGGCGGGCGCATACGCCCCCGGCGCGTAGGCCACGAACTCGGCCACGCCATTGATGCCGCGCTCGCGCATCAAGGCCTGCGTGATCGTCGAGGCTGCGCGGGGCGTTTCGAGCAGCGAACGCGCATCGCCGAAAACGCCCTCGACCGGCCGAATCAGCGGATTGACCGAGTCTTCCACGGGCAGCCCCGTGACTTCGAAGCGCTCGAGCTGGACCGGTTCATCCGCGGCGCCGGCCAGCGCCGCCGCCGGCGTATTCGCGGGCTGCGCGCGCACGAAGGCGCTGGAGGCCGGAAGCGCCGCGACCAGAAGCAAAGTTCGGATTGGGAGTGTCATGGTGTTGAGGCCCGCCCAAAACAGACTCCCGGGTGAAGATGGCCGCGCCGTGTGCGCCGCCCTGCATGTTTCCTTCGCCGGCATGATCCGTTTCAGGTTCGAGGGTCGCGCGGCCGTTCGCACCGCAATCTCAGCCCTCCGCGGAGGGCTCCCCTACAGGCAAGGGGCGGTCATCGCGCCCCACGGCCCGCAAGGCAAGCCCATCTTTCGCCCGCCTTCGCCGGCAGGGACGCGCTCGTCCGCTCATGCTCGCTCCCCAATTGCACCACTTGCGCTATTCGCGGTCGCACTTGAATATGTGAGCCTGTGAGCCAGGCCTCATGCCCGGCATCGCACGTCCCGGCGTCGGGCGCAAAGCCCGGCCCACAGTCCCCCCCATCGCTTTCTCCTCCATGACCAAACGCATTGTCCTCACGCTGGTCGTCGCCGTCGCCGTCTTCGGCGCGATCTTCGGCTACAAGTTCTCCTCGATCCGCCGGGCGCAGGCCGCCGCCGCGAACCGCCGGCCGCCGCCCACCACGGTCACGGCCGCGCCCGCCGTGCAGGAGACCTGGCGCGCCACCCTCGGCGCCGTGGGCAACCTCGAGAGCTTTCGCGGCATCACCGTGCGCACGGAAATCGAGGGCCGCATCACGCGCGTAGCGTTCGAGTCCGGCGCCGCCGTGAAGACGGGCGACGTGCTCGTGGAATTCGATACGGCCACCGAGGCCGCGCAATTGAAGGGACTCGAGGCGCGGAGCCGGCTCGCCGTGATCAACCTGGACCGTCAGCGCGATCTGCGGGCCAACAACACCATCGCGCAGAGCGACCTCGATGCCGCCGAAGCCGAGGCCGCGCAGGCCGCCGCCGCAGTCGAGGAGCTGAAGGCCACCCTCGCCAAGAAACGTATTGTCGCGCCCTTCGCCGGCCGCCTCGGCATCCGTCAGGTCAATCCCGGACAGTTTCTCAACAAGGGCGACGCGATCGTCGTCCTCGAGGCCGTCGATCCGATCTACGCCGACTTCGGCCTGCCCCAGCAGGACATCACCCAGCTCAAGCCGGGCCTAGCCGTGCGCGTGACCGTCGACGCGTTTCCCGACCGCGAATTCTCCGGCACCATCGAGGCCGTGAATCCGCGCATCAGCGCCGAGACGCGCAACGTCCGCGTGCGCGCCGTGCTGCCCAACGCCGACGA
Source organism: Opitutaceae bacterium (assembly GCA_036406235.1). Lineage (GTDB taxonomy): Bacteria > Verrucomicrobiota > Verrucomicrobiia > Opitutales > Opitutaceae > DASWVO01. The sequence goes on from DASWVO010000373.1 coordinate 32,301, forward strand.
AACGCTCCGCCCCGGCATGTTCGCGCGCGTCCAGGTTCTCTTGCCGGAGGAGCCGGCCGTGCTCGTGCTGCCGGCGACGGCCATCGTTTACAGCCCTTACGGCGATTCGGTCTACGTCGTCACGGAGCAGAAAGCCGCCGACGGCCAGGCCCAACTCGTCGCGAAGCAGCAGTTCGTCACCGTCGGCCCCAAGCGCGGCGATCAGGTCGCCATCGTCAAGGGACTCAAGGCCGGCGACCAGGTCGTGACCTCCGGACAAATGAAGCTGCGCACGGGCGCGACGGTGCGGATCGACAACTCCGTCGTCCCGACCAACGAGCCGAAGCCCACCCCCGTCGAGAGCTGAGCCGACATGAACTTCACCGAGATTTTCGTGCGGCGGCCGGTGCTCGCCACCGTCGTCAACCTGTTCCTCCTGATCGCCGGCTGGCAGGCCATCCAGGGCCTCGTCGTCCGCCAGTATCCACAAACCGAGAACGCCGTCGTCACGATCACCGTCCCCTATCCGGGCGCCAACGCCGACCTCGTGCGCGGCTTCGTCACCACGCCGCTCGAGCGCGAGATCGCCTCGGCCGACGGCATCGACTACGTCGAGTCCATCAGCCGCCAGAACTCGGCGACGATCACCGCCAAGCTCCGGCTCAACTACGATCCGAACGACGCCCTCACCCAGATCACGTCCAAGGTGAACCGCGTGCGCGGCGAGTTGCCCGCCTCCGCCGAGGATCCGATCTTCGACGTCACCGTCGGCGAAACCACCGCCTCCGCCTACATCGGCTTCTACAGCCAGGCGCTCGAGAGCAACCAGATCACCGATTACCTCACGCGCGTGGTGCAGCCGAAGCTCGTGGCGATCGAGGGCGTGCAGCGGGCCGACATCCTCGGCGCGCGCACCTTCGCGATGCGCATCTGGCTGAAACCCGACCGCATGGCCGCGCTCGGCCTCAGCGCCTCCAGCGTGCGCTCCGCCCTCGCCGCGCAGAACTATCTTTCCGCCGTGGGCCAGACCAAGGGCTCGATGCTCTCGGTCAACCTCACCGCGCACACCGATCTCCGCTCCGTCGAGGAGTTTCGCGACATCGTGCTGCGCGAGCAGGACGGGGAGATCGTGCGCCTGCGCGACGTCGCCGACGTGGTTCTCGGCGCCGAGGACTACAACTCCGCGGTCAAGTTCTCCGGCGAGAATGGCGTGTTCATCGGCGTGTTCGTGCTGCCGACGGCCAACTCGATCGACGTGATCAAACGCGTGCGCGAGGTGATGCCCGAGATCCAGGCCGAGCTGCCGGCCGGCCTCGAGGGCAAGGTCGTGGCCGATTTCACCGAATTCATCAACGACTCCATCAGCGAGGTCATGCAGACGCTGATCGAGGCGATGCTCATCGTGATCGTCGTCATCTATCTCTTCCTCGGCTCGGCCCGCTCCGTCGTCATTCCGATCATCGCCATCCCGCTCTCCCTCGTCGGCGCCTGCGCCATCATGCTCGCGCTCGGCTTCTCGATCAACCTGCTCACGCTGCTCGCGATGGTGCTGGCGATCGGCCTTGTGGTCGACGACGCGATCGTCGTGGTGGAGAACATCCATCGTCACATCGAGGAGGGCCTCACGCCCTTCGACGCTGCCATCAAGGGCGCGCACGAACTCGTCGGGCCGGTGATCGCCATGACGATCACGCTCGCCGCCGTCTACGCGCCCGTGGGTTTCCAGACGGGCCTCACCGGCGCGCTTTTCCGCGAGTTCGCGTTCACGCTCGCCGGTTCGGTGATCATCTCGGGGTTTGTCGCCCTCACGCTTTCACCGATGATGTGCGCGAAGATCCTGCGCCACAATCCGAACAAGCGCGGGCTCGAGCACTTCCTCGACGTCGCGTTCGAAAAACTCCGCCGCGCCTACGAGCGCACGCTGCACGTCGTGCTCGAGACGCGCGCGGCCGTCTTTCTCGTCGCCACCCTTGTATTCGCTTCCATCATACCGTTCTTCCTCATGACGAAGAGGGAACTCGCGCCTTCCGAGGACAGCGGGATCATCCTCATGCAGGCGGAGACGGCGCCCGGCGCCACGGTCGAGCAGACCCTGCTCTTCGCCGACCAGATCGCCGCGATGATCCGCGCGAATTATCCCGAGGAGACGGCGGAGATCTTCGAGATCGTCGGCCGCGGCGGCGCCACCAACAGCGCCTTCGTCGGCTGGCGGCTCAAGCCGTGGAGCCAGC
>DASWVO010000374.1:0-5561 GCA_036406235.1 Opitutaceae bacterium
CGCACGAGCGGGATGTTTTCCACGCGGGCGATGTACTTGCCGTAGGTGTTGGCGAGGAGCAGGTCGACCGGCTCGTTCTTGATCCACTGGTGCAGCTCGAAGAAATCGGCGGCCTGCTTGATCTTCGCGCCGGGCACCACCGGATCGAGGAGCTCGTGCAGCCGCTTCTCGAAGTGGTTGCCCTGGCTGCCGGTGATCACGTAGACGGGCCGGGCTCCGAGCTCGAGGACGAACTGCGTCAGCGCGATCACGTGGTCGGGGTCGCCGGCGATGGCGACGCGCTTCTCGTGAAAATACTGCTGCATGTCGCTCATCATGTCGACGAGGCGGCCGCGCTCGGTTTCGAGTTCGGCCGGCACACTGCCGTCAGGCGTGTAGGCGCGCAGGGCCTGCAGGAACCGATCGGTGGCGCCGATACCGATGGGCAGTTCGAGCAGCGCCGCCGGCACCTGGTGCTTCGTCTCGAGCGCGAGCGCGGCGGGATGCGAGGTGAAGTGGCCGAGGGCAAACGTGGCCATGCTGTCACCCATGCTCTTGATTTCGGGGATCGTCGTGCCGCCCTTCGGATACATCTGGTACTCGCCGTCGAGCGGACCGTCGAGCACGCCGGAGGTGTCGGGCAGCATGACGGTGGAGACGCCCATGAGCTGGCACAGGCGCTTGAGCTCGCGCATGTCGGCCGGCTCGACGAAGCCGGGGATGAGATTCACCTGGTTCTTCGTTTCCCCGATGCGTTCGGCCAGATACTTGATGATCGACACCACCATGTTGGAATACCCGGTGATGTGGGAGCCGACGAAGCTGGGCGTGTTCGTGTGGATGACGAGCTTGCCCTCGGGAATCGCACCCTCCTCGCGAGCGCGCTTCACGATCGTCGGGATGTCGTCGCCGATCACCTCGGACAGGCAGGTGGTGTGGACGGCGACGATGTCGGGATTGTAGATCGTGAAGATGTTCCGCAGCGCCTGAGTGAGATTGGCGAGTCCGCCGAAGACGGACGCGCCCTCGGTGAAGGAGCTCGTGGTGGCGATGACCGGCTCCTTGAAATGGCGGGTCAGGTGCGAGCGATGATAGGAGCAGCAGCCTTGGGAACCGTGGCTGTGCGGCATGCAGCCGTGGATGCCGAGCGAGGCATACATGGCGCCGATGGGCTGACACGTCTTGGCGGCGTTGATACGCAGCGCCTTCCGGTCGGCGATTTCAGCAGTCGTGCCGTTGAGCATGAGTTGAGAGGGATGAGATTGAATTTGGTTTTTCGATACGCGGCCGGAACGGGTCAGGGCTCGGCGTCGTCGGTCTTCGGCGCCGGAGCCTTCCACGTCTTCGTCGCCTCCTCGGCGTCGGGACGGACGGCTTTCGGCTGGAAGACGAGGCGCGCCGGGGCCTCGGGCTCGCGCTTCCACGGGGGCGTGACGAGCTTCCAGACCTGGGTGTTCACCATCCGGTCGATCTCACGGTAGAAATTCGCCGCGCCGGTGAACGCCGCGTAAGGACCACCGTAGTCGTAGCTGTGCAGTTGCTTGCAGGGAACGCCCATCTTCTCGACGATGAATTTCTCCTTGATGCCCGAGGCGATGACATCGGGCTTGTAGAGTTCGATGAGTTTCTCGAGCTCGTGATGCGAGATGTCGTCGATGACGAGCGAGCCCTTCTTCATCTCGCGCATCATGCCCTCGTAGTCCCGGTAGGTGAAACCGCCGGCGGCGAGGGCCTCGTTCTGCTCGGGCGTCTTGCGCGGCCGGAACCGCGTGCGATCGGGCTCGACCTCGAGCTCCTCGATATTGCGGGAGTCGGCATCGATCTTGATCTTCGGCAGCACGTCGCGGCCCTCGTAGTCGTCGCGGTGCGCGAACTCATAGCCGGCGGCAATCGTCGTCATGCCGATGTCCTTGAACAGGTCCTGGTAGTGGTGAGCCCGGGAGCCGCCGACGAAGAGCGCCGCAGTCTTGCCCTGGCAGCGTTTGCGCACCTCTTCCTGCACGGGGCGCAGCGCGGCCATCTCCTGGGCGATGACCTCCTCGACGCGGTCGGCGAGCTTCTTCGACTCGAAGAACCGGGCGATCTTCCGCAGCGACTTGGCGGTGCTCTGAGCGCCGATGAAGTTCACCTTGAACCACGGGATGCCGTATTTCACCTCCATCATCTCGGCCATGTAGTTGATCGAGCGGTGGCACTGCACGACGTTGAGGTCGGCCGTGTGGCACTTCGTCACCTGTTCGTAGGAAATGTCGCCGGAGAGCGTCGCCGTGACATGGATACCGCACTTGCGCAGGAGCGTGTCGATCTCCCAAGCGTCGCCGCCGATGTTGTATTCGCCGAGGATGTTGATGCGGAATTCACCGGCGTCGGGCGTATCGTCGAGGCCGACCATGTGCTTGAACACGCCGTTGTTGGCGATGTGGTGACCGGCGGACTGGGAGACACCCTTATAGCCCTCGCAGGAGAAGCCGAAAACATTAATGCCGAGTTCGGCCTTGGCCTGGCGGCAGACGGAATGGATGTCGTCGCCGATGAGGCCCACCGGGCACGTCGCGTAGACGGCGATCGCCTTGGGTTTGAAGATGCGGTACGCCTCGCGGATCGCGGCGGCGAGCTTCTTCTCTCCGCCGAAGATGATCTCCTCCTCCATCATGTCGGTGGTCATGCTGTATTGGAGGTAGTTGGTCTGGCCGGGCTGCGGCCGCGCGAGATTGCGGCGCGTCTGCCACGAGTAGAAGCTGCAGCCGATCGGGCCGTGCGTGATGTGAAGCACATCGTGCATCGGGCCGATCACCACACCGCGACAGCCGGCGTAGGTGCAGCCGCGCTGGGTCATGATGCCGGGGATCGTGCGCGTGTTGGCGCCGATCTCCGCCGGGTTGGCCGGATCGGTGTTGACCAGGAGCTGCTTCGCGCGTTTGCGCCGGGTCTTGTCGGGATAGATTTTCAACATCTCCTCGCGCGCGACCGCCGGATCGGGCAGCGTGCACGCGGGCTCGGGAAGGTCGGCGGCGGCGCCGGCGGCCGCAGGATCGGAAAGATCGCTCATGTGGAAACGAACAGAGGTTGGCGGGGAAGTGGCGGCGCTCAGTTCATGAGCCCGTATTCCATGAGCAGATTCTCGAGCTCCTGGATGCTGAGCGGATTCGGAATGACGAACTTCGTGTTGCCTTCGATCGCCTTGGCGAGCGCGCGGTACTCGTTCGCCTGCCCGCACTCCGCATTCCACTCGATGACCGTCTTGCGGTTGATCTCGGCGCGCTGCACGTCGTTGTGACGCGGCACGAAGTGGATCATCTGCGTACCGAGGCGGCGGGCGAACTCCTCGATCATCTCGCGCTCGTTGTCGACGTTGCGGCTGTTGCAGATGAGGCCGCCGAGCCGGACGTTGCCGGTGCGCGCGAACTTGAGAATGCCCTTCGAGATGTTGTTCGCCGCGTACATCGCCATCATCTCGCCGGAACAGACGATGTAGATCTCCTCGGCCTTGCCTTCGCGGATCGGCATCGCGAAGCCGCCGCACACCACGTCGCCGAGCACGTCGTAGAAGACGTAATCGAGCTGCTCGCTCTCATCGTAGGCGCCGAGCTGCTCGAGCATGTTGATCGAGGTGATGATGCCGCGGCCGGCGCAGCCCACCCCCGGCTCGGGTCCGCCGGACTCCACGCAAAGGCTGTTGCAGAAGCCGGGTGAGCGGATGTCCGCGAGTTCGACGTCCTCGCCTTCTTCGCGGAGCGTGTCGAGGACGGAGCGTTGGGCGAGACCACCGAGGAGCAGGCGGGTTGAGTCCGCTTTCGGATCGCAGCCGACGACCATGACCTTCCTGCCCATCTCCACCAGGCCGGCAACCGTGTTCTGGGTTGTCGTTGATTTTCCGATACCACCCTTCCCGTAAATGGCGACTTTTCTCATGTGACTTTTTGGTTGGCGATGTTTGAAACCGTGGCCGTGTATTAGCTCTCCGGATGCCAACGTCAGCGGCGCCACCATAACTAACCGCCTGTCGTGATCTTCCGTTTTTCTCGGCGTTTCGAGCACCAGACGAAGCCTCCCAAATCCCTACGCCCCGGTAGCCCGCACGGAGCCGAACCTACCAAAATGTAGGAATCGGCACGTGCGGACGCGGCGCACGCCCGGTGATTGCCGAGAACCGGGCTGGCATGGCGCAAGCAAGGGAGCGTGAAGCGCATTCAGCCATGACCAATCCCCTGCCCTACGCGTCCGCAGACCAGACGGTGCCGTCGCCGTTCGAGCGCGCGTTCGGCGCGTATCTCGGGCTCGCCGTGGGCGACGCACTCGGCGCGACCGTGGAGTTCATGACCCCGTCAGAGATCCGCGCGAACCACGGCGTGCACCGCAATCTCACCGGCGGCGGGTGGCTGCACCTCAAGCCGGGCCAGGTGACCGACGACACGCAGATGTGCCTCGCGATCGGCCGCGTGCTGATCGCGAAGGGCGGCTGGGACCTGCGCGCCATCGCCGATGAATTTGTCGCCTGGATGCGCAGCCGGCCGGTCGACATCGGCAGCACGTGCCGCCGCGGGATCCGCCGCTATCTGCAGGACGGCAGCCTGGCCGGCAAACCGAGCGAAGACGACGGGGGCAACGGCGCCGCGATGCGCAACCTGCCCGTCGTGCTCGCGACGCTCACCGACGGCGCGCTCCTCGCGGAGCGCAGCGTCGCGCAGGCTCACCTCACACACTGGCATGCGTTTTCCGATGCCGCGACCGTGACGCTCGCCGGGATGACGCGGAGCCTGATCCTCGGCGGGAGTCTGGCTGCCTGTCGCGCAACCGCGGATTCGCTCGTCGCCCGGCACCGGGCATTCCGCTTCGACCCGTGGCCGGGGCGAACGAGTGGTTACGTCGTGGATACACTGCAGACGGTGCTGGATGGCTTTTTCCACGCCGCGACTTTCGAGGAATGCGTGGTCACGGTCGTCAACCGCGGCGGCGATGCCGACACCGCCGGGGCGCTCGCCGGGCAACTCGCCGGGGCGCGGTTCGGCGTGCGGGCGATCCCTGCGCGCTGGCTGCGGCGGCTCGATCCCGCGGTGTACGCCGCCATTCACGAACAGACCAAGCGCCTACTCGCGCTCGCCGCGCGTCCAACCGCCCGTGACCCGATGGATGCAGCGGACGTCGTGGCTGTTTCATGAATACGATACTCCGCCCCATCCGCCTGTGACCCAGCCCCCGCATTCCGCCGTTTCGCCGCCCACGGCGTTCAATCGCTGCAACCTCCCGCCCTGGGTCATCGCCTCGCGCGAGTTTCAGAGCAACCCGCAGCCGATCGAGATCGACGGCGTGCGGCGCACGGACCGGCGCCTCTTCGCGCGGCTCGAGCAGATCGCGAGTCCCGACGAGCGCGGGCAGGTGTTTCACGACTATGTGTCGGTGAAATTTCGCCTGCACGAATGGGCCGAACACAGAGCCTCGGCGCGCTCCAGCCTGCGGCACAGCTACGTTCAATTCCTGCACGGCTGGGGAGCCGACAGCAACGGTCACGCCGGCGCCGTGCTCAAGGCCTGGGTTGAAAGCCGCTTCGGCCTGCCGGCAACCTTTCACCGCGGGCGCCTGGC
>DASWVO010000375.1:0-29771 GCA_036406235.1 Opitutaceae bacterium
CCGACAGGATTGCATGCGGATCAGCGTTCTCTTTGTCGGGCGTAAAGCCCGCGACCCACAGGAAAACCGCGCGCGCAACTTTCCATTGCGCGCGCGCCGCCCGCGCTCCCATGTTCTGCGCCATGGACGTCATTTTTCTGGGCACGGGCACTTCGCAGGGGGTGCCGATGATCGCGTGCGATTGCGCGGTCTGTCGCTCCACCGATCCGCGCAACCACCGCACGCGCGCCTCCATTCACGTGGTGATGGACGGCCTGCATGTGCAGGTGGACGCCGCCCCGGAGTTTCGCCTGCAGAATCTGCGCGAGAAAATCGACTGGATCGATCTCTTCATCCTCACGCACGGACACGCCGACCACATCGTCGGCATGGACGATCTGCGGCGTTTTTGCGATCTGCTCGGAGGCGAGGCGCTCACCGTCTACTCGACCGACGAAGGCATGAGCCGCGTCCTCGCGATCTACCCTTACACGATCATGGAGCGGCCGATTGTGAAGGGTTACGCGGCCTTCAAGCTCGCCTCCATGCCTGACAAGCTCGAGCTGCCGCAGGGCACGATCGAGTCGACGCTCCTGCCGCACGGCGGCGTGAATACGCTGGGCCTGGTGTTCACCGAAAAAAGCAGCGGCAAAAAATTCGTCTATTACACGGACTGCAAGCGCGTGCCCACCGCTGCGATGCAGCTCGCGCGCGGGGCCGACATTGTAGTGCTCGATGGACTACGCCCGGAGCCGCATCCGTCGCACATGAGCATCGCCGAAGCGCTGGCCGCGGCGCGCGAAATCGGCGCGCCGCAAACCTACCTCACGCACATCACGCACCTCACCGACCACGCCGAGTGGGACGCGAAGATGCCATCAGGCGTCCGCTTTGCCTACGACGGCCTGCGGCTGAAGCTGTAAACAGCCGCGGGCCGCTGGACCCGCGCTTGGGGTTAGCCGGACGCCGCTGTGGCGGTGCTGGACGCCTCTGGAGATCTGCTGGACCGGGCTGAACCCGTGCCGGACGCCGCTGGTGCGCTGCCGGACGCCGCTCTAGAGTTGCTGGACGCGTCTTGAGACCTGCCGGACGCGTCTCGAGGCCTGCTGGACGGCGCTAAACGCGTGCCGGACGCCGCTCGTGCATTGTCGGACGCCGCTTCAGCACTGCCGAACGCTGCTCTTGGCCGGCTGGACGCGGCTGACGACCTGCCGGATGCGGCTGACGACCCGTCGGATGCGGCTGACGACCCGTCGGACGCGGATTAATGCATGCCGGACGGTCGCGTTTTGGAACGCAACGAGCACACGCTGGATCAGCACGCCCGGCAAGGGTTTGCCGGATGCCCTTTTCATCCTCGGAGATCCGGTTCTCGATCAGTTTTTCGTCGCGGCTGGCGTTGGTCGCAAGCGGGTTATGAAAATGTGCCCTGCTGGCGTGCTTCTTCCTTGCAACAAATGCCTACAAAGTGAATCTACATTGAAACAGTAGGAAATGAAACTCTCCAAAAAAGGTGAATACGCACTCCGTGCTCTCATCGACCTCGGTATCGCGACCGAGGTCGGCCGCGAGCTCGTGCAGGTGGGCGAACTCGCTGAGAACGAGAAGATTCCGGTGAAGTTTCTCGAGCAGATCATGCAGCTGCTGAAGGAGGCCGGCTTTGTTGAGAGCCAGCGCGGCAAGTTCGGCGGCTATCGTCTGGCCAAACCGGCGCGAGACATTCCGGTGGGGCAGGTGGTGCGGTTGATCGACGGTCCGCTGGCCCCGATCGGCTGCGTGAGCCAGACGGCCTATGAGCGGTGTTCGTGCCCAGATGAAGACCATTGCGGGCTGCGCATGCTGATGCTCGACGTGCGCAACGCCATCGCCGGGATCCTCGACCGCTACTCCCTCGCCGACGTGGTCGATGTCACGACCCGCAAGATGAAACGTGACGGCATCCCGCTGCCGTTCGCTGCGAGCAATCCCGCGACGGCGGCGCGCGCCGTCCGGCGTTCCCAGAAGCCGGTTTCATCGCGCCTCGCCCCCGTCGAAGGCCTCCTGTCGAACGTCCTCTCGGATTATACCATCTAGCTTTTCGTCATGAACTCCGCGACCGAGACCAAGACCGCGACCCTCCTTCCGGAGTGGCTCGAAATCGTCCGCGAGAAAGTCGAGTCGCTGCGCTACGGCGTGGTGCAGATCGTCGTGCACGACGCGCGTGTCACTCAGATCGAGCGCACGGAGAAGACCCGCCTTGGCGGACCGCGCGACAGCTCCGAGTGAGCTGCGCTTGAACGGGATCATTTTCACCTACCGGTCAGCCGCCGGCGGTGTGCTAACTCCAACAACAGTTTCCCGGATGCCGACCAGACCACTGGAGGTTGCCCATGCACAACGGTATCCACATGTCCTCCATCCTTCCGAAGGCGCGCCGCGCCCTGACCGCGGCTGCGCTCCTCTCCAGTCTGCCGGTCGCGCTGCGCGCTGACGCTCAGGCCGACGAAATCCAAGCCTTGCGCGAACAGATCCGCCTGCTCGACCAGAAGCTCCGCGTGCTCGAACGCAAGCAGGAGCTGAAAGAGGAGGAGGCGGCCGCCGCCGCCAAGTCCGCGCCCAAAATTTTCGTCAACGACAAGGGCGTCACGCTCGCTTCCGGCGACGGAGCGAATTCGCTGCGCCTGCGCGGTCTCGTGCAGGCCGACTCGCGCTGGTATTTCGACGACGGCGGCGTTGCGACCAACGACGCGTTCATTCTGCGCCGGGCACGCATCATCTTCGAGGGAACGTTCAACAAGGCCGTTTCCTTCCAGCTCGTGCCCGAATTCGGTGGAAGCAACACGACGCTTCTGGATGCCAACATCGGCCTTGCGCTCCGGCCCGGGCTGCAGCTCAAGTTCGGCAAGTTCAAATCCCCCGTAGGCCTCGAGCAACTACAGTCCGACTCGTGGGCCTTTTTCGCGGAGCGCTCGCTGGTCACGAACCTCGTGCCCAACCGCGACGTCGGCGTGACCGCCGGCGGCGAGGTGCTCGGCGAGGCGGTGAACTACACGCTCGGCGTCTTCAACGGCGTGCCCGACGGCGCGAGCAGCTCCAACAGCGATTTCGACGACGACAAGGAGTTCGTCGCGCGCGTCTTCGCCACGCCGTTCAAGGGGCGCAAGGAGTCGGCGCTCGCCGGCCTCGGCCTCGGCGTCGCCGCGAGTTACGCGCCGTCGTCGGAAACCGCATCGGCGCTCACCTCCGGGTACCGCACGGACGGCCAGCAGCGCTTCTTCTCCTACGCCGCGACGACCGTCGCTGACGGCGACACGTGGCGGATCTCGCCGCAGGGCTACTATTACCATGGCCCGTTCGGCGCGCTCGGGGAGTATGTCATCTCGACGGTCAACGTGCGCAACACGGCGACCGGCGCGCGCAGCGAGCTCCAGCACGACGCGTGGCAGGTGGCCGCCGGCTACGTGCTCACCGGCGAGGACGCGTCCTACAACGGCGTCGTCCCGCGCGAGAGCTTCAACCCGACCGCAGGCACCTGGGGGGCGTTTGAAGTCGTCGGCCGCGTGGCGAGTCTCGATCTCGACGATGCCACGTTTCCGATTTTCGCTTCCGCTGCCACCAGCGCCACCGAGGTCACGTCCTTTGGCGTCGGCGTGAACTGGTATCTCACGAAGAGCCTGCGCGCGACAGTCGACTACTTCCAGTCCGACTTCAAAACCCAGCTCACGCCCACCAGCGCCCTGTTGCGGCAGGACGAGAAGGCCGTGATCACGCGCCTCCAGGTGGCGTTTTAATCCTCAACCTACCGCATAACATCATGAAACTTTTCACCGCATTTCTCGCCGCGGTTGCGCTCGCCGCCGCGGTCTCGGCCAAGCCGGTCGAACTGCTCAACGTCTCCTACGATCCGACGCGCGAATTCTACTCTGAGTTCAATCGCGCCTTCGCCAAACACTGGAAGGCCGAAACCGGCGGCGACATCGCGATCAAGCAGTCGCACGGCGGCTCGGGGAAGCAGGCGCGCTCCGTGATCGACGGCCTCAAGGCCGACGTCGTCACGCTCGCGCTCGCGGGCGACATCGATCCGCTTCACGAGATCGCCCATCTCGTGCCCGCCGACTGGCAGAAGCGACTGCCCCACAACTCCGCGCCCTACACGAGCACGATCGTCTTCCTCGTGAACAAGGGGAATCCCAAGAAAATCAAGGACTGGGACGACCTCGTGAAGCCGGGCGTCTCCGTCATCACGCCCAACCCGAAGACCTCGGGCGGCGCGCGCTGGAACTACCTCGCCGCGTGGGCCTACGCGCGGCGCAAGCTCGGCGGCGACGCCCCGGCGCAGGCGTTCGTCGGCGCTCTCTTCAAAAACGTGCCGGTGCTCGACAGCGGCGCCCGCGGCTCGACGACGACGTTTGTCCAGCGCGGCATCGGAGATGTGCTCATCGCCTGGGAAAACGAGGCATTTCTCGCGTTGAAGGACTTCGGCGCCGACAAGTTCGAGATCGTCGTGCCGTCGATCAGCATCCTCGCCGAGCCATCGGTCACGTGGGTCGACAAGGTCGTGAAGAAGAAAGGCACCGAAGCGGTCGCCAAAGCGTATTTGGAATATCTCTACAGCGACGAGGGCCAGGATCTCGCCGGCAAGCACTTCTACCGTCCGCGTTCGGAAAAGGCCGCGGTGAAATACGGCGGCCAGTTCCCGAAGATCGAACTCGTCACCATCGACCAGGAGTTCGGCGGCTGGGGCAAAACGCAGAAGGAGCACTTCGCCGACGGCGGCATCTTCGACCAGATCTACCTGAAGAAATAAGCCAACGACCGGACCGGCGCAGCCACGCGGCGCGGCGCTTCTGACAGCCGCCGCGCGAAACGCGTGACCCGCTCCGACCGCCAACCGAATCCCTTCATGAGTACGGAGATTTCCTCCCGTTTCGCGACGGTCGCCCGCGCGCTGCCGCCGCCCTCCGCGACCCTCACGCTGTCGGCCGCATTCGCCGGGCAGTTGTCGTCGCTCTACGGCCTTGTGCAGCGCTCCCGGTTTGTCTTCGCGTCGCCGCTCGGGCCATTCTACACGAAGGCCCACCCTCATCACCTGCCGCGTTTCGTCTACTTCGGCCCGCACACGTCGGAGGAGTCGCTGCGGCTCGCGTTCTATACCGGCTTCGCCAAGCGCGACCTGCGGGGTACGCTCGCGTTGCTGCGCTTCGTCGAGCGACTCGCGCTCTCGCCCGACATCGGCCAGGGCCTGCACCTGTCATTTTTCCCGCTGATCGATGTGCTCGGCCTCGGCGAAGACCGCGCGCTTGCGACGGCACACTGGGCGCATACGGCCGAGCCCGAACTCGATCTGCTCAACAAGGACGCGCGGCTGCGCGCCTATCACGGTTTCGTGCGGCTCGAGTCGGCGTCGTTCGACGATCATGTGACCGTGCGGCTGCGCGGGGCGACGGAGGTGATCGGCGCGATTTCGCCCGGCGTGGAGCTCATCACCTCCGATGAGATCGATCCGCTGCCCGTGGCGTGGGAGTCGGAGCCGCCGACGGCGCGCACCGGCGACGGACCGCTTTCGATCGCCGACGACCTGCCGGTGCAGCCCTTCGAGCTGACCCTGCGGATTCCCGCCGCCTGGAACGCCGAGCTGCACCGCGAGGCCGTGGCTTCCATCCTCAAGCGCTTCGTCCTGCGCTACCGCGGCCTGCAAGCTTACGCTCAACACCTCTGAAGTCATGGTATCCCGCAGGTTTATCTTCCTCGCTGGCGTCCTGACCGTCTTCGCCGGCGGTATCCATGCTGCGACGACGACGCTCCTCAACGTCTCCTACGACGCCACCCGCGAGTTCTACAAGGATTACAATGCCGCCTTCGCGGCGCGCTGGCGGGCGATGGGGCGCGGCGAAATCACGATCAACCAGTCGCACGGCGGCTCCTCGAAGCAGGTCCGCTCGGTGATCGACGGACTCGGCGGCGACGTCGTCACGATGAATCAGGCGCTGGACATCGATCAACTGGCGACGGCCGGCTTCGTGTCCGCGGACTGGGCGACGCGCCTGCCGCAGGACAGCGTCCCGTACCTGTCGACGATCCTCTTCCTCGTGAGGAAGGGGAATCCGAAAGGCATCCACGACTGGCCGGACCTCGTGCGCGACGACGTGGCGGTGGTCGTTCCCAACCCGAAAACCTCGGGCAACGGGCGCTACAGCTATCTCGCGGCGTGGGGTTACGCGCGGCGCCGGCCGGGCGGCAGCGACGCGACGGCGCGCGAGTTCGTGCAGAAGCTCTTCGCGCGCGTGCCGATCCTCGACACCGGCAGCCGCGGCGCGACGACGAGCTTCGCCCGACACGACATCGGCGACGTGTTGCTTACGTTCGAAAACGAGATTGCGCTCATTGGAAAGGAACTGAACGGCGGACAATTCGAACGGATCGTGCCGTCGGTCAGCATCCGGGCCGACAACCCCGTCGTGTGGGTCGACAGGAACGTCGCCAAGCGTGGTACGGAGGAAGCCGCCAGGGCGTATTTGGAATATCTCTACAGCCCGGAGGCCCAGGAGCTCGCGGCGAAACATCACTTCCGGCCGCAGGACCCCGCGGTGGCGGCGCGCCACGCGGACAAGTTTCCCCGTTTGGTGCTTTTTTCCGTCGCAGAGGTTTTCGGAAGCTGGAGGCAGGCTCAGGAGGTCCACTTCGCCGACGGCGGAGTGTTCGACCAGATCCATCCGAAGCAGTAATCTGGAACTCTGACTCATACGCCATGCTGCAATTCCCGACCAAAACCACGCCGGCCTCTGCACCCGCCGCAAACGATCTCCGTGGGCTGCTGCGTCCGCTCCTCGAGTGGACGGAGGATCACGCCGGCCTGATCGGTTCGATGGCCGGGGTGTTCGCGCACGCCGGCCGGCGCTACGGCCTGCCGCGGTTCATGTTCTCCGGTCCGGAGCATCCGGCGATGGCGACCAAGCGCATCGCGGTGTTTGCCGGCGTGCACGGCGACGAGCCGGCCGGCTGCCTCGCAGCGGTGGAGTTCCTGGAAGACCTGCTGCGCGAGCCGGAACGCGCGACGGGCTACGACATCGTCGTGTATCCGGTGTGCAACCCGACCGGGTACGAGGACGGCACCCGGCACAACCGCGCCGGCCGCGACCTCAATCGCGAGTTCTGGCACAGCTCCGAGCAGCCGGAGGTGCACATCGTCGAGCGGGAGCTGCGCGCCCATCGTTTCGACGGCATCATCGCGCTGCATGCGGACGACACGAGCGACGGTCTCTACGGCTACGCGCTCGGACGTTTTTTCAACGAGAACCTGTTGCGCCCCGCGCTGCTGGCCGCCGAGCGTTTCCTGCCGCGCAACATGGGGGTGGTGATCGATGGCTTCGCCGCGCGCGAGGGCGTGATTGACGCGTGTTACAAAGGGGTGCTCTCGCCGCCGCCGGATCAGGATCCGCTGCCCTTCGAGATCATCTTCGAGACACCGGCGCTCGCACCGCTCGAGCGCCAGGCGACGGCGGGGCGCACGGCCCTGCACGCAATCCTCGCCGAATACCGCCGCTTCCTCAGCTACGCCGCCGACTTGTGATGAGCACCGCCCGTCTGCAACGCTCCGTCCTGCCCGGCTTCGGGCTCTCGCTCGGCTTCACGCTGCTGTACCTCAGCCTGATCGTGTTGCTGCCGCTCTCCGCCACGTTTCTGAAGACCGCGGGACTCACGTGGGCGCAGTTCGTCGAGGCCGTGGCGTCCCCGCGGGTGCTCGCGGCCTACCGGCTCAGCTTTGGCGCGTCGGCCGCTGCCGCGCTCCTCAACGCCCTCGGCGGCTGCGTGCTCGCGTGGGTGCTCGTGCGCTACCGGTTCCCGGGACGGCGCGTCGTCGATGCGCTCGTCGACCTCCCGTTCGCGCTGCCGACGGCGGTCGCGGGCATCGCGCTCACCGCGCTCTACGCGCGCAACGGCTGGGTGGGGCAGTGGCTCGAGCCGCTCGGCGTGAAGGTCGCGTTCACCGAGATTGGAGTGTTCGTCGCGCTGACGTTCATCGGCCTGCCGTTTGTCGTGCGCACGCTGCAGCCGGTGATTGAAGAACTCGAGCCGGAGCTCGAGGAGGCGTCGGCGACGCTCGGCGCGACCCGCTGGCAGACCGTGACGCGCGTGATCCTGCCCGAGCTTGTGCCGGCGCTGCTCACCGGCTTCGCGCTGGCGTTTGCCCGGGCCCTTGGCGAATACGGTTCGGTCGTCTTCATCTCGGGCAACATGCCGATGCGCACCGAGATCGTGCCGCTGCTGATCATCACCAAGCTCGAGCAATACGACTACCGCGGCGCCACCGCGCTCGCGGTGGTCATGCTCGTGACGTCGTTCGTCCTCCTGCTCGTCATCAACCTGCTCCAGAAATGGAGCCGCCGGCACCATAAGCTGTGAGGTGCGATTTCCAGACTGTACTGCGCGAGGATCCGACTGCGGTCGAACGGCCGGTCATCCATCATCAATCGTAACTCATCAATTCCGTCCCATGGCCTCCGCGATCGCCACCCCTCTCGCCGCCCGGCGCCCCGCCCCCCATGCGGCGCCGCGCGCCACGCAGGATCCTGCCTGGGCGCGGTGGACCGCGATCACGGCCGCGCTCCTCTTCGTCGGGTTCTTTCTCGTGCTTCCGCTCGTATCGGTATTCACGGAGGCGTTACGAAAGGGCGCCGCGGCCTATTTTGCGGCGCTCGTCGAGCCCGACGCGCTTGCGGCGATCAAGCTCACGCTGATCACCGCGGCGATCGCCGTGCCGGCCAACCTCGTCTTCGGCGTCGCCGCGGCTTGGGCGGTCGCGAAGTTCGACTTTCGGGGCAGGAGCCTCCTGACGACGCTGATCGACCTGCCGTTCGCCGTCTCGCCGGTCATCTCCGGCCTGATCTACGTTCTGCTCTTCGGCGCGCAGGGCTGGCTCGGCCCGTATCTCGAGGCCGGCGATCATCCGTGGCTTGGGTCATGGATCAATGAATACGACATCAAGATCATCTTTGCCGTGCCTGGCATCGTGCTGGCGACGATCTTCGTCACGTTCCCTTTCGTCGCGCGCGAGCTCATCCCGCTGATGCAGGCGCAGGGCAGCGACGAGGAATACGCCGCCCTCACGCTCGGCGCGAGCGGCTGGCAGACGTTCTGGCGCGTCACGCTGCCCAACATCAAGTGGGGCCTCTTCTACGGCGTGATCCTGTGCAACGCCCGCGCGATGGGCGAATTCGGCGCCGTATCCGTCGTGAGCGGACACATCCGCGGCGAAACCAACACCATGCCGCTGCACGTCGAGATCCTCTACAACGAATACAACTTCGTGGCGGCCTTCGCCGTCGCCTCGCTGCTCGCGCTGCTCGCGATGATCACGCTGGTCTTGAAGACGTTCATCGAGTGGCGCCACAAGCAGTCGCGTCTCGACTAGGGCGCACTGCGCCAGCCGATCGGAGATCTCCATCATGGGCATTCAGGTTCACCACATCACCAAGACCTTCGGCAGCTACCAGGCGCTCGCGGGGGTCGATCTCCACGTGCCGAGCGGCAAACTGGTCGCGCTTCTCGGCCCGTCGGGCTCCGGCAAGACGACGCTGCTGCGCATCATCGCGGGGCTCGAGCAGGCCGATCCCGGCAGCGGGAGCATCCAGTTTCACGGCGAGGACGTGACCAACGTGCGCGCCGGCAAGCGCGGCGTCGGCTTCGTGTTTCAGCACTACGCGCTGTTCCGGCACATGACGGTGTTCGACAACATCGCCTTCGGCCTGAAAGTGCGCCGCCGCCGCGAGCGGCCCGACAAGGCCGAGATCGCCGAGCGTGTGCATCGCCTGCTCCGACTGGTCCAGCTCGAGGATCTCGCGAAACGCTTCCCGAGCCAGCTTTCCGGCGGCCAGCGCCAGCGCATCGCGCTCGCCCGCGCCCTCGCGGTCGAGCCGAAGGTGCTGCTGCTCGACGAGCCCTTCGGCGCGCTCGATGCCAAGGTCCGCAAGGAGCTGCGCCGCTGGCTGCGCCAGTTTCACGAGGAGGTCCACCTCACGACGCTGTTTGTCACGCACGACCAGGAGGAGGCGCTCGAGATCGCCGACGAGGTCGTGATCATGAACAACGCCCGCGTCGAGCAGGTCGGTACGCCGCAGGA
The DNA here is from genome assembly GCA_036406235.1 of Opitutaceae bacterium. Lineage (GTDB taxonomy): Bacteria > Verrucomicrobiota > Verrucomicrobiia > Opitutales > Opitutaceae > DASWVO01. The sequence goes on from DASWVO010000375.1 coordinate 10,079, forward strand.
GGTTTATGATCATCCCGCTTCGCCGTTCGTGTATCAGTTTCTTGGGAACGTGAACCGCCTCCAGCTCCCGTGGCGCGGGTCCGCAGACGGCTCGGCCGCACCGTTTGCGGATGCGGCCATCGCCTACGTGCGCCCGCACGAGCTGGAGATCGTGCGCTTCCGGGTGGGCGCAGAAGGCGAGGTCGCGACCGTGCGCGGCATCCACAGCGCGGGGCCGGTCGCCCGCGTCACGTGCCGCCGCGGCGAAAACGAGTTCATCGACGTGGAGCTGCCGCGCCCGCTGTTCGACGAACTCGCCCTCGCCGTCGACGACACCGTGCTTCTACGCGTCCGCCGCAGCCGCGTCTTCGCCGAAGATTACGCGATTTGAGATTTGCCGAACGAAGGCGCGCCGAGTATCCTTACTAAGTTAACCAAAATAAACAATTATGGCTCGTATCCACGACGACATCACCACCACGATTGGCAATACCCCGCTGGTGCGCATGAAGCGCACGGCCGCCGCCCACGGCGCCCTCGGAGACGTGATCCTCAAGCTCGAGTTCTTCAACCCGCTGTCCAGCGTGAAGGACCGCATCGGTTTCTCGATGATCGATGACGCGTTGAAATCCGGAAAGATCAACCAGGACACCGTTCTGATCGAACCGACGTCGGGCAACACGGGCATCGCCCTGGCGTTTGTCGCCGCGGCCAAGGGCCTGAAGCTCATCCTCACGATGCCCGAGACGATGAGCATCGAGCGCCGCAAGCTGCTGAAGATTCTCGGCGCCAAGCTCGTCCTCACCGAGGGGCCGAAGGGCATGAAGGGGGCGATCGCCAAGGCCGAGGAGATCAACAAGCAGATCCCGAACAGCGTCATTCTCCAGCAGTTCGCCAATCCCGCGAACCCGGAGGTCCACCGCAAGACGACCGCGGAAGAAATCTGGCGCGACACCGACGGCCAGGTCGACATCGTGGTCGCGGGCGTGGGCACTGGCGGCACGGTCACCGGCGTCGGCGAGGTGCTCAAGGCGCGCAAGCCGGGCGTGAAGATTGTCGTGGTCGAGCCCGACGCGTCCCCGGTTCTTTCCGGCGGCCAGCCGGGTCCGCACAAGCTGCAGGGCATCGGCGCCGGCTTCGTGCCGCCGGTGCTCAACACCAAGATTTACGACGAGGTGATCCGCGTGAAGGAGGCCGATTCCGGTCCGATCTCGAAGCAGGTCAACCAGCTCGATGGCATTCCGGTCGGCATCTCCTCGGGCGCGATCATCTGGGCCGCGCTCGAACTCGCGAAGCGTCCGGAAAACAAGGACAAGAAGATCGTCGCCATCATTCCGTCCAGCACCGAGCGCTACCTGTCGACCTGGCTCTTCGCCGACGTCAACACCGACAGCGACTCGATCGACGACTTGATCGCGGCCAAGGTCTGAGCCGGCGCGAAGTCGCCGCTTCACTGCAGGGCCGGCCCCGGGCCGACCCTGCAAGGCGCGGGCGAGCCGGGAATTTGACCGCGCCCGGCGGGCTCATACCGTCGAACCACCGCCCGCCATGCCCATTCGCCGCACCTTTGTTTTCCTCGCTTTTGCCTCGTTCACCGCGCTCGCGATGTTGCTTCGCGCGGCGCCGAAAACCGCTTCCGAACCCGCCATGATCACTGTTCGCTGGACTGACGAAAAAGGCCGCCCGTCTGATACGTTTTCCACGCCGCGCGTGGTGAAAGCCGACGCGGAGTGGCGCGCGCAACTGACCGACGAACAGTTTCAGATCGCGCGCGGCAAGGGCACCGAGCGGCCGTTTTGCGGCGTGTTTCACGACCACAAGAAGCCTGGCATCTACACGTGCATTTGCTGCGGCCTGCCCCTGTTTCGGTCGGACGCGAAGTTCGACTCCGGCACGGGCTGGCCGAGCTTTTATGCGCCGTTCGCCGAGGAAAACGTCGTGACCAAGGTCGACCGCAGCCACGGCATGGTGCGCGAGGAGATCTTGTGCGCGCGCTGTGACGCGCATCTTGGCCACGTGTTTGACGACGGACCGCGCCCGACGGGCCTGCGTTATTGCCTGAATTCCGCCTCGCTCGTCTTCGTGCCCAAGGAAGACGTTGCCGCGGTCGCGGCCCGGAAACCCGCGCCGGCCGTGGGCAACTAGCCCGCCGGCGGTTCGGCCGCCACGCCGCCTCGGCGGCCACTTTTGCGCTATCGTCAGGCGCAGCCCGTGGCTGGCATCGGCCATGCTTACTCTTGATCGCACAAAGCACCTCGGTCCGCCGGTGGGAGGCGAGCAGCGACGCTAACCACCGGCGGCCGCCGAGGGCGAACTCCCGACACGGCGTGTGCAGCGCTTTTTCGAACGCCCTCGGCCAACGCTTTCCGACGCGTCGCAGAACGTTCAGTTGAGATACGACACTTCCAGCGTCGGGCGATCGGCCTCCGTCGCGGCTTCGCCGGAGTACCAGCTCAGGTAATCGTTGCCGCCGTCAGCGTCGTGTTTGGTTGAGAAGTAGATCCGCAGTTGCGTGAAGCCGGCCGGGTTGACGTGGCTGCGGCCGGTCTCGTTCAGCGTGCCGGTGGAGATATTGCCGTTGCCGACCGTCGGCGCGGCGAGCTGCGCGACTTGGGTCGCGTCCGCGTCGGCTTGGAAGTCGGCGCCAGCCAGCGCCGGTGAGTCGCCGAACCCGTTGCCCCCTTTGATATCGACGTGGCAAAGGCCGAGGGTGTCGAACGGGTTGCTGCCGCTGCTGCCGGATTTCTTCACGCGCAGGGTCGCCGATATCACGGTGGCGCCCTCTGGAATCGCCGACGTGTCGAAGGAAACGAACGCCTTGAGTTGTTTGTCGGCGCTGTCGCCGGTGCGCAGCGAGGATCCGCTCCCGGACGCCCCCTGGTTGCTGTCCACCGCCGTCTCCGTCACCCAGCCATCGTGCGCCGCGACCGAATACAACCTCAGCGTGGCGCCGCCCGCAGGCGTCGTGAGTTTATCGACATTCGAGCTGTCGGAGTCGCCCATGCCGTTGAATGCACGCACGCGATAGTAGTAGGTGACTTCGCCGGAAAGCCCGTGGTCCGAATAGGAACTCGCATTGGCATCCGTGGTTCCGACCGTGACGAATGGACCCTTCGGCGCGCTGGCGCGCTCGATTTTGAATCCGAGTTCGTTCGAGGCTTGATCCTTCCAAGTGAGGTCGATCTGCACGCTGTTGCGCGCGGTCGCGGCCAGCCGGGTGGGCGCTTCGGGCAGGACGAGGGCCGATTTTGCCATCGCGATCTTGGTGCCGCTGCGCCGGCCCGCTTCATAAAACATGTACATCGTCTCGCCGACGGTGTAGAAGGCCGGTGCCGCCGCCCGGCTGTTGTCGGGCGGGTCGATCATCGAATCGTAAAACACGCCGAGTCGCGTCTCGGTTTCAAAATTCGGGCCAACCTCCGCGATGTGCATGTCGCCGGAGCTGCCATGAAACACCACGTAATATTTTCCCTGCCAGGGAAAGAAATGCGGGCCGGAGAGCTGGCCGCCCTCGGCGGCGGTCGGCGTGATCACCGCGGTGCGCTGCGTCGTCCAGTGCAGGCAATCGTCGGACCACGCGAGATAGATGCCGCGCCTGCCGGGATTCGACCCGTAGTTACACATCACCAGCATCGAGTATTTGTTGTTTTTCGAGGGGATCGTGTATTCGAAGACCCGTGCGTAGGAGATTTCGGATACATTGTCGAAGTCCGCCCGGGTCAGGCACGCCCGCTCGTAGGTGAAGTGGATGCCGTCGGTCGACGAGGCAACGCGGGTGATGTCGTTTTCGCCGTGAAAGTACAGGTAGAGCTTGTGCGCCTCGCGGTTCCAGAAAGCGTGCGGAGAGGACGTGTGGGCCACGCTGTAATGAGGCGGCCAGGCGTTCGGGATGAGGGGATTCGCGTTGTATTCGGTCCAGGGCCCCTCGAGCGTATTGGCGTAAGCCATACAAATGCCGCCGGGGTTGTTGTGGGGCGCGTAGTACAGGTAGTAGGTCCCGAGCGGATTGGCGAAATAGTCCGCGGCCTTGATCACCGAGGGGAAGATGAATTCTCCGGTCGGGTTGTAAGTCACGGTGGCGGGATCGATCGCGACCCGCTCGAACCGGAAGTTCGGGAAGCCCTCGAGGGCGGTCAGGCGAAGGGCCGGCGCCAGCGCACAAAGCAACAGCGTCAGGCAACGGCGGAGCAGGGGATGTTGGAGGCAGATCATGGCTGCGGTAGGGGATGGGAGGGGAATACAGTCCGGCGACCGAAAGGAAACCCGGACGGGCATCGCGAGGACGCCCGAAGGCTGTGCACCACCAGGACAGCACGGAGCGAGCAGCGATTGGAAAGGGAGGTCAAGCTGGATGCTTGTAAGAATGTATTGGCGTGCGTGCTCAGACGCAAGGGTTCGGTTTCCAGAAAGATATAGTCGCACCGATATCGCGCTTCCCGGGCCGGGATGCCCTTCCGTCCGGGGGGACTGAGCGCGGAACTTCAGCCCGGGCTTGGATGCGCAACGAGCGCGGGCGGAAGCGCCGCGCTACCGCCCGCAAGCGCGGCCTGCGGCGGCCCGCCTGGTGTCGAGCCCCACCTATTTCACGAAGATCGTCTTCACGTTGACGAATTCCTTCAGGCCGTAGTGGGAGAGTTCGCGTCCGTAGCCGCTGTGTTTGATCCCGCCAAAGGGCAGTCGGGGATCCGACTTCACGAGCTCGTTGACGAAGCAGGAGCCGGCCGCGATCTCCTCGGCGGCGATGCGGGTGCCGTGCTCGACGTTGCCGGTGAACACCGCCGCGCCGAGGCCAAAGGCGGAGTCGTTGGCGGCGGCGATCGCGGCCGCCTCATCGCGCACGGGAACGATGGCTGCGACGGGGCCGAAGAGCTCCTCGTCGAATGCCGGCATGCCCTTGCGGACCTCCGTCAACACCGTGGGTGGATAAAAGGCGCCTTTGCCTTCCGGCATCGTCCCGCCCAGCAGGCAACGGGCGCCTTTGCGGAGACTCCCCTCCACCTGCGCGTGCAGGTCGTCGCGCAGATCGCGACGCGCGAGCGGTCCGAGCGTCGTCGTTTCGTCCAGCGGGTCGCCCATCTTTGCCGCACGCATCGCGTCGACCAGCAGGCGTTCGAACTCCGCGCGCACCGGCTCGACCACGATGAAACGTTTCGCCGCGATGCAGCTTTGGCCGGAATTGATCAGGCGGCTCGTGGCGCAGGTCGCTGCCGCTTGGGCGAGGTCGGCGTCCTCCAACACGAGGTAGGCATCGCTGCCGCCGAGTTCGAGGACCGTTTTTTTCAACTGGCGTCCGGCCGTTTGAGCGATGGCGCGCCCGGCCTCCACGCTGCCGGTGAGGGTGACGGCCGCCACGTGCCGATTCGCGATGACGGTCCGCACCCGCGAGCTGTCGATCACGAGCGTGCGGAAGAGATCCGCGGGAAATCCCGCCGCTTTGAAAATCTCCTCGATCGCCAGCGCGCAGCCGACGGTGTTCGACGCGTGCTTCAGGAGCGCGGCATTGCCGGCCATGAGGGCCGGCGCGGCAAAACGGAACACCTGCCAGAACGGAAAATTCCACGGCATCACCGCGAGGACGACCCCGAGAGGCTGGAAGGTGACAAAGCTGCGGGTCGCATCGGTGGCGACCGGCTCGGGGCGCAGAAATTCCTCCGTGCGATCGGCGAAATAGTCGCAGACCCAGGCGCACTTTTCGACCTCGGCGCGCCCGGCCGTCACCGGCTTGCCCATCTCCACGGCCATCAAGCGGGCAAACTCCGCCGCGCGCTCGCGGAGCAGCTTCGCGGCGCCGCGCAGATGCGACGCACGGTCGCTCATCGGCACCCGGCGCCAGCGGAGGAACGCCGCGTGCGTCGCCTGCACCGCCGCGCGCACCTTCGGCGCTTCCATCAACGGATAAGTGTGGACGGTTTCGTCGGTCGCCGGGTTCACGGTGGAGATCGTCATGCGCGCACTATTTCGCCGGAGCCGGGGAGTTTCAATCGCCCCCGCCGGTTTCGAGCTGGCGGCGAAATTCTGCTCGCCGGTCGCGGGCGGGGCCGGTTGGTTCGACGCCGGCCGCCGCCATCGCACAACGCTCGCCCCACGGCCAGGCTGGCAGACGCGGCGCCCGTTACCCATGGAACTGCCCTTCCGCTCCCGAGCGGCCCTGCGTGTGGTCGCACTGCTCAGTCTCGCCGCCCTGCTCGTCGGGCCCGCCACCGCCGCGCTGCCACCGGCGCTTTTCGAAACGCTGCCACCGCACCCGCGACTTCTCGTGAACGCGGAACGTTTCGAGGAATTGCGCCGCCAGGTCGAGACCGACCCGACGTCGATCCGCCTCTACGCCGCCTTGCGCAGGAAGGCCGACGCCTTTTTGAACGAGCCGCCGGTGCGGCATGAAAAAGTCGGACGGCGCCTGCTCGGCCAATCGCGGCGCTGCCAGGAACGCGTGCTCACGCTGGCCTTCGTGGCGCGGATGTCCGGCGACGCGCGGTATGTGGATCGCGCGGCGACGGAGATGCGTGCCGCGGCGGCGTTCAAGGATTGGAACACGAGTCACTTTCTCGACACCGCCGAGATGACGCTCGCTCTCGCGATCGGCTATGACTGGCTCCAGGATCAGCTGAGCGCGGAGGACCGCGCACTCGTCGCCAGGGCCATCGTCGAAAAGGGACTGCGACCGTCGATCGACGGTCCCCCGGGCGAGCTTCACTGGATCTCCGGCACCAACAATTGGAATCAGGTTTGCCATGCGGGTCTGGTCGCGGGCGCGCTCGCCGTGGCCGACGCGGAGCCCGCGCTCGCCCGCACCATTACCCAGCGTGCGGTGGACAACCTCCCGAGGGCAGCGGCGGCCTACGCCCCCGACGGAGCTTATCCCGAAGGGCCGATGTATTGGAACTACGGCACGACGTTTCACGTGATCCTCGTGGACCTGCTCCAGAGTGCGCTCGGTCGCACCGAGGGGCTGGACGCGGCGCCGGGCTTCATGGCGACCGCCGACTACATCGCCCAAGTCACCACGCCGACCGCGCGCTTCTTCAGTTACGCCGATGCCCGGGAGCGGCGGCCGCTCCTGGTTGCGCTGTTCTGGTTCGCCCGGCAGCAGCGGCGGCCCGAGTTGCTGCGTTTTGACCTCGAGCATCTCGATTCGCTTTTGGAGCGTTACGAGTTCGGCGACGGTGATGAGGTTTACCGGTTGCTCACGCTGGCGCTGGTCTGGTGGCGACCCGAGTCCACCGCGGGATCGACGCACCCCGGTGCCGTGAAGACGCCTCCGCTGAGTTGGTTGGGGCGCGGCGGTAATCCGGTCGCGTTGTTTCGCTCGGCGTGGGGCGATCCGAACGCCGTGTACGTCGGCGTGAAAGGCGGTACGCCTGCGGCGTCGCATGCGCACATGGACGTGGGCTCGTTTATTCTCGAAGCGAATGGCGTGCGCTGGGCGGTCGATCCCGGGCTGCAGGAGTACGAATCGCTCGAATCCAAGGGCATTCACGTTTTTGGGCGCGCCCAGGATGCGGAGCGCTGGCAGGTGTTCCGGCTCGGGGCGGAGGCGCACAATGTGATCCGCTTCAACGGCGCTCCGCAGCAGGTCGCAGGCGCCGGCACCATCGAGCGTTTCGTCGGCGACGGGGCGGCCCGGCGCGCGGTGGTCGATTTGGGCAGCCTTTACTCGGAGCATGTCGCCTCCGCCCGGCGTGGCATCGCGCTGCTCACCGATCGCAACGTCCTCGTTCAGGACGAATGGGTGGCCGGCGAGAAGCCCGTCGCGGTCGCCTGGCAATGGCTCACCCAAGCCGACGCGGTGGTGGAGGGTCGCGACGTGACGCTCCGCCAGTCAGGGCAGGCGCTCCGGCTGCGTGTCCTGAGTCCCGCTGAGGCAAAAATCTCCGTCGAAGATGTTTCCGCGCCGCGCCAGCCCTACGACGCACCCAACCCGGGCTTGCGACGCGTGGTTGTGACCACGAGCACGCCGGCCGGAGCGTCGGGCCGCGTGCAGGTGCTCGCGATTCCGAGCCCGGGGCCGGCCGAAGTCCCGGAGCTCGCGGGCCGCGCGCTCGCCGACTGGTGACCGATTCGCGGAGGGACGCGGGGGTGGCCTTCGATCCACAGAAACCGCCCTGCGCACGGCCTTTCGACGCCCGCCAACACGGCTCGCGGGCGCACCGCGCTGCGCGGGAATCTCGTGCGGCAGCGACTAATGATCCCCATCAATGCCGCGATCGCGGAATCGTTGCCTGAATGTTGCCGGCGGGAGTTGAGAAAATGGCGGGAGCCTTCACACTTTGCCTCCGGTTCGTTCGGCAAGCAGCCGAGGTTTTTTCTCAACCTCAAACATCCTGCATGGTCATGACTTCGCTCCCGTATCCGACAGAAAAGTCCGACCTCCAGCTCGAAAACGATTTGGTGCAACTGGAGCTGCGCATCGCGCGGCGCGCAGACGAACTTTCGCAGCGTCACGAACACGACCGCGCGAAGGATCGGGACGATTGGCAGCAAGCTGAGCGCGAAGTGCTCGGGCTGATGCTGGAGCCCGGCCGCCGCTAGGCCGGTCGGGATGTCGCGTGTGCCGCCTTCCGGCGGGTTTCCTCGTCGATTACTTTGCGGATCTCGGCGGCGAGCGGCACGGCATCGGTAAACTTGCGGCCGTAGCCGAGGTTGAAGCCGTAGTCGAAGTCGGGCGGGTTTGCTCCCTGGTTGTGCTGCAGGAGCGTTTCGAGCTTGTCGAGCGCCTTGGCGACGCGTGCTTCGGGCGTGGCGGCCGCCTCGTATTCGTCCCATAATGACACGATCTCGTCGCGAAGGGACTCCGGCAGCGGGGCGACCAGCGTGAGCAGATCCCGCCGCTCCTGGGCGGCCTTGGGCGCGCCCGCTTGCTGATGGATCGCGGGGATGTCGCCGTGGATCGCTTCGCCGAGGTCGTGAATGATGCAGATCTTGATGAGCCGGCCCCAGTCGAGCCCGGGGATGTTTCGCTCGAACACGAGCGCCATAAGGCAAAGCCGCCAGGTGTGCGAGGCGGTGCTCTCCGGCTGGCCGCCCGAGGTCCAGGAGGTGCGCAGGACGTTTTTGAGCCGTTCGGCCTCGCGGAGAAAGGCGAGGGCGCCGGCGAGATCATCGGGGGCGGGATTCGGCATGCAGGCGGGTGCTGGCCGGAAGTTTCCGACGCGGGGGAAGGAAGGCAAGCGCGGCAGCGAGAGCGCGGACGAACGCGAGCCTGTTACCGGTTCTGCATGGCGACTGTCGGAGGTGGCGCGGTGCGTCAGCTTCGGCCCGAAGGCGGCTGCCGCCCGCTCAGCGAAACACGAGGAGCGGGAGCCGTTCGCTCCGCAGGAGTGCGGTGGTGGTGCTGCCGGCGATCAGGTGGCGGAGGCGCGAGTGGCGATAGGCGCCGATCACGAGGAGCCCGGCATTCAGGCGCCGGACGGCCCCGGCAATCACTGTCTCGGGGCTGCCTGGAAGCGTTTCGGCGGTCACGGAGTAACCTGCATTCACAAGTTGAATACGAGCGGCCTCCAGCTCCGCGGCGGCGGCGGGCCTGGGGGAGCCGGCACTCAGGAGGTGGAGGGGCAGCCCACGCAGCAGGGGCTGCTCGCGTGCGTGTGCGATCGCCTTTTTGGCGCTCGGGCCGCCGTCGAAGGCGATCAGGACGCGCTCGATCGGCTGGAAGGCTCGCGGGGCGACGAGCACCGGACAGCGGCAGTGGCGGATCACGCGCTCGAGATTGCTGCCGAGATGACGCCGGCCGAAGTCGGCGTGTTCGCCCCGCTTGCCGATGACGACAAGATCACCGGGCGCCTCGAACCGCTCGATCGAATCCGCCAGCGCGCCGTGCTGTTGTTCGACGCCCGCCCCGGTGATTCCCGCGGCGTCGAGGTGCTGCCTGGCTTCCTCGAGGATGGCGTGCGAGCGGGCCTGCGCCACCTGCGCATGGGCCTCGTCCAGCGCGACCATTTCATTCAGCCACGCGCTGTTGACGTCGATGCCGACGGCACTGTTGACGTCGGCATTCGCGAGTTGTTCGACGTGCTCGAGCATGTGCAGAATATGGAGGGCTGCACCGGTGCGTCGCGCAGCCCAGACGCTATGATCGTAGACGCTCCGCGCGTAGCCAGAGCCGTCGGTGCAGCAAAGGATGGCGGGCATGGGGAGTGGGGGGAGGTGGCGGGACTGCCGGCGAGGGGTGTCTCGCGCCGGTCCCGAGCGTGAATATACCGTGGCAGAAAGCGGCGTGATGTCGAACCTCTGCACACCCGTTGGCCGAGGAATCGGGTTGCGAACCTTTGCAAAGGTCCCGGGGGAGTGGCCGCGGCGAGGCGGTACTTGCGGGCCGGCCGGGATGACGACTTCATGAGCGCGATGATTTTGCAGCTCATCGGGCGGTGGCGGCAGGCGGGTTGGAGTGGCTTCGTGCTCCTGGTCGCGTTGGCGGCGCTCTGCACGTCGCTGTGGGTGTTCGTCGAACTGGCCGACGACGCGCCGGAAGGCGACTATGTCGAGACCGAGGCCAGGATACTCCGGGCCTTCCGCCAGCCCGGCGACCTGGCGCGGGGCGTGGGGCCGGGCTGGCTGCCGGAGGTGGCGCGCGACGTGACGGCGCTCGGCAGCGCCGCGGTGCTCACATTGATGGTGTTGCTCGTGCTCGGGTTTCTCCTCCTGCGGCGCCAGTATGGGGCGGCCCTCTTCGTCTTCGTCGCCAGCCTTGGCGGATGGTTGCTCAGCGATGGGCTCAAGGAGGTGTTTGGACGCGAACGGCCCGATGTGGTGCCGCACCTGATGGAGGAGTCTTCGGCGAGTTTCCCCAGCGGCCACTCGATGGTTTCATCGGTCATCTATCTCACGCTCGGGTCGCTGCTCGGGCAGATCGTCGCACGGCGGCGGGAAAAGATCTACTTTGTGCACGCCGCCATGTTGTTGACGTTTCTGATCGGGGTGAGCCGGGTGTATTTGGGGGTTCACTACCCGACCGATGTGCTCGCGGGCTGGTCGGCAGGGACGGCGTGGGCGCTGCTCTGCTGGCTAATCGCGTGGTGGCTCCAGCGGCGCGGGAAGATCGAGCGTCCCGCGCCCAATGGGGACGGCGATGCCTAGCGGCTCGTGGGAGCGTGGCAACCGGCTCGAATCTGTGCCGAGCGGGTTTCGTACGCACTGTGGTCGCTCTGTCACGCGACCTGCTTTACCGTGCCCATGATCATTCGCAGCCTTCTCCTGGTGCTTGCGTGCTCGAGCGCCTTGTTTGCGCAAACCGCCACTCCCGAGCCCATGCCAAAGTCTGCCGCCACGGACAAACCGCCCACCAAGACGAGCACGGCGACGGCCGAGCATTACCGGTGGGGCGGTGTAAGCGACGGCTGGCACCTGCTCAAGCGGGACGATTTGAGCGTCATCCAGGAACGCGTGCCCCCGGGCGGCGCGGAAGTGATGCACTATCACAAGACCTCGCGGCAGTTTTTCTACGTCGTGAAGGGCGAAGCGGTGATGGCGCTGGCCGAAGTAAGGATCGTGCTACGCGCGGGCGAGGGTCTGGAGATTCCTCCGGGCGTCGCGCATCAGCTGAGAAATGAGTCCACGGAAGATGTGCATTTCCTCGTCGTCTCGATGCCTCGCAGCCACGGAGACAAGTTCACCGCCGAATGATTTCCCGCGTTGCCCCGGCTTGGGATGCGCCGCGACGGCCCGACGCCGTAAATCCAAACAATCCGCCCTGAATTCCCATGATTCTCGATCCTACGAAACTGGTCCTTTTTGCCGGCGCCGCGCTGGCTCTCGTGATTACCCCGGGCCCGGCGGTTTTCTACATCGTCACCCGCAGCGTCGATCAGGGATGTCGCGCGGGGATGGCCTCGGTGCTCGGGATCGGCCTGGGCAATTACCTGCAGGCGCTGGCGGCCGCGCTGGGCCTTTCCGCCGTCCTCGCGTCGTCGGCCCTCGCGTTCTCCGTCGTCAAATATGCGGGCGCCATGTACCTCGTCTTCATTGGCGTGAAGAAGCTCCTCTCGCCGGCGGCCGAGTTTGCGGAGGCGGCGCCGGAGCGACGCGCGCGCTTTGGCGCGATTTTCCGCCAGGCGATCGTGGTCGAGGTGCTCAATCCGAAGACGGCGCTCTTTTTCCTCGCGTTCCTGCCGCAGTTCACGGACCCCGCGCGCGGCGCGGTGTGGCTGCAGTTGCTGGTACTCGGTTCGCTGGTCTCGACGCTCGGCGTCGTGACCGATAGCGGCTACGCACTGCTTTCCGGCATGTTCGGTTCCTGGCTGAAACGGCGAAACGCGTTCGCGCGCACCGAGAAGTACGTGTCGGGCTCCGTCTACTGCGGGCTCGGCGTGGCAACCGCGTTCTCGGGTTCGGGCGGGAAAGCTGAGAGCGGGACATGCAAAGCTGAGAGCCGGAAAGCCGACCAATCACAATCCCTCTTCGATTTTCGGCGCAAAGCGCCGGCTGCCAGGCTCTCAGCTCTGAGCTCTTCGCTCTTAGCTTTTCTGCCGCCCAATCACCGTTCGTCGGCTTCATCCTCCTCGATCGGCTCGACGTGCGCGAGTTCGTGCTCGGCCTTGGCCCCGGGGCCGCGCAGGACGCGAATGAGGCAGTAGGTGAAGAGTCCCGTGACGAAGCCGACCGAGAGCACCAGGTTGATCCAGCCGCCGGTTGTCATAGAAGAAGGAGGGTTAAGGTTGGGTGCCCGACGTGGAGGCGAGGGCCTCGGCTTTCGTGCGCGCATCCCAGCGCTTTCCCGCGAGGTGTACGAGCACGAGGGCGAAGGCGGTGACGACAATGACGAAGCCGATCGTCATGCGGGCGACCCCGTTGGGCTGGGCGCCGATCAGGTCGGCGACGTAGCCGCTGGTCTCGAACACCGGGTTCGCGAAGGAGAAATTCCAGCCGGCGACGTTCTTGAGTAACCACAGTCCGAATACGCCGAGCAGAAAGACGGGCGTGATATATTTGAGGACGAACTTGTAGAACCGGGGCGCCTGAAGCTCGGCGCCCTCGTGCATGAGTTTCCAGCCCTTTTCCACGCCGAAGCCCCAGCCGAAGACGATCACGAGGATCGTGGCCTGCACGAAGAGCATCAGCGTGCCCACCCAGAAATCGAGGGTGTCCATCGCCTTCAGGTCCTTGGAGAAATACCAGACGAAGAGGGTGCCGACGCCGGTCACGAGGCCGAGCATGGCGACGGAGGCCTTGCGGCCGATCCCGAGGCCCTCCTCCAGAAATGCGATGCCGGGCTGCAGCATCGAAAGCGAACTCGTGATGGCAGCGAGGAAGAGGAGGACAAAAAAGATCGAGGCGAAGAGCTGCCCGCCGGGCATGCGGGCGAAGACCTCCGGCAGCACGTTGAAGCCGAGGGCGAAGGTGCCCTGGCCGACGATCCCGGCCGCGCCGAGAAACACATAAGCCGCGGGCACGATGATCAGGCCGCCGAGGCCGACCTCGCAAAACTCGTTGGCCGAGGCGGCGGTGAGGCCGGAGAGGACGACGTCGTCCTTGGATTTCAGATAGCTCGCGTAGGTGATGATCACGCCGAAGCCGACGGAAAGGGAGAAGAAGATCTGCCCGGCGGCGGCGAGCCACAGCTGCGGGTTGAGCAGCCCGGTCTTGATCTCGCCGGGATTCCACATGAACCCGAGGCCGGCGAGCACGGTTTGCTCGGGACGGGCGGGGTTCGGAGCACCGAGCGTGAGCACGCGGATCAGGATGATGAACGCGATGACGATCAGGGCGGGCATCGCATATTTGCAGAGCTTCTCGATGCCTTTGGAGACGCCGCGGTAGATGAAAAAGAAGTTCAGCACATAGACGATCGCGACGAAGATGCCCACGTCGTTCGCTCCAAAGTGCAGTGCGACGCCGTCGGTGGCGACGCCGGTGAATTGGGCGAAGAACGCGCCGAAATCGGTGCCGCTGGCGCTGAGGTTGCCGGAGAGGGCATTGACCGCATAGCCGAGGCACCACGCCTCCACGTACACATAGTACATGTAGATCATCACCGGCGTGAAGAAGCCGATGACGCCGAGGTATTTTGCCCAGGGTCGCTTGAGCAACGCGTGAAAGATCCCGGAGGTGGAATGATAGCCGAGTCGCCCGCCCTGGCGGCCCATCGCCCACTCGACCCACACGATCGGAATGCCGATGAGCAGGAGCGCGGTGAAGTAGGCGATCATGAACGCCCCGCCGCCGTATTGCGCGGCCAGCCCGGGAAAACGCAGGAAGTTGCCCAGGCCGACGGCACTGCCGGCCACGGCGAGGATAACACCCAGGCGAGACGACCACGCGTCTTTCGGTTGAGACATGCCCATGGCGTAGCCGCGGGCAGGCGAACGGCAACGGTGAAATGGGGCGCCGAGGAGGGGCGGCACTTTTGCCGCCCGGTTGTACGAAACGACGGCGGCAAGAGCGCCACCGTTCCTCGGGCTTATCGCGCCATCCGCCGCAGCGGCGTGAGCGTTACCGGTCCGAGCAGGCCCGACGGCGTGAGCGCCCACGTCGACGCGTCGAAGCGCTGGTAATGGACGTTCACGAAGTTGATCTCATGAAAGTTTTTCCAGGCGACGCCGCGGCGATCCAGGTCGCGGATACGATTCGCGGCGAGATTGGTGACCTCGACGGCGATCGTGTTGGAGCCGGGCTTGAGATGCGCGCCGATGCGCACCGAGAAGGGCACGCTCCAGAGCAGGTCAACCTCGGCTCCGTTGACGAACACGCGCGCCGTTTCCCGCACTTCGCCGAGGTCGAGCCGCCAATCGTCGGCGTCGATGTCCGCCGGCAGCTCAAACGAACTCTCGTAGCGTGCGGTGCCGGCGAACCGTTCCGCTTCGCCACCGCGTGCGGTCCAGGAAGCGAGTTCGCGCGTCGCGAACGCCGGGGGCAGTCCGGGCCCGCCGGAGCGAAACGTGACGCGCCACTCGCCGGCGAGTGGCACCGCAGCGCCGGCTGGGCGGGTGTACGTCCAGGCCGGAAAATCGCCGGCCGCGGCCGGTGCGGTCTCGTAGGTTTTGAGGAAGACCGACTCGCCGGGCTGGAGTTGCAGGAGGACCTCGGGTCCGTCGTGCGACCGCATCGCCGCGAGCCCATAGGCTCCGTTGCGAGGGTCCAGCAGCAGGATCGATTGCAGGCCGGGGCTGTAAAGCGGGTCGCGAAGGCGCAGCCAGCCCTCGAAGCCGCGGCCGGAGAGGTTGGTGACGAAGTACAACGTTCCCTCCTCGAGACGCCGGCGAATGAACTGCAGGCCGGCGTCCACGAGCGGTTCGCGCAACAGCGCGGAGGCAGCGAGGTAATTGGCGGCGGGAGCCACCGCCACGAGCCCCTTGCCGACGTGGGCCTTGCGAATGCCGTCTTCGCCCGCCTCCGCAAAGTCCAGCGACGCCAGCGCGGCGCGAAAGGCCGCGCGCCGCTCCTCGAGCCGGCCGAGACCGGGGACATCGCCCGGCAGGCGGTCGAGGAAGATGATGCCGGCCCCGTCCGCGGCGAGGGCGAGCAGTCGCTGCAGCGTGGCGACCGGCATGTGCGCGGTGGGTGGAACGATGACGTTCCAATACGCGCCGTTTCCGGCCGTGCGTACGCGATGGCCGTCGAAGGTTGCCCGCTCGAGCTGCGCGTCGGAGACGAAATCGAAACTGAAGCCGCGATCGACCAGTGTCTGCGCGAGCGTTCCGACCGCGGTATCGGTCAACCAGTCACTGCCGTGCATCGAAAAGCGCCGCTCCCAACCCTCCGCCTGATGATAGAGGTCGTGGATCGGCCAATACACCAGGAGGTCGTTGTCGGGCTGTCCGGCCTGGAGCAGCGACTGGGCGCGCGCGATGTAGGCATTGAGGCCGTCGCCGAAATCGCGCCAGAGCGGATTGCGCGGGTTGAGCTGCGTGGACGCGTAGAAGAGCCAGCCAGGCCAGGGGGCGTCGGCCGGCGAGTAGGCCGTGCCGTGATAAAACACGTGGTTGATGCCGGTGAGGAAAAGGAGATCCAGCTCCGGCTTCATTTGCGCCGGCGCCTCCTGGAAATGCTCGCGCAGCCAGGTGAACGTCTCCGAGGAGGCGAGCGGACGGCCCGCGACGTGCGCGGCCGACGAGGCGAAGCGGTTCACCAGCGGCTGCGGCCGGTTCTTGCTCAGCGTCTCCGGTTCGCGCCGGAAGCCGGGGATCGGAAAGGCGTTGGCGCCGAAGACCTCCGTCTCGGGTATGTCGGCCAGCGCGTAGAGATCGAGCAGGTTGCCCGGCGCGCCGTGGGCCTGGTTGCGCGCCGCCTGCCCGTGCTGGTGGCACCAGTCGACCCAGGCCTGCACGTAGTCGAGATGCAGGGCGGCGAGCGTGGCGCGATAGTCGGCCTTGATGCGCGCAACGGTATCCGGTTCCCCGTTACCGCCGAGCTCGGCAACGTGATCGGCAAGCTCATAGCCGTGCATCAGGCGGAAACGGGCGGGCAGCTCGCGCGACCAGTTCGCGGTATATTCGAACGAGTCGTGAAACTGGCTGTGGATCGTGCCGGCAGGCAGCATCGCGAAGGCGGCATCGAACGGCTGCAGGTAGCGGCGCAAGGCGTCGGCCGAGTAGGGATCGAGCACGAGGCCCTCGGCGCCGGGCGCGGCCCGCTTCACGCGGAATCCGGTCGGGCGCGGCGCGAGCCGGCCGTCCTTCAGCTCGATCTTCAGCTCGGCGTCGTCGGTACGCACCTGCGCGCCGCCGAAGGGCCAGCCGGTGCCGGTCGCCATGTCGACCGCGAGTCCGAGGCGCCTCGCCTCGCTGGCGGTGTGGGCGAGCATCTCCAGGTATTTGGGCGACAGGTACGGAATGAAACGCTCCTCATAGCCCTTGGCGCCGTAGATCGGGGTGATCTCGACCCCGCCGAAGCCCGCGGCGGCGATCGCTTCCAGCTCGCGGGTGAGGTTCTCCGGATCGACGGCGCTGCCCAGCCACCACCAGCGCGTCCACGGCTTGTGCTCGCGCCGGAGTTCCGGCCAGGGTGATCGCGGGGCCGGCGCCTCCGCGGGTGCGGCGGCCGAGACGGTCGCGACCAAAAACAGCGGAAGGGCGAACCACAGGACGAAACGATGGGAGCTCATGGGGCTGCGTCTCGGTTAACGCGCCTCACCCCGGCCGCAAGCGCCTCCGCCCCGGACAGTCGGGCCGTCGCTTTTTTCCCATCGCGCCGGCCGGGGCCATCGCGCAATGTGACGCATTTCCTTCATGGTTTCTTCGAACTCGTTTGCCCGGCTGCGACGCCCTCCGGGCCTCGTGGCGCTGCTGCTGGTCGTGCTTCTGGCCGGGTGCGCGACGGTGCCGTCGGGGCCGGACGCGACCTTGAGCGTCGCGTCCACGCGCTACGAGGAGGTGTCGACGGTGCTGCGGCGGGTGGCTTTCACCAGTGCGCGCGACATCTCGGCGATCTATGCGAGCGCCGACGAGCAGCAGCTCCCCGCCGTGCAGGCGCTGGGCCGGCAGCTGCAGGCGGTGCTCACCGATGAAACTGCCCGCATTGATTTTTCCGCGCTGGTGCGTCGCAACCCGCGGTTCTGGGGCGCGGCGATCGAACTGCAGGCCGCCGACGAGAGCTTGCCGCTGCTTTTCGCCGCTCTCGGCGTGCTGGCCGGCGACGCGTGGAACGCGAACCGCGTGCTCATCCTCGCACAGGCCACCCTGCCGCTGCCGACCGGCATCCGCGCCACCTATCTCGCGCACAGCACGCCTCTGGTCGGAACGCTCCTGGCGCCGGGAGTCGGCCTGCCCCCGACGGCAACGTTGCATTCGGTCGAAGACTGCAACCGCTACGAAGCGCTCGTGGGGTCCCGTCTCCGGATCTGGCCCGACAACGCGCTGCTGCTGTCCGAGTTGATCGACGTGCGCGTGCGCCGTGCCTTCTACAGCCAGCGCCGGTCGTCACGCGAAACGGTGGTCGATCAGATCGACGCGGCCTTGACGACCTCGGCCGCGGAGGTCGAGCGGTTGCAGGCGATCGACGCGCTCTCGGCCGCGCGGTTCGTCGCCAACGCCGAGCGCCGCCGCGTCGGTCGCGAACTGACGACGGCCTGGGCGCAGATTGCGAGTCGCAATGCGCCGGCCGAGACGCCCGTGCTCGAGCAGTCGGTGGCGTTTTTCGCGGAAGTGGGTCGCCCCGACATCGCTTTCATGATGCAGCGGTTCCTGCGCGTGCAACGCGGCGTGCCGACGGCGCCCGATCTGGCGCGTGAACGCGAGCTGATCGGCCAGCTCGTGCCGCCGGACCACGCGCGCGAACTCGTGGCGTTGCTGGAATCCGAACGCGCCGGCGGCGGTCGTCTGAGCATCGACGATCCTCTCCCGAGTGCCGCGTGGACCGGCGACCCCACGATCCACCCGGTTCTGGCGCAGACGATCGAGCGCGCACTGGCCCAGATCGACTTCAACCTCGGCGGCGTGAGCGGAAACCCGCGCGTCGAGGGCGGCTTGCGCCACGACCGCGGCGTGCAGCTCAGCCGGGCTGGCGCCTACGATGCGGCGCTCACGGAGCTGGACCGCTCGCTCGGACTGCTCGGGCGGGCGCCGCGCGTGCTCGTCGACAAGGCCATCGTCCTCTCCTCGATGGGCCGCGATACCGAGGCGGACGCGATCTTTCAGGAGCTGGCGGGGAAACGCGCCGAACGGCTGATGTCAGCTGGACCGCGGGGGCAGCATCTCTTCGGCCGCGGCGAGTTTGCGGCGGCGCTGGCGTGCTTTCAGGAGGCTGCGCGCGGCGACAAAGATAATCCCTACCTGGCGATCATGGCGGAGCTGGCGGCGCGCCGCGCCGGCGTGGACGAGGAGAAAAAACTCGTGGCCGATGCGCTGAAAGGCGTCCCGCGCGGCTCGTGGCCCGGCATCTGCCTGCGCTTTCTTGACGGCGAACTCACGGAGCGGGAGTTGCTCGAGGCCGCGGGCAAGGGCAGCGACTACGACACGCTGCAAAAGCGCTGCGAGGCCTACTTCATCCTCGCGCAGATCGCGCTCGCCGAAGACCGCCGCGACGAAGGGGTGCGCCGGTTGCGCGAATGTGTCGACACGGGGTTCACGGCATTCGTCGAGCACCGGCTGGCGAAGCGCGAACTCTCGCGGCTCGCTCCCGAGCCGGCGCACAAGAGGCCCGGCGAGCGCGCGCCCTCGGCGTTCGGCGACGAAGTGCTGGGGTGAGGGCAGGAGGAGAAGCTGAGAGCCAAGAGCTGAGAGCTAAGCGCCGAACAGCTGATTGTCGGATTGAGGCTCTGGACTCTCAGCTCTTGGCTCTCAGCTCACTGCTCCCCACTCACCCGCCCAGATACGCCGCCTTTAATTTCGGCGTGGTGCGCAGCTCGGCGCTGGGGCCGTGCATCACGACGCGGCCCGTCTCGAGCACATAGGCGTGCGAGCTCACCTCGAGGGCGAGATTGGCGTTCTGCTCGACGAGCAGGAGGGTGATGCCCTGGTCGCGGTTGATCTCCACAATCTTCTCGAAGATCGTCGTGATCAGGCGCGGCGCGATGCCGAGCGAGGGTTCGTCGAGCATCAGGAACTTCGGATCGCTCATCAACGCGCGGCCGATGGCGAGCATCTGTTGCTCCCCGCCGGAGAGCGTGCCGGCGACCTGCTTGAGCCGCTCCTTCAGCCGCGGGAAGATGCCAAAAACGTAGTCGCGCAGGCCGGCGATGCGCGCGCGGTCGTTCAAGCGGTAGGCGCCCATCGCGAGGTTCTCGTCGACGGTGAGATTCGCAAAAACGAGGCGTCCCTCCGGCACGTGGCCGAGCCCGCGCGCG
>DASWVO010000376.1:0-4472 GCA_036406235.1 Opitutaceae bacterium
TCAAAAGCGGGTGCTGACGAAGATCCGGCCATAGGCGGCGTCGTCGGTTTTAACCGTGAGGTCGCGGTCGTCGTAGTCGAAGCGGCGATCGACCATCCAACCGCCTTCCAGCTCGAGGGTGCATGCGTCCGTGAGCGGCCAGCGCACGCCGGCGCCGACCCGGATCTCGCGATACGTGACCTCGGTGTCGCGCAGGCTGCGATGGCCGGGCGGCGACACCACGGCCGGATCGTCGGTGTGGAAGGCGCCGCCCTGCACGCTGGCGCCGAGGAAGACGCTGCGGCCTTCGCCGAAGCTGTAGGCGACCTCGGTGCGCGGGGCGCCGAGCGAGACCACCAGGTCGGGCGTCGCCTGCCAGCGCGCGCCGAAGACCGGGAGCACGATGTCCTCGGCAAACGCGTCGAATGCGGCGCCGCCGAAGAACACCCAGGCGTCGTTCATGCGCCAGCTGGCGATGAGGCTGCCGGGCACGTTGAAGCCATCGCTGTCGAAGGCTTCGCCGTCGGCGAAAATCCCGGGCTGCACCCGGGCCGAGAGCGACCAATCGGGCGCGAACTTCCAAGTGACGCCGAGATCGAGCGCGGCGGCGCGCAATTCGTCCGCGACGGGCACGCCCGCGGAGGCGTCGATCGCGTAGTGGCGGTAGAAAAGCCCGACGCTGTAGCTGAGTTGCTCGCT
The DNA here is from genome assembly GCA_036406235.1 of Opitutaceae bacterium. Lineage (GTDB taxonomy): Bacteria > Verrucomicrobiota > Verrucomicrobiia > Opitutales > Opitutaceae > DASWVO01. The sequence continues at coordinate 679 of DASWVO010000376.1, forward strand.
GGCGCGGATGCCGTGCCGGGCGGAAAAGGCGAAGGCGTTGACCTCGATTTCGCCGGCGGTCGCGCCGGCGAACTCGGCGTCGGCGGCGCCGGAAAAGCTGTAGGCGGCGTCGATGGTGGTACCGGGTACAACCGGTTGGGCGCGGAGGGCGCCGACCCAGGCGGCGCAGAGGAGGCTGCCGGAGAACGCGAACGCGGGCAGCAGGGACGAGCGGAGAGGGAAAGGTGACTGTGGTTGCATTGAGAGGCCGTGATTCTAGTCGAGAAGGAAAATTGCAACAACTCGCGTTTCCCTGCGGTCTCGATGTCTCCATGAAATCCACCCGCGTCCCTCGGAAAAAGCCGTCCCAGTCGCGCTCGCAGGCGACTGTCGACGTGATTCTCGACGCCGCAGCTCGCATTTTTGTCGAAACGGGTTTCGACGCCGCCACGACCAACGCGATCGCCGAACGCGCCGGCGTGAGCATCGGATCACTCTATCAATACTTCCCCAACAAGCTGGCCTTGCTCGCGGCGTTGAAGGAGCGGCACGTGATCGTGCTCGTGGCCGGCATGCGCGCCGCGTGCGCGGGCGCGCGTGAACGGTCGCTCGCCGAGGGCGTGGGCGTGATCATCGAGGCCTGTGTCGGACATTTCGCGGTGCATGCGCCGCTGGTCCGCCTGTTTCAAGAAGAGCTGCCGCTGCACGCACTCGGCGAGCGCGGCGAGGCGGCTTTCGACGAGACGCTCGGGTTGCTGCGCGAGTTTTTCTCCCGTCACCGTGCGGCGATCCGCGTCGAAAACATCGAGGATGCGGTGTTCTTCTCCCGCGCGATCGTCGGCAGCGTGATGAAGGCGGCGGCGTGCGAGCGCTTCGAAGACTTGCGCAACGGAGTGATTGCGCAGGAGCTCACGTCGGCGCTGCTGCTCTACTTGACCGGCCAGCCGCCGCGGCTCACCGTGCCGGCCACGGTTTCATGAGAATCACTGGAGGGCAGGCGCGGGGCATCACGTTAAAAGTTCCCAAGGGCGATGCGGTGCGGCCGGCGACCGACGGCATGCGGCAGGCGGTGTTCTCGAGCATCGCGGCCCGCGTCGAAGGCGCGCGGTTTCTCGATCTATTCGCCGGCAGCGGTGCGTATGGCCTCGAGGCGCTTAGCCGCGGCGCGGCGAGCGGGGTGTTCGTGGAGAAGAGTGCCAAGGCCCTGTTCTGCCTGCGCGAGAATCTCGCGGCGGTGGCGAAGAGCATCGGTCGGGCGGGCGACGCGTCGGTGGCCGCCGTCACGCAGGCCGACGCGCTGAGTGTGCCATGGCCGGCGGGCGAGGCGCCGCCGGATCTCGTGTTCATCGATCCGCCCTACGAACTCATCGTGGACGTGGGGCCGACGTTGCTGGTGAAACTTGTCGAGCTGCTCGCGCCGCATCCGGATCCGGTGATCGTTTTCGAGATGCCGGGTGAAATCGCGCTCCCGCCGCCGCCGGGATGGAGCGAGGTGAAGCGCTTGGGCAAGGGCGCGCGGCAACCGACGGTGGCGTTCTTTCGGCGGGATTGACATGGAGCGGCGGCGCCCCCGCCGCCGGTTTGACGCGCGACGCGGCGCGGGCGCCGCATCCCCGGGGTAGGAGTGCGCTCGCGCGCCAGCCGCTCGCGGTGCGACGAAGCATCGCGCGCCAGCCGGTTCCTACACCAAGCCCAGGCGCGCGCGGGCCAGCGTGAGCGCGGCGATGACGGCGGTTTCGCTGCGCAGCACGCGGGCGCCGAGATGCGCGAGCGTGAAGCCGTGGGCGCGCAAGGCGTCGCGGTCGGCGGGGCCCCAGCCGCGTTCCGGGCCGAGCGCGAGAACAAGCGGGGTGACGGGTGTCGCCGGCGGGCGGCTGGCGAGGACGGCGCTGAGCGGCGCCTTGGCCTCGTAGTTATCCAGCGCGACGCGCCCGGCGTCGGGAGCGAGCGTCCCGAGCGCATCCGCGAGCGTCTGATTCCAGGACACCAAAGGCACGCGCGTGGCGAAGGCCTGGGCGGCGCCGGCGAGCGCGTGGCGCCGCCATTCGCCCGACGACCACAGCGTGCTGGCGGCGTAGTTGGGATCGCTGCGTTCCGTGCCGACAAAATGCAGCGCTGCGGCGCCGAGCGTCGTGGCGTCGCGCAGGATGTCGCGGGCCGTCTGCGGCCGCGGCAGACCGATCAGCAGGATGAGCGGATCGGGCGGAGGCGGGGGCGGCCCCCAGGTGAAGGTGAGCGTGAGCGCGTCGGGTCCGATGGCGACGAGCGTGCCCTTGCCGAGCGGCCCGTCGACCAGGCCCGCGTCGAATGTATCCGTTTCCTGGCGACGCAGCACCTCGAGCAGGTGCCGCGCGCGCGGATCGTCGCGGGGGAGCGGCGCGACCGCTTCGTGCCGCTCGAAGAGGATGAGGTTCATCCGAACGTAGTTGAGAGTTGAGGGTTGAGAGTTGAGAGACAGGCAGAGCCGAGAGCCAAGGCCGGAAGTTTGCTGTCGGATCGAGGTGGTGCCGAGCGAAGCGACGGCTTGCCGCCCAACCTCCGGGCGGGTTTGGCGATCCTCGTTATTTGGCGCAAAGCGTCCGCTGTCCGGCTCTCAACTCTCAACTTGATCCCGCTCAGCCCGCCAGAATCCCCTCGATCTGCGCCAGCTCGTTGGCGGTGAAGTCCAGGCGGTCGAGCGCGCGCATGTTTTCCTCGATCTGGCTCGTCTTGCTCGCGCCGATCAGCGCCGTCGTGACGGCCGGCTGGCGGAGCACCCAGGCGAGCGCCATCTGTGCGAGGGACTGTCCGCGCGCCTGCGCGAGGGCGTCGAGCGTGCGGAGCTGCACGAGCCTGGCTTCGGTGATGTGCTCGGGTTTGAGGAAGCGCGGATCGCGGGCGGCGCGCGCGTCGGCGGGGATGCCGGCGAGGTAGCGGTTGGTGAGCAGGCCCTGGGCGAGCGGGCAGAAGACGATGCTGCCGATCCCTTCGCGCAACAGCACCTCGAAGAGGCCTTTTTCCGGCGTGCGCTCGAACATGTGATACCGCGGCTGGTGAATCAGACACGGTGTGCCGAGCTCGCGCAGGATCTTCGCGGCGGCGGCGGTTTGTTCCGGGTTGTAGTTGGAAAGCCCTACATAAAGCGCCTTGCCGCAGCGCACGGCGTGCGCGAGCGCGCCCATGCTCTCCTCGAGCGGCGTGTTCGGATCGGGGCGGTGATGATAAAAGATGTCGACGTAGTCGACGCCGAGCCGCTGGAGCGACTGATCGAGCGAGGAGAGGAGATATTTGCGAGAGCCCCACTCGCCGTAGGGTCCGGGCCACATGAGATAGCCGGCCTTGGTGGAGATGATGAGTTCGTCGCGGTAGCCGGCGAGATCGTCGCGCAGCACGCGGCCGAAGTTGGTTTCGGCCGAGCCGGGCGGCGGGCCGTAGTTGTTGGCGAGATCGAAATGCGTGATGCCGAGATCGAAGGCGCGGAGAATCAGGGCGCGCCGGTTGGAGGCGAGATCGCTGTCGCCGAAATTGTGCCACAGGCCAAGGGAGAGGCGGGGCAACTGGAGGCCGCTGCGTCCGCAGTGGCGAAAGAGATCGGGACGGTCGTAACGAGTGGGGGCGGGCGAGTGCGACATGAGACGGCCAGCTTTGCAAAATGCCCGGCGGGTGTCCCGCGGGAAGTTGCGGCGGAGGTCGTGGACAGTTCGGGACCCGAGGCGTTTTGGAGTGACGTTGGGTGGTGCCTCGTAGCGGCGAGGCGGCTTCGCTGGGCGAAGCTTGGTGCGGCTAGTCGGAATCGAACCGACGACACCTGCTTGGAAGGCAGAGGTTTTACCACT
>DASWVO010000377.1:0-10305 GCA_036406235.1 Opitutaceae bacterium
CGTCGCCGATGGAAGCGCCGTTGAGGGAGAGCTTGTGACGCGATCCGGAGAGGGCGATCGGCACGACCGTTTCGTTGACGTAGCGGACGCTGATCGTCACGCCGCCCGGCGAAACCTTGATTTCGCTGAGGTCGGCGCTCAGGCCCTTGAGGCGGTCGCTGGCGCTGGAGCATCCGGTCGACCAAAGCAGCAAGCCGCCGAGCAAGAAGAGGACTGCGCCGATGCGTTTTGTCATAAGGCCCTCACGCATGGCACCTCGTGCGAAAACCGCAAGGCTCGGGGCTGGCTGGTGGCGTGCTCGGCTCATTTTTCGAGGTAGAGTCCGGCGCCAGGCCCCATGGGAATGCCAAGAAGGATCCACACCATCATCAGCGCGGCCCAGGCGATGGCGAAGAACAGCGAGTACGGCAGCATCGTTGCGATCATCGTGCCGATGCCGGCCTTGGGCTCGTATTTCTGGGCGAACGTCAGGATGAGCGGGAAGTAACTCATCAGCGGGGTGATGATATTGGTGACACTGTCGCCGACGCGAAAGGCGCCCTGGACGAGCTCTGGCGAATAGCCGAGCAGCATGAACATCGGCACGAACACCGGCGCAAGCAACGCCCACTTGGCCGACGCGCTGGAGATCAGGATGTTGACCACGCCGGCAAACAGCACGAGCGCGATCATGAGGAGGATCGGTTGATCCTGCAGCCCAAGGTGCTGGATGAACTCCGCCCCGCTCACGGCGGTGATGACGCCGAGATTCGTCCAGTTGAAGTAGGCGATGAATTGCGAGGCGAAGAACGCCAGGACGATGAATGAGGCCATCGACTTCATCGTCGCCGTCATGCCGGCCATGACGTCGTGGTCGCTCTTGATCCGACCGGCCGCGATGCCGTAGGCGATGCCCGGCAGCAGGCCGAAGAGGAAAATGAACGTCACCAGGCCGGTCATGAACGCCGAGTGCGCCAGCGCCGGATTCTTCGGATTGAGCAGAAAGCCGTCGGCCGGCAGCACGCCCGCCAGCACGATCCCGGTGAGCGCGAGCACCGTCAGCCCCGCCGCCCACAGGCCGCGGCGCTCCGCCGGGGAGATGGGTTTCAGCTCCTCGCGCTCGGTCTCTCCGCGATACGGGCCGAGGCGGGGCGCGACGATCTTTTCGGTCACCCAGGTGCCGACAGCGACGATCAGGAACGTCGAAGCGGACATGAACCACCAGTTGGCCACGGCGGTGACCTTGTAGGCCGGGTCGATGAGATGGGCGGCGGCTTCCGAGAGTCCGGCGAGCAGCACGTCGACCGAGCCGACCAGCAGATTGGCGCTGTAGCCGCCCGACACGCCGGCAAAGGCCGCCGCCAGCCCGAGCAGCGGGTGACGGCCGAGTGCGTGATACAGCGCGGCCGCGAGCGGCGTGAGCAGCACGTAACCGACCTCGCTGCCGGCGTTGGACATCACGCCCGCGAACACAACCATCGGCGTGATCAACCTGGCCGGCGACGTGAGAACGACGAGCCGCAGGCCCGCGCCCATGAGCCCGGACGTCTCCGCGATGCCGATACCGAGGAGGCAGGCGAGCGAGATGCCGAGCGGCGGGTAGGCGAGGAAGTTGCGCACCAGCTCGACGATCATGCGTTGTACGCCCTCGACCGTCATCAGGTTCACCGCGGCGACCACCTTGCCGGTCGCAGGGTTGATGACCTGCAGGCCCAGCGAGCTGAAAAGCGCGGATATCAAGACAACCAGCGCGGCGAGCAGGGCGAAGAGGGTGGCGGGGTGGGGCAGCGCGTTTCCGGCGCGTTCGACGACGGCCAGAAATCGGTTGAACAGGGACGGCCTGGCGTCCGGGGCGACGGTCATGCCGCAGGTTTTCGCTCCGCGGAAACCCAAATCAAGGTTTTAAGGCTTTGGCGGAGCAAAAACCTCAGAGCATCGTCAGCGCCCGGGCGCTCTCGATCACCACCCAGGTGCCCAGTGCCGCGGCGCCGAGCACCACGACGGCACGCAAGGCCTTTCGCCGGCGCAGCCGTGTATCATGGTAATCGGGACGCACGCCGGAGACGCAGCCGTTCTCCGAGAAGAAACTCACGAATTGGGCGTTGCGGATGCGGGTCGTGCTGATGCGCGAATTGTCCACCGATCCCATCCGGATCGTCGGTCGGCGGAGAAATTGGCGGAGGCGGCGCATCGCTGCGCTATCTTTGCTAAATTTGGGTTCGTTTTTTCAAGGGTAATCCCGCTACCTTCGCGGCCTTTCACGTCTTTTTTTCACCGCATGCACCACTTCCGCTACGTCGGGTCCAGCCTTCATTGCGAATCTGTCGATCTCGCTGCGGTCGCGCAGCTCTACGGGACGCCGACCTACGTCTACAGCGCGACGACGCTGGCGGACAACTACACGCGGCTCGCGCGCAGCCTCTCCGGGCTCGACGTGCAGGTCTGTTACGCCGCCAAGGCCAACTCGAACATCGCCGTGCTGCGCCAGTTCGCGAACCTCGGCGCGGGCTTCGACCTGGTGAGCGGCGGCGAGATCCGGCGCGTGCTGGCGGCCGGCGCCGACGTGAAGCGCAGCGTCTTCGCCGGTGTCGGCAAGACCGAGGCCGAGATCAAGCTCGCCCTGGAAAACGGCATCTTCGCCTTTCATGTCGAGAGCGAGCCCGAGCTCGCCCGGATCAATCACGTCGCCGGCAAGCTCGGGGTGAAGGCGCCGATCGCCATCCGCGTCAATCCCGACGTGGACGCCAAGACCCACGCGAAGATCACCACCGGCAAGAGCGAGAACAAGTTCGGCATCCCGCTCAAATACGCCGCCGCCGCCTACGAGGCCGCCTCGAAGTATCCGCACCTCGCGATCCGCGGCGTGCAGATGCACATCGGCTCGCAGCTCACGACGGTCGAGCCGTTCCGCGAAGCGGTGGAGAAGGTCGTGCCCTTCGTCGCCGAGCTGAAGGCCAGGTACGGCATCACTTATTTCTCGATCGGCGGCGGCATCGGCATCGTCTACAAAGACGCGCTCGCCAGCGGCCAGCAGGCCTGGTGGGAGGCGCAACCGGCCGAGAACCGGCCGCTCACCCCCGAGGTCTACGGCGCGACGCTCGTGCCGCTTCTGCAACCGCTCGGGCTCAAGATTCTCCTCGAGCCGGGACGCTTCCTCGTCGGCAACGCCGGCGTGCTCCTTTCCCGCGTCGAATACCTCAAGCGCGGCCAGGGCCGGAACTTTCTCATCATCGACGCGGCGTTCAACGACCTCGTTCGCCCCGCGATGTATGACAGCTACCACGAAATCGTGCCCGTGCAGCGCGACACGACCCGCCGCGCGCTGGTCGCCGACATCGTCGGCCCGGTCTGCGAGAGCGGCGATTGTTTCGCCAAGGACCGGCAGATCCAGGAGGTCGGCGAGGGCGAGCTCGTTGCCTTCATGAGCGCCGGCGCCTACGGTTATACGATGGCCAGCCGCTACAACACCCGCGCCACCGCCGCGGAGGTGCTCGTGCAGGGCAGCACATTCGAGCTGATCAACGCGCGCGAGAATTTCGAACAGATGATCGCCAACGAGCGCGTCCCGGCCTTCCTGAAGTAAGTTTATTCCCCACGGAATACACGGAATACACGGAAAGGACTGCTGGCTCTTCCGTCCGTGTGCTCCGTGTGTTCCGTGGGCCATCCGCCTTGAAAACCACCACCCACACGCTTCGTAAACTCAAGGGCGAGCGCCCAATCGTCGCGGTGACCGCCTACGAGGCGATCACCGCGGGTTATGCCGACGCCGCCGGCGTGGACATCATCCTCGTGGGCGATTCCGTGGGCAACACGCTCCTCGGACTGGAGAACACCGTGCCGGTCACGCTCGACATGATCGCACATCACACGGCGGCGGTGGCCCGCGCGAAGCCCGCCGCGCTCATCGCCGCCGACGTGCCGTTCGGCGAGGCGCATTACGATTTTCAGCGCGTGCTCGCCGCCTGCCAGCGCCTCATGCAGCAGGCCGGCGCCGAAGCGGTGAAGATCGAGGGCGGCACCCCGCTCGTGCCGATGATCGCGCGCCTGGTGACGGCGGGCGTGCCGGTGTGGGGGCACATCGGGCTGCAGCCGCAGCAGGTGCATCAACTGGGTCGATACAAAAAATACGGCATCAACGAGCGCGAGGTCGCCGCGCTGATCGCCGACGCAAAAGCGCTCGAGGAGGCCGGCTGTTTTGCGCTCCTGCTCGAATTGACCGACCCGGCCGCGGCAAAAGCCGTGACCGAGGCCGTGAAGATTCCCGTCATCGGCATTGGCGCGGGGCCGGATTGCGACGGCCAGATCCTCGTGTGCACCGACCTGTTGGGGATGACGCCCGGCTACGTGCCGGGCTTCGCGAGGCAGTTCGCCGCCGTCGGCGAGGAGATGAAGAAGGGCTTCGCCGCCTACGCCGAAGCCGTGCGGGTGAAGAAATTTCCCTGACCCGCCGGCGGCGGCCGCCCCGGCGGCGACCGTCCCGGCAAAGGGATGGGTTTTGACACGGGCGGGCCGTTTTGGGGAGGTTTGCCCCATGTTGCGCCGTGCCACCGTCCTCGTCGTGGTTGTCGCAGTCGCGGCGGCCCTCCGTTCCGCGCCGCTCGATCTGCTCAGTCCCGATGGAAGCGTTTGCGTGCGACTGACGACGGACGCCGACGGACACCTGACGTATTCAGTGATCAAGGACGGCCGCGCGAGGCTCGAGCCGGCGCGGGCCGGCGTGATCGTTGACGGCGTGGATCTCGGCGCCGAGGCGAGCCTTGGCGCGCCGCAGACGCGCAGGATTTCGGAGCGCTTTCCGTGGCGCGGAAACAAGGCGAGCGCCGTCAGCCGCTGTTACCATTCCGAGATACCCGTGCAGGCGGGGGCCGCGCAACGCCCGTGGACACTCGAGGTGCGCGTCTTCGATGACGGGGCGGCCTTTCGCTATCGGGTGTCCGGTGCCGGCATGCGCCATGTCGCCGGAGAATCGACGGTCTGGCAGCTGCCGCGCGACGCCACGGTGTGGTTCCAGACCGACACGACCGGCTATGAGGGCGTTTACCGATCGAGTCGCGCCGACGAAATCCCGCGGCAGGAGGTCGTGGACGGCAGGACCCGGCCCGTGCACCTCGGCCCGCCGGTCACGGTGGAGTTCGCAGACGGAGGCTTCGGGCTGCTGACGGAGGCGGGCCTGTATCACTATAGTGGTTACGCATTCCATCCGGCCGGGGACGCGAAGCTTCAGTCGGCATTTGTTCACGACCCCGACGGCTGGTCGCACGAAGGGCCGCTGCTTTCGCCCTGGCGCGTCCTCGTGCTCAGCCCGGATCTCGATCGGCTCGTGAACAGCGACGTGATTCCGGCGCTCGGCGAGCCACCCGATCCGGAGCTCTTTCCGGCGGGCATGGACACGTCCTGGATCCAGCCGGGAAAGGCGCCCTGCACCTGGATGGTGTTCGGCAACGACGGCGCGCAGTGGCACCGGCAAAAGGCGTTCGTCGATGATGCGGCGGCGATGGGTTGCGAGTATCTGCTGGTCGATGCCGGCTGGCGCACCGGGCAGTGGGGCTGGCTGAAGGACGGCGGCGACGTCTGGGTGCGCGCGGCCGAGTTGTGCGCTTACGCGGCGCAGCGCGGCGTGGGCATTTTTCTCTGGCACGCGTACCCCGACGGACGGGAAGAGGGGCCCGGGCTGACCACCGTCGAAGCGCGCGAGGAGTTTTTTGCGAACTGCCGCAAGGCCGGGGTGAAGGGCGTGAAGATCGACTTTTTCGATTCCGAAAGCAAAGCCACGGTCGAGGTGTGCGAGGATCTCCTGCGGCGCGCGGCGAAGCACCAGCTCATGATCAACCTCCACGGTGTGTATAAACCCACGGGGGAGATGCGCACCTGGCCGCACGAAATTTCCCGCGAGGGGATTCGCGAGCAGGAGTATGTCTTGTGGGGATCGCTGCCGCTGACGCACTACGGTGCGCTGCCCTTCACGCGCCTGGCGGCGGGGCACGCGGATTTTCTGCCTGGTTACGTGCAGCGTCGGTTCTTGAAAAACACGACGGCGGTTTTCCAGATGGCGTCGGTCGTCGTCTTCAGTTCGCCGTTTCTCTGCTGGCCCGACAGTCCTGAGGCCTATCTGGAGAGCCCGTTCCTGCAATTCGTCCGCTCGGTGCCGGTCACCTGGGACGAAACGCGACTCCTTGCCGGCTCGAAGATCGGCGACACCGTGATCATGGCCCGCCGAAAAGGAAGCGCTTGGTATCTGGCGGTGCTCAACTGCCGGCCGGAGCCGCGGACGATCGAAATCGACCTGTCGGCGCTCCAACTCGCGAGCGATGAGATGACCGTCTATCGCGACGGCGAGCGGGCGACCGAGGCGCGGATTGAGAGTGGCTTGAAGCTCCCGGCCGGCGGCAGGCTCGCGGTGACGTTGCTGTCCGGCGGCGGTTTTCTGGCTCAGTTCCAACATCCGCCGGCCGACTACGGGACGTGGAAATAGCTTTCGGTGCGGGTTATTTAGCGTGTTGTCAGATGCCCGTTCCCGCGGTACGTGGGCTGCGATGAATTTCGCCGTTCTCGGTGCCGGTGCCTGGGGCACCGCTTTCTCCATCCATCTCTGCCGGCTCGGACACACGGTCACGCTCGTGCCGCGCCGCTTCGAGCAGGCGCTCGCGCTCTCCTCCGCACGCGAAAACATCGATTACCTGCCCGGCATCGCGTTTCCTCCGAGCCTGCAGCTCGGCCACGAACTCGTCCCGGTCTTGATGGAGGCGGAAGTCGTGCTGCTCGCGTGTCCCTCGCAGGCGCTGCGCGCCACCTGCGCGCGCCTGAAGGAGGGCCTGACGCTCGCGCGTCAGCTCCGCTTTGTGATCAGCCTCGCCAAAGGGCTCGAGCTGGGGACGCATCTGCGCCCGTCGCAGGTGATCACGGAGATATTGCCCGACCCGGTGGCCGGCGCGCTGACCGGTCCGACCAACGCAGCCGAAGTCGCGCGAGGCCTGCCCGCGGCGATGGTGCTGGCGGCCAGCCAGACCGACGGGCTGCTCGCCGACGTACAGGCCGCGCTGAGCGGCCCGACGTTGCGCGTCTATACGAGTGACGACCTGGCCGGGGTGGAGTTCGGCGGCTGTCTCAAGAACATCTACGCGGTCGCGGCGGGCTGCTGCGATGGCCTGAAGCTGGGCGACAACACCAAGGCGGCGTTGCTCACCCGGGCGCTCGCGGAAATGGTGCGCGTCGGCGCCGCGCTCGGGGCGAGGGCGGAGACCTTCTACGGCCTGAGCGGCTTCGGCGATCTCGTGGCGACCAGCCACGGCGCCTGGAGCCGCAACCGCCAGTTCGGCCAGCGTATTGGCGAAGGCGCTACAGCCGCCGATCTCATCGCTCATCAGAAGACCGTCGTCGAGGGCTACAAGACGACCGAGTCGTTCTACGGCCTCTGCGCGGAACGCGGCATCGAGGCCCCGATCCTGACGGAAATCCATCGCATCCTTTTCGAGAACAAGAAACCCGCCGACGCGTTGCTAGCCCTGATGACCCGCGAGCTGAAGCGGGAGTAAGGCGAAGTGCGGAGTGATCGTGAGGTGGCACAATTGACGAGCGGAAGCCAGGCTCGTCATTCCGCACTCCGAAATCCGCACTCCGCATTCGTCAGTGCCCCGCGCCCGCGCCGTGGTCCTGGATGTACTCCTGCTTGAGCCCGAGCGCCTCGGGGGCGTGCAGCACGAGCATCTTCATGCGGATGTCGCCGGGCACCTGTGTGGCGGTCGCCTTTGAGACCACGACCATCAGGCCGATCGCGAGCGGGACGGTCCAGATCGCGGGCTGTTCGCAGAGGATGCGCAGCAGGGGATTCGCCGCCCAGAACGTGGCGAGGTCGATCATCTTGAGATCGCTGAGGTTGATGATGGTCGTGCAGGCGAGCGCGGCGAGGCCACCGCCGAGCATGCCGGTCGCGGCGCCCTTCATCGTCATCCCGCGCCACCACACGCTCATGAACAGCAGCGGAAAATAACTCGCCGCCGCGATCGCGAACGCCTGGCCGACCATGAAGTTGATCTGAAGCTGCTCCACCTGCGCGCCCAGAACGATCGCGATCCCGCCAATCACCACGGCGGAGACCTTGAACATGAACATGCGCTCCGCCGGCGTGGCGTGCGGTTTCAGGATGCGGCCGTAGATGTCGTGGGCGAGTGCGCCCGTCATCGAGACCAGCAGGCCGCTGAACGTACTCATGAACGCCGCAAACGCACCCGCGCAGGTAATGCCGCTGAGGATACTGCCCCACACGCCGCCCTGCCCGTTGAGCACGCGCGGCAGCTCGAGCACGACCTTGTCGGTGCCCTTGGCGCCGGTGGCGGCATAGAGCTCGGGCAACAGGTTGCGGCCGAGCACGCCGAAGACCGGCGGAAAGACGTAGAAAATACCGATGAGGATCATGACCCACATCGTGGTGCGCTTGGCAGCGACGCCGTCGGGATTCGTGTAAAAGCGCACCAGGATGTGCGGCAGGCCGGCCGTGCCGCACACGAGGGCGATGATCAGGGAGTAGGTGTAGATCAGTGAGTACGGGCGCGCCTCCTCGTCGGAGAGTCCCGCGGCCTTCGCCGCCTTCGTGGTGAGCGGACCGAACGGGGAGAGCCACGGCGAGTCGGCGGGCGCCTTCTCGACGAGCGGCTTGCGCTCCACCTCCACCGTCTGCACCAGCGCGGCCGGTTCGCCGGGCGCGGCCGGCGTGCGACCGTTGTTCGCGCCGAGATGGGAGCCGTAGAATCCGTAAACCGACATCAGCACGAAGATCGGCACGCTGATCGCGAACATCTTGATCCAATACTGGATCGCCTGCACGAGCGTGATGCCCTTCATGCCGCCGAGCGCGACGTTGAGCGTGATCACCGCGCCCACGAGCACGACGCCGCCCCAGTAAGGCATGCCCGGGAAAATGTAGGCGAGGGTCGTGCCCGCACCCTTCATCTGCGGCATGGTGTAGAAGAAGCCGATGAAAAGGACGAAGCAGACGGCGATCTTGCGGAACAGCGGCGAATCGAAGCGGCCCTCGGCGAAATCCGGGATCGTGTAGGCGCCGAAGCGGCGCAGCGGGCCCGCGATGAAGAGCAGCAGGAAGAGGTATCCACACGCGTAACACACCGGATACCACAACGCATCGTAGCCCGACGACATCACCATGCCGGCGACGCCCATGAACGAGGCGGCGGAGAGATACTCGCCGGAGATGGCGGAGGCGTTCCAGCCGACGGAGACCGAGCGGCCGGCGACGAAGAAGTCGCTCGCGGTCTTCGAAGTCTTCGCCGAGCGGAAACCCATCCAGATCGTCACTACGACGGTGATGAACGAGAACGCGAAGATCCACGGATCGACCCCGCCGAGGAGAGCGAGGGGCGGGAGGGGCGGGAGGGCGGCGGCGCTCATGCGGCGTGATCCTTTCGCTGCTTGGCGACCTGCGAGACTTCATCGCCCTCGAGCCAGATCGAGCGGCGGATGAAGTAGAAGGAGATGGCCCACACCGCCGGGAAGAAGAGCACGCCGAGCAGCAGCCACGTGAGCGTGAAGCCGGCGATGCGCGTCGCCATCAGTTGCGGCGCGAAATAGTTGGCGAGGGGAAGACCGAGCAGAACAACGAGAAACGCGGCCGCGCAGGCCACGGAGAGCTTCAATTGACGACGCATGAGCGAGCGCAAAAACGACTCGCTGTGCACCACGTCATCGTGGGGCGGGGTGTGTACGGGCATTCGGGGTGAAAATGTAAGCGAATGTCGGACTGGCAACGCCGCATTCCATGAAATCTCCGCGCGCGTCGAAAAGGACCGCGAGGCCGAACCGGGTTGCGGCGGTCGTGCCGACCGCCCCCGCTGGCCGGCCCCGCGCCGCACGGTTTATTTTCGCGCTGCGGCCGCGGCCAGCGCGGGCGTCGTCCAGTCGTCGGTGCGGAAGGGCGACGCAGGCAGGCCGGCGGCGTTCACGAGATTACAGTCGGGATTGTCGGCCCAGGCGTAGCGCACGGCGACGGGCGCCGGGACGCTCTGGCTTTGGATCACCACGCTGTCGCCTTCGATCCGGGCCTCGGCGGGGAAAAATTTCCCATCGGCGCCGGCGACGACGAAGCCGCGCGGCACGCCCTGATCGGCGGTGGTCAGGCCTTTTTCGGCATGCGCGAACGTGACGCGTATGACCGCGCCGTCCACGTGATGAGCCTGCGGCACCGGGCTCAGCCCTTCTGCGGCCGGCCGGCCATAGACGAGGGTGCCGGCGGCGAGCGCCAGGCGGCGCCCGATCGGTTGCTTGTGGGTCGGGTGAAGGTCCTTCGGATCGCCGACGTCGATCGTCACGGCC
>DASWVO010000378.1:0-3359 GCA_036406235.1 Opitutaceae bacterium
TTCCAGCTTCAACTTACTTACCTCAGTCCGACGTGAATCGGCACTGAAGCGTCGGCAAGTTGAGCGGTCGCGCGGCGGAGCACAACGGCAAAATGCACGGGCTCTGCTGAATCCGTGAAATTGCATTCGGTCCGTCCGGCCTTGGCCGGACTGGAGTTTGGCCAATTTTGCAGGGCCCACGGATGTCGGCGCCAACGCCGGGTCACTCGGCAACCGCCTCTCCTCTCCGTGTCTATCGGTTCATCCGTGGTTCTCTTCTGAAAACGTCCGGACTTGAGGCTGCGCTTGGGGAGTGCAATCAGCGCGGGCCAAAGCACGGCGCTACGGCAAAGGTGACGGCGCCGGCAGAAGTTCCCGCGGCTTGCGCCGCGCGAATCCCTTTCACACCGTCGGGCATGCTTCGCCCCCTCGCCTTCGGGCTCGCCTGTGTCGCCGCGACAATCACCGTCTCGACCATGGCCGCCGCCGACCAACTAGTTTTCCTCGGCACCTACACCCGCGGTGGCAGCAGCCGCGGCATCTACACGGTGCGGTTCGACCCCGCTCAGGGCACCTTCCGCGCGCCGACGGTGGTTGCCGACGTCAAGGACCCGACCTTCCTCACGCTGTCCGCAGACCGGCGTCACCTGTACAGTGTGAGCGCGGCGACGGCGTCGATCCACGCCTTTGCCGTCGATCCGGCGAGCGGCGCTCTCACGCCCCTGAACCAGCAACCGACCGGAAGCGCCGGGCCGTGCGACCTGCGACTCGACGCCACGGGGCGACTACTGCTCGCGGCCAATTATGGAGGCGGCAGCATGAGCGCGTTTCCCGTGGCGGCCGACGGCACGCTCGGCGAGCGCAGCGCGTTGTTCCAGTTTGAAGGCAAGGGTCCGTATCCGGGGCGCCAGGAAGGACCGCACGCGCACGGCATCACCTATTCTCCGGACAACCGCTTCGTCCTCGTGCCCGATCTCGGCACCGATCAGGTGATGATCTACGCGGTCGATCCGGCCGCCGGCCGGGTGACGCCGCACACGCCGGCCTTCGCCGCGCTTCCGCCGGGCAGCGGCCCGCGCCACGCCACCTTTTCCCCCGACGGCCGTCACGTTTACGTGATCAACGAACTTGCCAACACCGTCACGGCCTTCGCTTACGACGCCGCGGCGGGCACACTGGACCCGCTGGAGACGCTCTCCACGCTGCCGCCTGACTTCAAGCAACCCAACACGACCGCCGAAATCGCGGTGCACCCGCGCGGTCACACCGTTTACGCGTCGAACCGCGGACATGACAGCCTCGCGCTCTACACCCGCGACGCGGCGACGGGCCGGCTGACGTTTCGCACGCACGTGCCGACGCGCGGCAAGGCGCCGCGGCACTTCACCCTCACCCCCGACGCGCAGTGGCTGATCGCGGCGAATCAGGACAGCGATTCGCTCACGGTTTACCGGGTCGATCCCCAGACGGGCGATCTCACGCCGCACGGCGAGCCGTTCACGGTCGCACGGCCCGTGTGTGTGCTGTTTGCGGAGTAGATGAGGATTGCGAATACGCGCGAGCTCGCGAGTTCCGTCGTCGAAGGGAAGACCAAGCCCGGGCAAAGACGTTGGATTTCGAAACCCGAGGCACGAATCTCGAAAATCCGAAACGAATCCAAAGCCCAAACGCTTCGGAGTTCGGATCTTGAGTTTCGGATTTTCCAGCGAGGCTGATCCGGCGTCGCGGGGCTAGGGGCTTCGCCCCAGGGCGCAGGGCCTCATTGACTCCCAGGCACCGGGCACCAAGGTTCGTGTCTGCCCTTAACCCCTTCATCATGGTCAGCCCCAACCCTCCCGAAACCTCGGGCAGCGCCGCAGCGCGCTTAGTTGAGCCGCGTCCCTTGCAGGACGTCGTTATCCGCCTCGCCGGAAACTCCCAGGACGGTATCCAGACGATCGGCGGCTTTCTCGCCCGTCTCGCCGGCCGCACCGATCAGGACGTCATGACCTACATGACGATCCCGTCCACCATCTCCGGCGGACCGTCGATCTTCCAGGTGCGCATGGGCACCGGCGACATCCTCTCCGCCGGCGACCAGGCGGACTTCCTCGTCGCCTTTTACCAGCACAGTTACGAGAACCATATCAATTCGCTGCGTCCGGGCGGCGTGCTGCTCTACGACAGCGATCACGTGAAGCCCGACGCGGAGGACAAGCGCTTCTCGGCCGTCGGCGTGCCGATCACCTCGGCGACGATCGAGGCCGTCGGCGGCGCGGCCAAGGACAAGGGCAAGAACATCTTCGTGCTCGGGTTGATCGCACGACTGTTCAACCTGGACGTCTCCAAACTCACCTCGCTCGTGAAAGAGCGGTTCGGCGGGCGCAGCGAGGACATCGTGCGCAACGCGCTCCTAGCCTTCGATGCCGGCTACGCCTGGCCGGCGGATCGCCTGCGCGACTGCTTCTTCCGCTTCGAGGGCCACCGCCCGTCGACTGGCCGGCCGCAGGTCACGATGGATGGCAACATGGCGATCGCCTACGGGCTCCTCGCCGCGGGCGTCCGCCACGGCGCCGGTTACCCGATCACGCCGTGGTCGACCATCATGGAAATGCTGCGCGGCGAGCTGCAGAAATACGGCGGCGTGTTCGTGCAAGCCGAGGACGAGCTCGGCGCCATCTCGTATGCGCTCGGCTTCGCCTACTCCGGCCACCTCGCCGTGACCGGCAGCTCGGGCCCCGGACTCTCGCTCAAGGCCGAGGCGCTCGGCTGGGCCGTCATGGCCGAGATGCCGCTCATCGTGATCAACGTGCAGCGTGGCGGCCCTTCCACCGGCATGCCCACCAATGTGGAGCAAAGCGACCTGCTTCAGGCGATCTATGGCTCGCACGGCGACGCCCCGCGCGTCGTCCTCGCGCCGAAGAATGTCGAAGATTGCTTCTACATCGCGCTCGAGGCCGGCCGGATCGCGCGCACCTATAGTACACCGGTGATCATCCTCACCGACCAGTCGCTCGCGACGCGCATCGAGGCCTTCGACGAGCCCGAGCTCGACAAGCTCATGGTCGACCCGAAGCCCGACCTCACGGAGCGCGGCGCCGATTTCAAGCCCTACCCGCTGGACCAGCTCACGCGGCACGCGCCGCCCGGCGCCCGGATCGCCACCGGGGTTTATCCGACGGTGTCGGGACTCGAACATGACGAGCTTGGCCACCCCACGGCCAACCCGGCGCTGCACATGAAGATGACCGCGAAGCGCCGCGAGAAGCTGAAGCGCCTCGGCGAATCGCTGCCCAAGCCCGAGCTGCATGGGGACGAGGAAGGGGACATCCTGCTCATCGGCTGGGGCTCCACCTACGGCCCGGTCCGCGAAGCGGTCAACCGCGTGCGGGCCGCCGGCA
>DASWVO010000379.1:0-4124 GCA_036406235.1 Opitutaceae bacterium
CGCGAGCGAGCTGTCCTGCGGCTCGGCGGCGCCGACCTTGAACTCGTCGGCCAGCTCCAATGCGAAGCGGCGCTTGTCCGTCCAATACGCGCGCATCCAGTCGCCCGTGGCGTTCTTTGTCTTGAAGAGCTGATGGTAGTGCTCGGCAGCGACTTCGTGCAGGTCGAAAAGCTCCTGGCGTAGCGATCGTTCCTCGCGAGTGGGGCCTGCGCCTTCTTCGTATTCGATCGGCACGCCGAAGCGCTGGCCGAGCGTTTCGATGGTCTCGTTGAAACTGAGTCCTTCGGTCTCGCGCACGAACGTGATGATGTCGCCCGACTTTCCGCAGCCGAAACACTTGTACACGCCCATGTCCGGGTTCACGTGGAACGAGGGCGTCTTTTCGCCGTGAAACGGGCACAATCCCTTGAAACGGGAACCCGCTTTCTTGAGCGTAACCACACGGCCGACCACATCTACGATGTTCACACGACTGCGCAGATCACGAACGCAGGTGGGCTTGATGAGTGGCATGTCGCGGACGATCGTCGAGGGAGATTGGACTTTTAACCGCTCCGGTGGTCTGTCAAGGGTCACGTCCGGTCGCGTGAAACAAAGCGCGTGACTGGACGACTTACTCATTCATGCCTCCCGCCTTCTCTCGGCTCGTGCTCCCGGTTGTCGCGATGTTCGCGGCCATGCTTTCGCCTGCGCTGCGCGCGCAAACGTCCGCACCCGCACCTGCGGGCCCGGGCTCATCTCCCGTTTCCACGTTGCCGCCGCCGGCTGCGCCCGTGCCGGTCTGGGAGACCAAACTGGGAGGCTTCGAACAGAGCGATTACAACAACGACGTCGAAGCGCTGATCGCGGAGTTCGAGCACGCCACCGGCCGGCGTCTCGTACCCGGCGAAAAGAAGAAGGTGGGCCTGAAGATTTACGCCGATTCCGGCCCGGGACTCGCCACGCCGGTCCCCCTCGTGAAAGCCGTCATCACTGCGCTTGAGCGGCGCGGCTATGCGAAGGCCGACATCTTCCTCGTCGGGCTGAATCAATTGCGCCTGCGTCTTACCGGCTATCTGCCGTCGCTCGTGACCGGCAAGACGCCGTTCGAAGGCCATCCGATCTACGTCCTGGAGTCGGGCCGCTTCTACGATCCCACGTGGTTCTACGACAGCCCTCTTCCGTCACGCTTTGACCCGATCTTCGCGGAGAAGCAGGTCGAAGGCATCGACGGCGACACGAGCGTGGAGCAGGACCGTAAGAGCTTTTTGGCTACACCGTTGTTTCTGGAGGCCGACTTCTGGATCAACCTGCCCGTCTATACCGATCACCCGGTGCTCGGCGTCAACGGCGCGCTGGTGAACGCCACGCTGTGGAACGCCTCCAACACCGCCCGCTTTTTCCGCTCGCCGGCGAATGCCCCCGCCGCCGTGGCGGAGATGAGCGCCATCCCCGAACTGCGACAGACGTGGATGTTCACCCTTGCGAGCCTCGAACGGTATCAGTTCATCGGCGGCCCGTATTTCAATTCTCTGTACACACGCTCCGAGCCGCGCTTGTGGCTGAGCGCCGACCCGGTGGCGCTCGACAACCTCATGCTCGAGCGGATCAACGACTGGCGCAAGCGCACGGGCTTCCAGCCTGTCTCGGAGGAGATCCGCACCCTCGAATTCGCCGAGATTCTCGGCGTCGGCACAAAGAAGAAGCTGGCTGACCGCGTCGTGCCGGTGAACGAGTGAGAGGCGAAAGTGACGGAGCGTGTGAAAGGGGGAGGCATGTAGGGGATCCCGGGGCCGGTTGTTTCGTGTTCACGTTGCCCCCTCATTCTTGCCGTTTCGCGGCAAGTTTCCCCTTGTCTCTCCGGCGCGGCTCCGTCCTTTTTTACAAAGCATGACGTCCGCCGCTTATCTGCCGCTTTTGATCCAGATCGTTCTCGCGATCTTCGTGGGCCTCACGATTTTCGCCGTGAATCATCTCCTGGGCCAGCGCGTGCGCAAGCACAGCAAGATCAAGGACACCGCCTACGAGTGCGGCGTGCGCAGCGAGGGGCTGATCCACACGCGCTTCTCGGTGAAGTTCTACATCACCGCGATGCTCTTCATCCTTTTCGACATCGAGGTCGTGTTTCTGATTCCCTGGGCCTTCGTCTACCGCGACTTTCTCGCCAACAACATCTCGATCTTCTGGCCGGTGATGTTCTTCATCGGTGTCCTCGTCCTCGGCCTTTTCTACGAGGTGAAGAAGGGCGCGCTCGAGTGGGAGAAGTAGTGCAGTTGAGAGTTGAGAGTCTAGAGTTGAGGGCCAAGGCATCCCCACCGTGGCCGGAGCCGGTTTTTGACTCTCAATTCCTGACTCTCATCTCTCTTCTTTGAGACCCATGCGGCTCGACAAAATCATCGCCCGCAGCCGCATCATCGACTTGCGCAGCGCGGACATCAAGGGCGCGCTCGAGGAGCTGCTCACCGTCTCCGTCGCCAAATTTCCCGATCTGAAACCCGATGCGCTGTTGCGCGGCCTGCTCGCGCGGGAGAGCACGATGACGACGTATCTCGGCTTCGGCGTCGCCCTGCCGCACGTGCGCGTGAAGCTCGGGCGGCGCTACATTCTGGCGATCGGCCGCAGCAAGATCGGTATCCGCCACGATGGTACGAAGGATGAGGAGAAGGTGCACCTGATCCTCATGCTCCTCGCCGACGAGAAGGCGCGCGATTACCTGCAGGTGCTCGCGTCGCTCGCCCGGCTGGTGAAGGAGCCGGAGCTCGTCCGCGGCCTCGTCGAGGCGCCGACGCCCGACGACCTCTACGAGCGGATCATCGCCGGTTTCGGCGGCATCCTTTCGCGCCCGGTACAGGCGCAGCAGAACCGCATCAACCGCCTCATGATTCGCGAGGCCGACCGGGTGGCCAAGGGCGCCGGATGCGGCACGATCATGGTGTTCGGCGACACGTTCGTCGGCGGCCTCGAGCCGGGCTCGTGGTTTCCAAAAACCAAGACGATTCTCGTCACGCGCAACCTCGTGGAGTCCGGCGAGGACCACAAGGGCTTCTCCGATGTCATTCAGGTGCGCTCCTACTCCCAGCAGCGGATGGCCCAGCTGCGCAGCGCGATCCTGGTGGCGCTCACGCGCGAGATCGTTTCATTCAACGACCGCATCTGCTGCGTCGGCGGGATCACGGGGAGCAACCAGTTCGACACGGTCGTCGTCGTCGACGTCGAGCGGGAGTTTCAGACGCTGCTCACCGGCCAGGCGGACCTCCTGCCCGAAGACGTGAAACCCGAGGTGCTCGAACGCGTGCTCGCGGTCGCCACCGAGCTCGCCGTCGAGGGCCGCGAGGGCAAGCCAGTCGGCTGCCTCTTCGTGGTCGGCGACACGGCGCGGGTGGAGAAGTTCACCAAGCCGCTCGTGCTGAATCCGTTCTTTGGATACAAGGAGGAGGATCGCAACATCCTCAATCCCTTCATGGACGAGACGGTGAAGGAGTTCTCGTCGATTGACGGCGCCTTCGTGATCCGCGGCGACGGCGTCGTGGTGTCGGCCGGCAGCCTCATCCAGGCAACCGACAGCGAGCACCTGCTTCCGGGCGGGCTTGGCAGCCGGCACGCGGCCGCGGCGGCAATCAGCGTCGCCACCCAGTGCATTTCCATCGTGGTCTCGTCGAGCACGGGCCAAGTGACGCTTTTTCGTCGCGGGGTGATGCTGCCCCTGACCGAGAAAAAAATCACCGTCAGCGGCTGAGCCGTTGTTGCCGGCATGGAAAAAAGAGGAGGGGGGCGGAACTCCGGCCGGCCCGCCGCCACGCGGATTTTCGCGGCTGCACCCGCTGCACTTTGAGGTTGCGCGGCGCGACGGCGCAGCTTTGCTTGACCGTTCAACCTTTTCAAAACCATGCAAGAAGTCGTCACCCTGGAATGCACCGAGGCCCGCAAAGAGGGTAAACCCGTCTCCCGCTATCTCACCACGCGCAACAAGAAGACCGTCACCGAGCGCATCGAGAAGAAGAAGTACAATCCCTTCCTCAAGCGCCACACGCTGCACAAAGAGATCAAGTAATCCTGCGATCTCGTCTAAATTTCGAAGCCCGGCCTAAACGCCGGGCTTTTTTATTGGTTACCCTGCAGCGGGCTCTTTAGCCCCCGAGGAACTC
>DASWVO010000380.1:0-10216 GCA_036406235.1 Opitutaceae bacterium
ACAAAATTGCGGCCCCTCTCGTCGTCCAAAATTTGCGCGAATCGACTTCACTCCGGAAAATACTCGCCTCAGTTCTTCGCATCGTGCCCAGCACAAACCTCACCTTCTCGTCGCGCGCGGAGCATCGCGCCTGGCTCGCGCAACAGGCGGCGCTGCCGCAGGGCTTTCGCGTCGGCACCACGCGTTTCGACTTCACGCCCGCCGAGGCGCCGAAGCCCGCGAAGATGACGCTCACGCTCATCGCCCTCGACCGGCCATCGCCGGACTTCGCCGCGCTCTTCACGAAAAACGCCTTCCCCGGCGCGCCGGTCGTCATCGGCCGCCAGCGCCTCACCGCACCCGCACTCGGCGCAATCATCGTGAACAACAAGATCTCCAACGTCTGCGCGCCCGGCGGTGTCGAGACGGCGGAGCGCATCTGTACGGAGACGGCGCGACTCCTCGGCATCGCGCCGACCGAGGTGCTGCCCAGTTCCACGGGGGTCATCGGCTGGGGCCTGCCGGTCGAGGCGATGCTTGCGCACCTGCCGCAGGTCGCCGGCGCGATCGCGCGCGAGTCCGTGCTTCCGGCCGCCGAAGGGATCGTGACCACCGACCTCTACCCGAAGGTTCGCAGCGCCACGGTCGGCGACGGCCGCATCGTCGCCATCGCGAAGGGCGCCGGCATGATCGAGCCCAACCTCGCGACGATGCTCGTCTATATTCTGACGGATCTCGCCGTGCCGCGCGACGCGCTGCGTGCCGCCCTGCAACGGGCCGTCGAGATCTCGTTCAACCGCATCAGCGTCGACAGCGACACGAGCACATCCGACACCGTCGTCGCCGTCTCGTCGGGCGCCGTCCCCTGCCCCGACTTCGCCGCGTTCGAGGCCGCGCTCACGGCCGTGTGCCGCGATCTCGCCGAGGACGTGGTGCGGAACGGTGAAGGCGTGCGCCACGTGCTGCGCGTCGCCGTGAGCGGAGCGCCGTCGCGCGAGCTCGCCTGTGCGCTCGGCAAAGCGATCGTCAATGCCCCGCTTTTCAAGTGCGCCGTCGCCGGCAACGACCCGAACGTCGGCCGCCTCGTCCAGGCGATCGGGAAATACGTCGGCGCCCAGGGCACCGCGATCGATCTCTCGCGCCTGCGCGCACACATCGGCGGCGTCGAGATCTTTGCCGGCGGCGCGTTCCAGCTGAATCCGGAAAAAGAACGCGCACTTGTCGCGCACCTGAAGGGCGCCGAGCTCTACGCGAGCAAGCCCTCGCTCGACGGCGTGTTCACGGCGCCCGTCGACTACCCGCCTCACGAGCGCTGCGTGGAAATCGAGGTCGATCTCGGTGCCGGCTGCGAGAGCGCGACGATCTTCGGCGGCGATCTCACGCACGAGTACGTGAGCGAGAACGCGGACTATCGCAGCTGACGCTGCGAAGTGCGGACTGCGGATTGCGGAGTGATCATTCCGCAATCCGCACTCGCCATTCCGCAATCAGACGAGGCCCGCGGCCTCGTCGAACCCGAGCCAGAGATTCATGATCTGCACGGCCTGGCCGCTGGCGCCCTTGACGAGGTTGTCCTCAGCCGAGGTGATCACAAAATTCTGCGTGCGCGGATCGTGGACCGCCGACATGTCCACCCGGTTCGTGCCGACGACGTACGCCGTATCCGGAGTCTCGCCCGCCGGCAGAAGCTGCACGAAGAGGCGCCCGGCATAACTGTCGCGCCACGCGGCGTAGAGTGACTCGATCGTCGCGCCTTCCGCCGCCGGCACGGTAATGGTCGTGGCGATACCACGGCGCATCGGGGCGAGGTGCGGGTTGAACTGGATGATGGCGGGCGCGCCGGTGCGCAGCGCCAGCTGCTCCTCGACCTCGGCGAGGTGACGGTGCTTCACCAGACCGTAGGCCTTGGCGCTCTCGGCGCGCTCGACGAAAAGGTACGCCTCCTCCGTCTTCCGGCCTGCGCCGCTCACGCCGGAGAAGGAGTTGGCGACGATGTGCTGGCGCGAGATCACGCCGGCCTTCAGCAGCGGCACGAGGGGGACCAGGATGCTCGTCGGGTAGCAGCCCGGCGCCGCGACGAGTTTCGCCTCGGTTTTCCAGGCCGGCGGCGTGAGCTCGGGCAGCACGAAACGGGCGTGCGGCAGCAGCTCGGGCGCGTGGTGTTTGCCGTAATACTTTTCGTATGTCGCCAGATCGCTGATACGAAAATCGGCGCTCAGATCGATGACGCGCTTGCCTGCGGGCACGAGCACCTTGGCAAAGTCGGCCGCGGCGCCGTGCGGCAGCGCGAGGAAGACGAGATCGAGATCGCTCGCGGCCAGCGCGGCGGCATCGGAACTGATGAACGTCAGCCCGCGGTCGACGCCGCGCAGAGCGGGGATCACCTGGGCGAGCGGCTTGCCCGCATGCGTGCGCGAGGTGACCGCGGCGAGCTGCACGTGCGGATGCGCGAGCAGCAGCTTGACGAGAAGTTCGCCGGAGTATCCGGCGGCACCGACGATACCGACTTTCATGGGAGGACGATTGAAGAATTCTGCGGGAGGAAATGGCTAGCTCGGATTTGTCCTGGGAGCGCGGGCGGCTCGCCCGCATCTCTGCCGTAACCGCGGCTGCCAGCTGCGGGCCGCGTTCTGGCTTACGTGGCCACTTTGAATCAGGCGGGCCAGCGGCCCGCGCTCCCCGGACCAAACAAAAAAGCCGCCTTCGAGAAGAAGGCGGCTTCTGCAAAACGGGACGCTCGCGGTTTAGCGCTTGGAGAACTGGAAGCGCTTGCGGGCGCCGGGCTGGCCGGCCTTCTTGCGCTCTTTCTCACGCGGGTCGCGCTTGAGGTGGCCGGCCTTCTTGAGGGCCGGACGGAGCTCGGCGTTCATCTTCTGGAGCGCGCGCGCGATGCCGTGGGCCACCGCGCCGGCCTGGCCGGCGACACCGCCACCCGAGACGTTGGCCTCGACGTCGATCTTCTCGCGAAGCTCGACGGTGAGGAGCGGCTTGTAGGCCTGCTTGGCGAAGTTCTCGTGGGTGAAGTAGCTCTCGAAGTCGCGACCGTTGGCGACGAGCTTGCCCGAACCTTCGGTGATGCGGACGCGGGCGGTGGAGGTCTTGCGGCGACCGGTGCCGAGGAAAACGGCTTTATCAGCGCTCATGGATCAGGAACTTAGAGGGAAATCTTGACCGGGTTCTGGGCCTCGTGCGTGTGGGTCGGGCCGGCGAACACGCGGAGCTTGGTGAGCATCTTGGCCGCGATCCGGTTCTTCGGCAGCATGCCCTTCACGGCGTGCTCGATGATGAACTCGGGGTGACGCGCGCGCTGCTCCTGGAGCGAACGGTAGCTCTCGCCGCCCACGAAGCCGGAGAAGAACATGTATTCGTTCTGCTCTTCCTTCTTGCCGGTGAGGACGATTTTTTCGGCGTTGATGATCACGACGTAGTCGCCGGTATCGACGTGCGGGGTGTAGGAAGCTTTGTGGCGGCCGCGGATGATGTTGGCGGCCTTCACCGCGAGACGGCCGAGCACAGCGCCTTCGGCATCGATGAGATACCACTTGGGCTGCACCGTCTCCTTTTTGGCGAGGAACGTTTTCATGAGAAAAGAGGCCAAGAGCTAGGGTTTGGCGAGTGCCTGTCAACCCCGCATTTCGCGCAGTGAATAAAAAGCCCGCCCTCGCGTAGCGCAAGGGCGGGCCAAAGAGCGAAACGAATTCGCGGGAACCTTACAGGCCGATGGTGATACCGGCCGTCACGTAGAAGTTCTCGTCTTCGATCGTGTCGTCGTCGAGATCGTTGCCCGCGTACTGACCGCCGAGCGTGAGGGTCGCCTTGTCGGTGAGCTTGTAGGGCAGGTTCACGCCCACGCCCCAGTAGGTGTAGTTCGTGCCGACATCGTTGTCGACGTAACCCACCGTCACGGACGGATCCAGCGAGAAGCGCTCACCGACCGGGATGCTGTAACCCACCGAGCCCTGGTAGGTGAAGTTTTCGAGGGTGAAGTCGTAGTAGGCGTAGAACGCAGGGGTGAAACCGGCAACCGCGCCCGTCAGGCCGACGTAGCCTTCGTAGGTCTCACGATCCAGACCGCTGCTGCTGTCGAGCTCCGGGTAGTAGTACATCGTGACGCCCGCATCGAGCTTCCACGTGTCGGTCAGCGCGAGGCCGTAGCCGGCGTAGAAATCGACTTCGTTGTCGATGTTGCTCGTCAGCGGCTGGTTCGTCCAGACGCCGGCGTAGAAATTGCCCGTCGCGAACTCAACCGACGGTTGGACGGAGTCCTCGGCGTATTGGATGCCGCGGAACACATACTTGCTCGTGTACGGGAAATCCACCGTCACGGAGTACGTGGAGTCTTGAGCACTGAGGCTGGCACCAGCGGCCAGTGCCGCGAGGAGGAGTGCAGTCTTCTTCATGGTATTGTTGGTCTGTAGTTTGTTAGGCGGGCCGTGGTCGACGGCAGCGGGCACCGAAAAGGACGGGGTTGTAAAAGACAAGGATTTACTCACCTATCTCGTTCGAGGCCACGTTCGAAGACCGACGGAACTTCAACCTGTTCCAAGCAAGCGGCGGGCCAATCTCGTTCACATGCATACGATAAGGCTAATGGCCGGTTTGTTCGGGTTCGCAGGCGTGGCGCTCGGCGCGTTCGGTGCGCACGGGCTCAAGGCGACGTTGGCCGCTCGGGGAATGACCGCGGCGTGGGACACGGCCGTGCTCTACCACTTGGTGCATGCGGTGGCCTTGCTGAGTATCGGCCGCCCAACGCTGGCGGGAGCCGGAGCGCGCTGGCCGGTGTGGGCAGCCGGGGCCTGGGCTGTGGGCGTCGTCTTGTTCAGCGGATCGCTCTACGCGCTTGCCTTGGGGGGACCTCGCTGGCTGGGCCCGGTTACGCCACTCGGTGGCACCGCCTTCCTCGTCGGATGGGGGCTGGTCGCCTACGGCGCGGTCAGGCAGGAGGGCGCGTGAAGTGATGCCGCTTCCCGAGGAGTTGCGCGCCGTCCTGGAAGCGCTGCGGCGCGTGGGGCGCCCGCGACTGGTCGGCGGTTGCGTGCGCGACTGGCTGCTGGGCCTTGAGTCGAAGGATTACGACATCGAGGTGGCCGGCGTGGACTTCGACACGTTGCACCGCGCGCTCGCCCCGTTCGGCGCCACCGATATCGTCGGCCGCAGTTTTGGCGTGATCAAGCTGCGCCTCAACGGCACCGAGTACGACTTCAGCCTGCCGCGGCGCGAATCCAAGACCGGCGCCGGCCATCGCGGCTTCGCGGTGGCGCCCGATCCCGCTCTCAGCGATGCCGAGGCCGCGGCGCGGCGTGACTTCACGATCAACGCCATCGCGTGGGATCCGTTTGCGGACGCACTGATCGATCCGCACGGCGGCGAACGTGATCTGCAGGCGCGCGTGTTGCGCCATGCGAGCGACGCATTCGTCGAGGATCCCTTGCGGGTGCTGCGCGCCTTTCAACTCGCGGCCCGCTTCGACCTCGCCCTCGCCCCGGAGACCGCCGCGCTCTGCCGCAGCATCGCCGACTCTTATCAGGAACTGCCGGTCGAGCGCGTCTGGGGCGAATGGGACAAATGGGCCACCAAAGCCACCAAGCCCTCACAGGGGCTCAACGTGCTCGAGCAGACGGGCTGGCTGGTCCATTTTCCCGAAATCGCCGCGATGCGCGGATGCCCGCAAGAGCCGGAGTGGCATCCCGAAGGCGACGTCTTCGCCCACACCCAATACTGCCTCGACGCCCTCACGGCGCTCGACGCGTGGAGGAACGCCCCGCCGGCAAAACGGCGACTGCTCAGCCTCGCGGTCCTGGCTCACGATTTCGGCAAACCTCCGACGACCCGAACGCTCGAACGTCGCGGCGTGCTCCGCGTCACGAGCCACGGCCACGAAGCCGCGGGCGCACCGCTCGCGGAAAGCTTCCTTCGCCGCATCGGCGCGCCCCTCGAACTCACGCCGCTCGTGGTCCCCCTGGTCGTCAACCACCTCGCCCACCACCATCACGGGCGCAACGACCAGTTCACCGACACCCAGGTGCGCCGGCTCGCCCGCCGGCTGGCGCCCACGACGATCGACGATCTCTGCACAGTCATGATCGCGGATTCGCGCGGACGCCCGCCGCTGCATTCCCCGGCCACCCTCGCGCTGATCGAGCGCCTGCGCAACAAAGCCCACTCGCTGGCACTCCAGCATCAGCCGCCCGAACCAATCCTCAAGGGCCGTCATCTCATCGCCTTCGGGATGAAGCCGGGCCCCCATTTCAAGCCGCTGCTCGAGGCGGCGTTCGAAGCCCAACTCGACGGCGCCTTCCGCGACGAAGCCTCTGCTCAACGTTGGCTGGAAAACCGTTTGCTAGCCCATCCTCCGGACTTACGCTGAACCGTTGCCTACGGGCATAACACACCATGGCTACTCAACTCGACCAACTGAAACAGTTCACCAAGGTCGTCGCGGACACCGGCGACTTCGTGAGCATGAAGGAATACGCCCCGCATGACGCGACGACCAACCCGTCGCTCATTCTCAAGGCCGCCGCGATGCCCGACTACGCGCACCTCGTCGACCAAGCCATCGCCGACGCCGGTGCGAGCGCCACCGTCGACCAGATCATCGACCGGCTGCTCGTTGTCTTCGGCCTCGAGATTCTGAAAATCGTCCCCGGCCGCGTCTCCTCCGAGGTCGATGCGCGCCTCTCCTTCGATCGCGACGGCACGGTGGCCAAGGCCCGCCACCTGATCGACCTCTATGCCCAGGCCGGCATTCCTCGCGAGCGCATCCTCATCAAGATCGCCTCCACCTGGGAAGGCATCAAGGCCGCCGAAATCCTCGCGAAGGATGGTATCCGCTGCAACCTTACACTCCTCTTCTCCTTCGCCCAGGCGGTCGCCTGCGCCGAGGCGGGCGTGCAACTCATCTCGCCTTTCGTCGGCCGCATTCTCGACTGGCACAAGAAGAGCACCGGAAAAGACTTCGTCGGCGCCGACGATCCGGGCGTGAAATCGGTCACCCAGATCTACACCTACTACAAAAAATTCGGCTACAAGACCGAAGTCATGGGCGCGTCCTTCCGCAACAAGGGCGAAATCCTCGAACTCGCCGGTTCCGACCTCCTCACCATCGCTCCGGCGCTCCTCGGCGAACTCAAGGCCTCCAGCGAACCGGTCGTGCGCAAACTCGACCCCGCGCAGGCTGCGACCGCCGATATCAAGAAAGTGAGCTTCGACGAGAAGTCCTTCCGCTTCGCGCTCAACGAAGACGCGATGGCCACGGAAAAGACCGCCGAAGGCATCCGTCTCTTCTCGGCCGACATCGTGAAGCTCGAGCAGCTCATCACGCAAAAGCTCGCCGCCAAGCGCGTCGCGGTGGCGGTGTGAGGTGTGGTGAAAGCTGAGAGCGAAGAGCAGCCAGAAGCAAAACCACTTCCGCTCTCCGGCTCCGGGCCTTGAGCTCTGGGCTCTGGACTCTCAGCTCCTGGCTGTTGGCTCTTGGCTCTCAGCTTCGTCACCGCCCTTTCCCCTTCCCAGCCGGACGAAAGTCCGGCTTTTCTTTTGCCATGAGCCTAACTTCCGGGGGTCATTTACCGCCAAGAACGCAAGGAGCGCAAAGACAGAGCCTGATTAGTCAAAGCCGGGGCGCCGGGCCTTCACCTGTCACATGCGCGAAAGCCTGTCGGGATTTTTCTCTGCGATCTCTGCGTTCCCTGCGGTTCAACTGCTGACTCCCGGATGATCCGCGCCTTCCAGTGGGACCTCGCCCGCCAGGTCGAACGCCTCGACTGGCTCATCGCCCAACTCCCGCGCTACGCCGACTGGGGCTATCAAGAGCTCTATCTCCACCTCGAGGACGCCGTCGAGTATCCGAGCGTGCCCGGTGTCGCGCGGGCCGACGCGTATTCATACCGCAACTTCGAAAAACTGGTCGCCGCGGCCACCCGCGCCGGCATCGGCGTCGTACCGATCGTCAACCTGCTCGGGCACACGCAATACCTCGTCAAGATGCCGGAGCTGCGCGATCTGAACGAGCTGCGCGCGCCCGACGGCCGTCCGCTCGAAAAAGGCCAGATCTGCCCGCTGCACCCCCGCACCCTCGAGATCGCCGAAAAACTCCTGCGCGACATGGCGCCGTTTTGCACCACCGGCAAGGTGCACGTCGGCTTGGACGAGTCGTTCCACCTGGGCAAACACCCGCTCAGCCGCGCAGAAGTCGAGCGCAGCGGCCTTCCGGCGCATTTCGCCGGCTACGTGCAGCGCCTGCACGGGCTCACCAAGTCCCTTGACCTGCGCCTCGGCCTGTGGGCGGACATGCTCGCGCTGATTCCAGAGGCCATTTCCCAACTGCCACGCGGCATCGTCGCCTACGACTGGTATTATTATCCCTTCCGCCGGCACCCGCGGATGGAGTTGTATAATTTCGCCGAATACGACCTCGCGCCGGCGTTGCGCGCCCAGGGCATCGAATACTGGGGCTGCCCGATGAACGGCGCCTTCCGCTACGAGCCGCTGCCCCTTTTCGGCGACCGTCTCGGCAACATCCAGAGCTGGTGGCGGCGCTGCCAGCGCACCGGTGCCGGCGGCTTCCTCGTCACGTCGTGGGAATCCTACCGGCTCGCCATCGAAATGACGACGGTGGTCGACGCCGCCGCGGCGTCGCTTTGGCTGAACCCCGAAGCCGACGACCACGTGTCGATGCTCGCAAAAGGCTTCGAGCGCGTCTTCGGCCGCTCCGGCGCGCGTAGGGCCGCCCGGGCGGCGCTGGCCTGTGACCAGTATCCATTTGCAGGTTACGCGCGGTGGGAGATCAACGATCGCTGGGACGTGTGCGCCACCCCGGAGGGCCCGGCGCCGTACGAAAAGGAGCGCCGTTTCTTTTCACGAGTCTCCCGCCAGCCGCTGCCGGAACCGTTTGCCGCCAGCGTCGCGTTCCGCCGCTATCTCGCGGAGCGCGACGTGTTCGTCCGCCGCGCCGCGCAAGGCGTATTCAGACTCCGCCGCGCCCTGGCGGATGCCGCTCCCGCGCCGGAAGCGCAGGCCGGAGGGGGCTTGCGCGCGATTTCCCGGGAGCGCGGGCCGCTGGCCCGCAAAATGAAAGCGGGCGGGGCGCCCGCGCTCCCCATCGCGCGCGAGCGCGCTCCTGCGACAACGGCCAGCCAGCTCGACGGCGTTTGTCGCCTCCTCACCGAGCTCCGCGCCGAGGCCGCCGCCCTCGCCCAAGCGCTCCGCGCCGGTCGCGCCGCGGCGCGCCGCATGTGGGCGCGAACGCGCGACCGCGGTGTGCGCGGCCAAAACGAGACGATCCTCGACATGGACACGCGACGGCTGGGCGCGTGGCGCCACTGGCTCGCGCGCTGCAGCAAGAACCCCGAGCTCGCCCTCGCCGCCACGCCCGTCTGCGGTGAGTGGCAACTGCAGTTCACCGTGCACAATTTTGCCCCGGCGCTGCAGCGTGTCATCGTCGAGTCGCAGCAGTCCGACGGCACCTGGCGGCAACTCCACGCCCGCTACACGATCGAGTTTCAGGCTCTCGCCGCGATGCCGCGCACCCGGATAAAGCGCGAACTCAGCCTCCCGCTCACCGGCGCGGATGCCTCCCTACGAATCACGCTGCGCGGGCTCGGTCAGGTGGCCATCAGCCGGGTCAGGCTCACGGACGGCCATACCGCGCTGCGAGCGCGCGGCTGGCCGCACCGGCACAAGAAGGTTCTCGGAAAGCCTGCCCCCTCGCACGGCCTCCCTGACCTCGCATCCGAATGCAACGCCAGCCACCTACCTCTCGTGTTCCGAGGTTGAATTTAAAACCAGGTAGTCAACCGCCGAAGCCTTCACGTGTCGAGAGATCGCCCCGGCCAGACTTCACGACACCCGCATACTTGCGCGCGAATTCACCGAAGCTCGGTGCCTGAAGTCCGACTCCGCGCTCCATCGCTCGACGCGTGAGTTTGGAATATCCTCCCCACGCCTCCCCGCGACGTCCGCGGCTTTCTTTTTCAGCGCAACCGGAATTTTAACGGTGATCGAAGGCACGTCTTACCGCGAGAGCATGTCAAACTCCAGCGACGGTCGCCGGGCTCCAACCGATCAAACTGACACTTGCGGCAATGTGAGGTACCCGCGAATGGTCCGGCCGTCGCGCGCCTGATACTGGATCGGACGCATCTCCGCCATCCGCGAGGGCTCCAACCAAGGCGCACGGCTGACGAGCTTTTCGAGTGTGAGCTTCCGTGTTTCGAGCAGAAAGTAAGTCCCCGCGTCG
>DASWVO010000381.1:0-2619 GCA_036406235.1 Opitutaceae bacterium
ATTGCCGATGCACTCGAGTTTCTGCATCGCCGCGAGCAGGTCGTCCACCGGCTCGAAGTTCGTATCCCAGCGCACGTGCAGGTAGTGGCGCGCGAGCGCCGTCCGGCGCAGCTCCTCGTAGCCCTGCGCGAGCGCCATGCCGTTGCCGCCCCAGAGCGTCGAATCCTTGTCGCGGTCGTTGGAGAAACGCACGCCACCCAGCACGGTCGTGAGACCGCAGGCGAGCGCGCGCTGGTCCATCATGTGGAACGCAATCGGCAGCGGGAAATTCGTCTTGGGCCGCGGATTGATCTCTTTCTCGAGGTAATCGGTGTGCAGGTCGATCACCCCGGGAATGAGCCACTGGCCGTGCAGATCGACGCCTTCGGCGAAGTGGCGGCCGGGAACGATCTCGGTGATGCGGTCCTGTTCGATCACAACCGATCCCTCGGTGGTGTGCGTCGGAAGAACGAGTCGGGCGTTGGTGAGAATCATAGGGTTTCAGTTTGTTTCTGGACGAAAGGAGGGCACGGCCGGCGCGCGGTCACTGCAGCGTCTCATGCCTGAGCAGGCGGCGTCGGAAAAAGTCGGATACGCGCTCGGTCAGCGTGACCAGCACGATGATGAGCAGCACGAGTGCGAGCACGTCGCGGTAGCGCAGGACCTTGATCGCGAGGTGAAGCTCGAAGCCGATCCCTCCGCCGCCGTAGATGCCCAGCGCGATCGCCGTGCGGAGGTTCACGTCGAAAGCATAAAACCAATTGGCCACCACCGACGGCAGCACCTGCGGGATGATCGCATAGCGGATCATCTGCGAGCGCGTCGCGCCGACACTCGTCACCGCCTCCGCGGGCCCCTGGTCGACCTGCTCGATCGCGTCGGCAAACAGCTTTCCGAACATGCCGACGCTGCCAATCGTCAGCGCCAGCATGCCGGCAAACGGACCGAACCCCACCGCCACCAGCAGAACGAGCAGCACGATGAAATTGGGCGTCGCCCGCTCGAGTTGAAACAGTCCACGCACCGCGCCGCGCAGGAGCGGATGCGGCGACGTGTTGCGCGCAGCGAAAAACGCGAGCACGAGCGCAATGCAGCCGCCGACAAGCGTGCCGAGAAACGCCATGCCGAGCGTCTCGCCGACGGTCGCGTAGAGAGCGGTCTTTTCCCAAAGCAGCGCCAGATTGGGAGGCGTCATCTCGCCGGCGAGCCGCACGAGGTGGTGGAAATCCGTGATCAGGAGCCAGGGCTCGAATTTCAGCAGAGCGCCCGCGCCGATGAGAAAGACGGCCAGCCCGCCGAGGAGCAGGAGCCGGCGGCGGGCCTGCGCCGAGGGCAACGTATAGCCGAGGGAGACACCCGCGCTCATTTCAGCTTTCCTCCGTCGAGGACCCGCCGGCGCCAGAAGTCCGACAGGCGTTCCGCGCCGAAGACGAGCGCGAGCGTCACGAGGATGGCCATGAGCGAGCGTTCGTACTCGAGCATGCTCATCGCCTTGTTGAGCTCGTAGCCTATGCCGCCGGCGCCAGCGGCGCCGAGCAGGACCGAGGCGCGGATGTTCACTTCAAACCGGAAGATGGAGTTCGCGAGGAGCGCCGGCATCACCTCGGGCAGCACGGCGTGGCGGATCACCTGCCATCGCGTGGCGCCGACGCTCTCGATCGACTCGAGCACACGCGGATCAATCTCCTCGATCGCGTCGGCCAGCAGCTTGCCAAGCATCCCGATGCTCCCGATCGCGAGGGCCATCACTCCGGGAAACGGACCGATGCCGAGCGCCGCCACGAGCAACAGGAGCGTGATCAACTCCGGCAACGCCCGCTCGATCCCGATCAATGCGCGCACCGGCCCGCGCAGCCAGGCCGGCGCGATGTTCTTCGCTCCGGCGAGGCCGAAGCCGAGCGAGAGCGCCACCCCCAACGGCGTCGCCACCGCGGCCAGCAGCACGGTGACGAGCGCCGGACCAAACAACTCCGGCAACGCCCCCCACTCGGGCGGGAAGAAGTAGCCGAGCACCTCCACGCCCTTGATCCACGCCGGCCCCAGGTCCGAAAAGCTCACCTGGCACAAGCGCCCGGAACCCCAAACGAGCGCGCCGAGGACCGTGGCGACGACCAACGGCCGCCCCAAACGGCGCGGCCCCGACAGGCGAGGAAGGGAAGCTGAAGCGGCAGACGTCATGTGCGCTTGGAACCGAGTGCTGAGAGCTCGACCGCAGGCGCGTTGCGCCGAAGGGAGGCAAGACGACGATCCATAAGGTTTATGCGCTGGGCGATGAGTTCTGGCGTTGGTCTCTGGTCTCTGATCCCCGTTCTCCGATCTCTCCGCTCACCGCTCTGGACTTCAGACTGCGCGCCGCGCCTCACGCCATCTTCGCGAGCGCCAGGCCTCCGGCGTCCGCCGGCGCCGCGGTGGGAGCGACCGGCGCGGGCGCCGGCCGCTGGAGCTGCAACAACTCGTCGCCGTAGATCTCTTCGAGCTGCGCCTGCGAAAGCAGCGGATCGCCGTCGTAGACGACACGTCCCTGCTTGATTGCGATCACGCGGGTGCAGAACCGCGCGGTCATCTCCGGTTGGTGAAAGACGCCGATCACCGGAGTCTCGCGGGCGAGCGGCTGGAGCAGCTTCATGATCGCGAGCGAGT
>DASWVO010000382.1:0-3545 GCA_036406235.1 Opitutaceae bacterium
GGCTCCGTTTTGCGGGGCGAGGCGACGGTCGCGAAGGAGAACGTGAAGCTCTGGAGCTTCGACGATCCTGTTTTGTATGAGGCGGAGCTCACCGCCCGAACCGACGTCGCCAGGGTAACGTTCGGCATTCGCAGCGTCGTCGTGCAGGGGACGAAGCTGCTGCTGAACGGAGAGGCGATCGCGCTCGGCGGATGCAACCGCCCCTTGGATTTTCCCGGTCATGGTTCGACGGATCCCGCCGACATCCTGGAGAAGGACCTGCGCCTCATCAAAAGCGGCAGCATGGAGCTGTCGCGCATTGCGCATTACCCGGTCTCCACGCAACTGCTGGACTGGGCCGACCGGCATGGACTCTTGATCATCTCCGAGGCGGGAAACTGGCAGTTGACGCCCGCGCAGATGTCCGACCCGGAGATGCGGGAGAAATTCCGCACGCAGATGCGCGAGATGATCGAGCGCGACTGGAATCATCCTTCGGTGATCGGGTACAGCATGGGCAATGAATACCAGTCGCAGACCGAGGAGGGGCAGGCCTGGACTCGCGACATGTGCGAATTCGCGAAATCGCTCGATCCCTCCCGGCTGGTGACGTTTGCCACCAACATCGTCTTCCGCCCGACCATCACGAAACCCGAGGATGAGGCATCGCAGTACGTGGATTTCATCAGCGCCAACATTTACGGAAACCATCTCGAAAGCCTGCGGCGGATCCACGCGCTTTATCCGGACAAGCCGGTTTTCGTGAGCGAATTCGGTCAGCGCGCGGACTTCGTCAAGAGCGAGGAGGAGCGGGTGGCTTACCTTGAGCGCGCGATGGCCGACTTTCGCCAGTGCGACTTCCTGATCGGCGCCTCCGTCTGGACGTTCAATGATTACGAAAGCCTGTTCCCAGGCTCGAACGCCAACGGCTATCGTCCGTGGGGTCTGGTGGCTCCCGACCGGACCCCGCGGGGCATGTATTACGCCTGGCAAAAGGAGTTTTCGCCGGCCGTCGTCGAGGTGCGGCGCTCCGGTGGCGAACGGCTCGAGATCTCCGTCACGGCGCGGAAGGATTTTCCGAGCTATACGCTGCGTCACTACACGCTTGAGGCGGGCGGGCAGGTATTCGAAATTCCACTACTAGCGCCGGGCGAAAGTAAAACGTTCCGCCTGGAGCCGCGGGCGGGCGCACACGACAAGACGATCAGGTTGTCGAAGCCGGGCGGCTTCGTGATCCTGGAGTCGACCTACTAGTGCAGGAGGCGCCGCGCGGGTTTGTGCCGAGGCCGTCCCTGGGGCGGGTCTCCAACCTGTCGCGTCCGGGCCGGACGGCGGCGGAGGCGACCCAGGCCAGGCCTTGGACGCTGCCGGGTTTTAGCCTTCAAATCGAATGCGGCCGTTTGCCGGGGCCGTCGCCGTCCCATCAAGCCTGCGAAGGCTTGGCACCCCGCGCGAGCGGTGGGTCAGGGGCGACGCACGCCTGCGACGAGCAGTGACGCACGCTGTGTCAGCTTGGCCCGAAATCCGGCGCGCCGGGCCGGCATCCGAAGGGCCTCCAGTTTTTTAAACAGCGTAAATAAAGGGAGTTATCAGGGAGCTCAGCGTCGAGGCACATGCATTGCTCCTAGGCGGGCATGAGCCGCATTCTCGGTATCGATTTAGGCACCACCAATTCGTGCATGGCCGTCATGGAAGGCGGCGAGCCGGTGGTCATCCCCAACGCAGAAGGAGCGCGCACCACCCCATCGGTCGTCGCGTTCACCAAGACCGGTGAGCGCCTCGTTGGTCAGGCCGCGAAACGTCAGGCGGTGACGAATCCGCGCAACACGATTTTCTCCGCGAAGCGCCTGATCGGGCGCAAGTTCTCCGAAATTCGCGAAGAGGCCAAGAACCTGCCCTTCAAGGTCGTCGAAGGGAAGAACGGCGACGCTTACATCGAGGCGCAGGTCGGCGACAAGGCCGAGCAATTTGCCCCGCAGCAGATCGCGGCGTTTGTCCTCGGCAAACTGAAGGCCGATGCGGAGGCCTACCTCGGTGAAAAGATCACGCAGGCCGTGATCACCGTTCCGGCCTATTTCAACGACGCCCAGCGCCAGGCCACGAAGGACGCCGGCAAGATCGCTGGCCTTGAGGTGCTGCGCATCATCAATGAGCCCACGGCCGCCTCGCTCGCCTACGGCCTTGAGAAAAAGAAGGACGAGGAAATCGCCGTCTTCGACTTGGGCGGCGGTACCTTCGACGTGTCGATTCTCGAGATCGGCGACGGCGTCTTCGAGGTGAAGGCCACCAATGGCGACACGCACCTCGGCGGCGACAACTGGGATGAAGCCCTCATCAACTGGCTGGTCGACGGCTTCAAGTCCGAACACGGCATCGATCTGCGCAAGGATCCGATGGCGCTTCAGCGCCTGAAGGAAGAGGCGGAAAAGGCGAAGATCGCGCTCTCCTCGACGCAGTCGGTCGACATCAACCTGCCCTTCATTACGGCCGATGCCACGGGGCCGAAGCACCTCAATGTCACGCTCACGCGGGCGAAGATGGAGCAGGTCTGCGACAGTCTTTTCGAGCGCTGCATTCGCCCGTTCCAAAACTGTCTCAAGGACGCGGAACTCACCGCGGCCAAGATCGACGAACTCGTGCTCGTCGGCGGCATGACCCGCATGCCGAAGGTCATCGACATCGCCAAGCAGCTCGCGGGCAAGCCGCCGCACCAGGGCGTCAATCCCGACGAGGTCGTCGCGGTCGGCGCCGCCATCCAGGGCGGCGTGCTCAAGGGCGAAGTGCGTGACGTGCTCCTGCTCGACGTGACACCGCTCACGCTGGGCATCGAGACCGCGGGGGGCGTGGCTACGCCGATGATTTCCCGCAACACGACGATCCCGACCAAGAAATCGCAGGTCTTCTCGACCTACGGCGACAACCAGCCGTCGGTGGAGATCGTGGTGCTCCAGGGCGAGCGCCCCATGTCGCGCGACAACAAGACCCTCGGCACCTTCCGGCTGGACGGCATTCCGCCGGCGCCGCGCGGTGTGCCGCAGATCGAGGTCACGTTCGACATCGATGCCAATGGCATCCTCCACGTCACCGCCAAGGATCTCGGCACCGGCAAGGACCAGAAGATCACGATCCAGGGCTCGTCCGGCCTGTCGAAGGAAGAGGTCGAGAAGATGACCAAGGAGGCCGAGCTCCACGCCGAGGAGGACCGCAAGCGCAAGGAGGCGGTCGAGGCGAAGAACCAGCTCGACAGCACCATTTACCAGCTCGAGAAGACCTTGAAGGAAGCGGGCGAGAAACTCCCCGCCGCTGACAAGTCCCGGATCGAGGAGGCGCTGGCCTCGGCGAAGAAAGACCTCGAGTCCAACGACGCCGAAAAGATGAAGGCCGCGATGGAGAACCTTTCCAAGGTCGGTCAGGACCTCTACGCCCATGCGGCGCAGGCCGCGCAGGCAGCAGGTGCCGCCGGTGCCGCGGACGCCGGCGAGGGCCCGGCCGCCGGAGCGGCGGGCGCCGGCAAGAAGACCGAGAAAAAGGCCGACGTCGTCGATGCCGATTTCGAGGTCGTCGAC
>DASWVO010000383.1:0-3237 GCA_036406235.1 Opitutaceae bacterium
GGCACGGGCGGTGGATTCAAAAAGTTCGTGCGGGGCGACACCGACGTGCAGAACGCCTCGCGTCCGATTCTTGCCGAAGAGATGGCGCAGGCACGCGCGAACGGCATCGAGTTCATCGAGCTTCCCATCTGCTTCGATGCACTGACCGTCGCGGTGCATCCGCAAAACAACTGGGTCGATTCGATGAAGGTTTCGGAGCTGAAGAAACTCTGGGAGCCGGCGGCGCAGGGGAAGATCACCAAGTGGAACCAGATTCGGCCGGAATGGCCTGATCAGCCGATCAAGTTGTATGGCGCCGGATCCGACTCCGGCACGTTCGACTATTTCACGGAAGCAATCACGGGAAAGGCGAAGGCCAGCCGTGGCGACTACACCGGCAGCGAAGACGACAACGTTCTCGTGCAGGGTATCGAGGGTGATCGCTACGCCCTCGGCTACCTGCCCTACGCCTATTTCGCGCCCCACGCGAACCGGATGAAAGCCATTGGAATCGAATGGGACCTCGACTCGCACTCCGGCAAAACGATCGGCAAACCTGCCGTGAAGCCGAGTCTCGAAGCCGTCGTCGCCGGTATCTATAACCCGCTTTCCCGCCCACTCTTCATTTACGTAAACAAGAAAGCGGCGGACACGAAGCCTGAGGTGAAGCAGTTCGTGGAGTTCTATCTGAAAAATGCGGCGGAGTTGGCAAAAGAGGTGAAGTATCTCCCGCTGCCCGCCGAAGCCTACACGATGGCGCAACAGCGCTTCGCAAAGGGCGAAACGGGAACCGGCTTCGGCGGGGAGCCGGCGATTGGCCTGCCCGTTCGTGCGATTCTCGAACGCAAGCCGGTTCAGTAATTCGGAGAACAAACCTTCACCCGAGCGTCACGGCGCTCGGGTTCTCTTCCCAATGTTGAGCGACTCCGCTGTCTCCGCCCTGACGATTGCCGGCGCGTCTCCACGTCGCCGCGTGCAGCGCTGGCGCGAAAACGCCATTGCGGTCGTGCTCGGCGCTGCCGCGTTCTCCTGCGTGCTCGTCACGTTCGGGATCGTGGCGACGCTGGTCGTCGAATCAGCACCGTTCTTTCGGCACGTATCACTGTGGGAGTTCTTCACCGACACGCTGTGGACCCCGCTTTTTTCGGAGCCCCGCTATGGCATCCTCGCGCTCGTCTCCGGAACGATGATGACGACAGCCGTCGCGCTCTCGATCGCGCTACCGGCAGGGACGATCATCGCGATCTACCTGAGCGAATTCGCACCGCCGCGTTTTCGTGAGGGCGTGAAGCCGGTGCTCGAACTTCTCTCGGCCGTGCCGACGGTGGTCTACGGCTATTTCGCTCTGCTGGTGGTGACGCCTGCCTTGCAGCAAATTCTGCCGAACCTGCCGTATTTCAGCATCCTCAGTGCCGGTCTCGTGATGGGTGTGATGATCATCCCCTACGTCAGCTCGCTCAGCGAGGACGCGATGCGGTCGGTCCCGGCGATTTTGCGTGAAGGCTCCTATGCGCTCGGCGCGTCGCGTCTCGGGACGGCGGTGCAGGTCGTGTATCCTGCCGCGCTCTCCGGAATCGCCGCCTCCTACGTCCTGGCGATCTCGCGCGCGGTGGGAGAAACCATGATCGTAGCCATCGCCGCCGGACTTCAGCCGAGGTTCACCCTGAACCCGATGGAATCCGCGGCGACCATCAGCGCGTTCATCGTCCAGGTCAGCCTCGGCGATCTTCCGCACGACAGCATCGGCTACCAGTCGATCTTTGCCGCAGGGAGCACGCTTTTTGTGATCACGCTCGGCTTCAACATCGGCGCGCACTGGCTGCGCCGCCGCTTCCGGGAGGCTTATTGATGGCCGCGCCAACGAAATGGGACTTGCTGGCGGCCCGGCGCCGACGAATCGACGCGGCGTTCAAGTTGATCGGACTGCTCACCACGTTTTGTGCAATCGGCGTTCTGGCGATTCTGCTTGGAAACCTTTTCCGCGAAGGCTTCGCCAAAATCGACTGGCAGTTCCTCACTTCGTTTCCCTCGCGGCGACCCGCGCAGGCGGGCATCCTCTCCGCGTGGGTCGGCACGGTGCTGCTCATGTTGACGACAGCAGGAGTGGCGATTCCGCTGGGCATCGCGGCAGGCGTCTATCTGGAAGAATATGCCCGGCGCAATCGGCTCACCGCCATCATTGAAATCAACATCGCCAACCTCGCCGGCGTGCCATCGATCATCTATGGGCTCATGGCGCTCGGCCTGTTCGTTTACTGGTTCAAGTTTGGCCAGAGTATCCTGTCGGCCGCGCTCGCGCTGGCGTGCCTGGTCCTGCCGATCATCATCGTGGCCACGCGTGAGTCGCTACGTGCGGTGCCCTCGAACATCCGTGAGGCCGCCTATGCGCTCGGCGCGACCAAGTGGCAGGTGATCTCGCATCATTTGCTTCCGGCCGCATCCGGCGGCATTGCCACGGGCTCGATCATCGCGATGTCACGAGCCATCGGGGAGAGCGCGCCGCTGATCACCATTGGTGCGCTCACCTTCATCGCGTTTCTTCCCCCGCCGCCGGTGACGAGCGACTTTCCTTGGGTGTCCTTCGAATGGATCATGTCGCCGTTTACCGCGATGCCGATTCAGATGTTCAACTGGGTATCGCGGCCCGGCACCGACTTTCAGGCCAACGCTGCGGCTGCCGGCATCGTGCTGATGGTGATGACGCTCTCCATGAACGCGGTCGCGATCGTCGTGCGGCACCGCATGCGCAAAAAGATTCGGTGGTAATGCCATGTTCACCTCTCCCGGTCCGGAACGCGCTTTCGCCATGGGCATTGCGCCCAATGAATCCTTCATGAGTTCGTCCGCTTCGAAGTTCGTCCATGCGCGTCCGGTCGCACCGGCGCTGCCGCCACCGATCAAGGCGAGCGTCGAGAACCTATCCTTTTATTACGGCGATAACGAAGCCGTGAAGTCGGTGTCGTTGCCCATCTACGAACACAAGATCACCGCGCTGATCGGGCCTTCGGGCTGCGGCAAGACGACGCTCCTGCGCTGCTTCAACCGCCTGCACGAACTCTATGCAGGCAATCGCCACACCGGCTCGATCCGCCTGCAACCCGACGACTTCGACCTGATGAACCGACGGCTCGATCCGATCGCGATCCGGCTGCGGGTCAGCATGGTATTCCAAAAGCCGAATCCATTTCCGAAGACGATTTTCGAGAACATCGCTTACGGGCTTCGGCTCGCGAACATCCGGGCGCGCAGCGAACTCCA
>DASWVO010000384.1:0-2576 GCA_036406235.1 Opitutaceae bacterium
CGCGCTCCTCATCGTCGTTTCGCTCACGTTCTGGATCATCAGCAGCCAGGGGGTGGAAGGCAGTTACTTCACGCTGTTCGAGTTTTCCCGCCTGCCGCGCGAAGCGTTTCGCGGCGTCGCCAGCATCGTCTTCGTCTGGGCCCTGCCGGCCGTGGTCGTGAGCTATGTGCCGGCCCGCACGCTCATGCAGGGGTTCGACCCCACGCTCGCGGCCTGGCTCGCCTCGGCGTCGGCGGCGTGGGTGGCCATCGGCGTGTTCCTGTTTCATCGCGGACTCAAACGCTACGCCTCCGCCAGCTCATGACCGATCCGTTCGAGCAACTGCAGGCCCGCCTCACCTACACATTTCGCTCGCCGGTGCTGCTGCGCCGCGCGCTCACGCACCCATCGTATCTCCAGGACCACCCCGACGAGGCGGAGAGCAATCAGCGGCTG
This sequence comes from Opitutaceae bacterium, assembly GCA_036406235.1. Classification (GTDB taxonomy): domain Bacteria; phylum Verrucomicrobiota; class Verrucomicrobiia; order Opitutales; family Opitutaceae; genus DASWVO01. The sequence continues at coordinate 436 of DASWVO010000384.1, forward strand.
GAATTTCTCGGCGACGCCGTGCTCCAGCTCGTGCTGACGGAATCGCTTTTTAGCAGCTTCCCGGGCGACCGTGAAGGCGTGCTCAGCAAGCGGCGGGCGGCCTTGTCGAAGGGCGAGTTCCTCAGCCGGCTCGCACGCGAGCTCCAGTTGGAGACATGCCTGCGGTTGAGCGTCAGCGAGGAGGCCACCGGCGGCCGCACGCGCGCCTCGGCGCTGGAGGACGCGTTCGAAGCGCTGGTCGGTGCGCTCTACCTCGACAGCGATCTGCCCACCGCGCGCCGGATCGTCCTCAGCCTTTACGGCCCCCTGCCCGACCGGCTCCACGAGGTCGTCGATGCCGAAAACCCGAAGGGCCGCCTGCAGGAGCTGGTGCAACCCGCCCACGGGAACCTCGCCCTTCGCTATGACGTGACCCATGTCGCCGGGCAGGACCATGCCCGCGAATACGAAGCCCGCGTTTTCCTCAACGAGGAACTGCTCGGCAGCGGCCGTGGTCCGTCGAAGAAAGCGGCCGAAGAGGCCGCCGCCCGCATCGCCCTCCAAACGCTCGCCCAAGCGTAGGCCACCCAAAACCGGAATGTGGCGGAAGCACGGAAATGTGCTAACCGTCTGCTGTCCGCACCACCGCGCGCATGCGCGTCACCGCCATGTCCACGCTCACCACGTTGTCCCGCACCAAACTCACCGGCATCTGCCCGCCTGCGCGCGGCGCCGTGCTCGGCGAACTCGTGCGCCGCCAGCAAGCGCCGGTGTGGCTCGTCGTTACCGCCGAGCTCAAAGCCGCCGAACAGCTTGCCGAGGACGTAGCGTTTTTCACCGAGGTGGCCAACCTCCGCCCCGGGCCGGAGATTCTCGTTTTTCCCGAGTCGATGCCCGACAGCCGCGACATGCGCGAAGCCTTCGCCGCATCGGCCGATCGCGCGACGGTACTTTCGAAGCTGCGCGCCACCCGCCAGGCCAGCGCCACCGACACCGGCGCACCGCCGGTCATCGTGGCGACGACGCCGGCGGCGCTGCTCCAGCCGGTCCCGGCGCTTGAGGAATTCGCCACCCGCGAGTTCACGCTTGCACGCGGAAACGCCATTTCGTTCCCGGCGTTGCTCGAGAAACTGCGGGAACTCGACTACGACTCCGAAGCGGTCTGCGAGGCGCCCGGACACTACGCGATTCGCGGCGGCATCATCGACGTGTACCCCGTCACCGCGAACCAGCCCTACCGGCTCGACTTTTTCGGCGACGAACTCGAGGAGATCCGTCCTTTTGACCCGGTGACGCAACGCTCCGGAGAGAAGATCGACAGCATCACGATCGCCGCATCCCCGCGGCTAAAACTCGACCCGTCGAAAACCGGGCTGGCCGATTATCTCTCCCCGCACACACACCTTGTCTTCATCGAGCCCGCGTCGCTCGACGAGGAATTCAGCACGTTCGCCCGCGAAGGCTCCGACCCGCTCACGCCGATCCTGCAGCGTTGCGCAGCCGCAACGGGTATCGCCGATATCGACGAAGCCGCCGCGCTCTTCGACGGCGAAGACGTGGCCGAGTCCACGTGGGACACCGAAAGCCTCGCCCACCATCGCCGGTATCCGGGGGAGGCGCTCGTAGCGCAGGAGCGTCTCGACGTTGAGGAAGAATCGCGCCGGGAGTTTCTGGTTCAGGTCGCCGCGTGGAAAAAGGCTGGCTACCGCGTTCTCTTCGTCGTCTCGAAGGAGGGAGAAGAGCAACGCATCCGCGAAATCCTCGACGAAGATCCGGCGTTGAAGAAGATCGCGCCCGCCTTTCTGCGCGGCGTGCTCAACGAAGGCTTCCGCATCACAAATCGCGGCAGGAGCGCGCTTGCGCTCGCTTCCGATAGCAGCACACGCAAGCGCGCCCCCACTTCCGCCGATCCCACCGGCCTCGTCGTCGTCACCGAGACCGAGCTCTTCGGCCGGCAGCGTCTGCGGCGACCGCAGGCCTCGAAGCGCGCCCTCGCCCAGCGCGCGCAGGTCGATCAGTTGCTCGATTTTTCCGAACTCGTCGAAGGCGACTTCGTCGTACACCTGCAGCACGGCATCGCGCTCTACCGCGGGCTCACCAAGCTCGAGACGCGCGATGGCGTGCGCGAGGTGATTTCGCTGGAGTTCGACGACCATGTGACG
>DASWVO010000385.1:0-5321 GCA_036406235.1 Opitutaceae bacterium
GATCGAGCGCGAAAGCGCCGTCGTCGAGGGACTCGTCGCCCAGGCCGGGCAATCTCCCGACAGTGCCGAGGGCACCGCGGTTCGCGCCCGGGTGGCCGCCCTTTTGAAGCGCTACGAGGCGCGCGCCGAGCAACTGGGCGCGATCGTCGCAACGACCCAGGCAGAGCTGCGCGAACTGCGCAGCGTGCGCCGGCGGCTCCACGCCGTGCGCTCGGTTTACCGGCGGAAGCACTGACCGTCCCAGCCGGTCCGGGCGCAGACGCCGCGGACCGGACCCACGCCCGAGGCCCGGCCTGCGTTTCCTGGGTCCCGCCCCTCGCAGAGGGCCGCATCGCCGTCTTTCGACGGCGACGAAAAAGCGGCGCCGGTTTCGGCGCCGCTCTGTAGTGGGCAAAACGTTACGTGAAGCGGTTCGTCCTCAGAACTTCGCCTCGATGGTCGCCACGATGTTGCGGCCGTAGTCGGGCGTGACCGAGCCGTTGAAGCTGCCCGTGTAGCTCGAGGCGCGCCAGATGTCTTCGTCGAAGACGTTCTGCACGGTCACCGCAAACGAGAGATCGTCGAGCTTCGAGCCCTTCGGACCACGCACGGTCACGCCGGCGTTGTAGTTGGTCCAGCTGGGAATCTTCTCGGTGTTGAGCGTGTTGACGTAGACCGAGTCGTAATACTGGCCGCCAAAGTTCACGTCCACGATCCGCCACGTGTAGGTGAGGTCGAAGTTGGCGGTGAACTCGGGCGTGTTGCCCTGGCTCTTGCCCTCCTGCAACTCCCACGACCGGACGTATTGCGCCTGCGTGGCATCGGTCGAACCCGGGACGTAGTTCGGATTCGGGATCGGCCGGTAGAAGGCGGAGCGCGGATCGTTCGGGTTGGAGTGGAAAGCTGAATACGTCACGAGGAGATCCTCGGCGAACTCCGACTTCTGGTAGGCGAACGCGCCGGTGAGGCGGAGGTTCTTGATCGGCGTGCGCCAGTCGTAGCTGAGCTCCGCACCGGTCGAATCGATGCTGCCGACGTTGCGGAACGACGTCGCGCCGGTGACGCCGCGCAGGTTGCGGGCGATCAACTCCTCCTCCGTCAGCGAAACCGAGAGAATGCGGTCTTCATACTTGTTATAGAAGAGCGCGAGGCTGGCGCCGAAGCGCTTGCCGGAGTAGCGCACGCCGATGTCGTAGTTCTCGGCGCGCTCCGGACGCAGCGACGGATCGAAATCGACGTTGGCGATCACGTTGTTGGCCGGGGCCGCGAGGTTCTCGGCGTAATTGGCGAAGAGTTCGATCTGCGGCGACAGCGTGTAGCCCAGGCCGATCTGCGGGAGGAAGTTGTCCTCGTAGGTCGCCTCGCGCTTGACGGTCTGCTGTCCGACGGGCCGCCACCAGGCCTGCGTGTAGAGGATGCCGTTGGCCTTCTTTTCCACATTGAGCGACTTCGCCGCGAGCGTGAGGGTGAACTTCTCGTCGAAAAACTTGATCACGTCCTCGATGTAGAGGAGGCGCACGTCGTTCGAGAAGTTCTGCGAGTAGTTGTTGAAGAGCACCTGATCGTAGAGGAACCCGCCCTCGATCGAGCCGCCCTCGAGGTTGTAGGTCGGGCGATAGGCCATCTGCTCGTCGTTCTCGAACCAGCCGCCGGCCGTCAGCTTGTTGATGCCGGCGGTCCACGTGCCCTTGAGGTTGAAACCGAAACGCTCGCCGCCAAAGTCCTCGTCGCGGGCCGTCGCGCCGGGGATGCCGCTGACGGCGTCGTTGGGGTCCGTGGAGGTCGTCGGCGCAATCAATGCGTGACCCGAGGAGAACTCGCCCGGCCGGGACACGGTGCTGAGTTTCTCGCCCGCATCGAAGACACTGTTGCCGTTCACGTCGTGGAAACCGACCGGAATGGCTCCGGGCGTCCCAAACGGCACCAGCGCGCCACTGGCATTGATGTAAGCCCAGCGGGGATAGATGTCCTCGCGCAGGATGCGATTCGGGTTATTGGCCGCGCTGTAGGCGTTGACGATTTGCGTGCGCGCGTCGCTGCGCAGCACGGGGAAGGTGCCGTAGTTGTGCTTGTCGTGGTAATACGCCGAGCCCTTCACGATGATATCGTCGGTGACCGTCAGGTCGACCGACCCGCGGAACAGCGAATCCATGCGGCCGTTGCGCCAGTATTTGTAGTAGTTGTTGTAAATGCCGTCGCCGAGCGCCACCGCCGGGTCGACATAGTCGAGCGCCCCGAGGTCGCGACCGCCGTCGGTGTAGTGGCCCTGGAGGCTGCCGGTGAGGGCCGTGCCGGGGGCCAGGCCCGCATTGGCGGCAAGCGCGGGCATCGTGGTGGGAAGGTAGGTGGTATAGCCGTTGGCGCCGAAGAGCCGGACGTTGTTACGCTCCCCGTAGCTGTACATCAGGTTCGTCACGCTCGGGTCGGATGCGTACCAGCTCTCGTCGTATCCAGCAAAAGGATCGCCCGTATCCAGCGCCTTCCAGCGGTTCCACTGGACCGAGCGCGTGTCGTAGTCGTCGCGGTCGTTCCACGTGTAGGCGAAATTGATCGTCGCCTTGGGGAGCTCGTAGCGGATCTTGGCCTCGATCTTGCGGCCTTCGCTCTCCTTCGGGATGCCGGCCGAGTTGAAGGTGAGCTGCGAGGTGCTCACATATGCCGTCAGGCCCGGGATGATCTCGCCGGTGTCGAACTTCGCGAAGGAACGGCGCATGTTGAAGTCACCCATGCTGTACTTGAACAGCGCGCCCATCTCCGGCGAGGGGTTGGCCGTGTAGTATTTGATCGAGCCGCCGAGCGCCTCGTAGGCCGGCGAGGTCACGTCGCCCGTGCCCTGCGAGACGGAGATCGTCGAAAGGTTCTCGCCATCGACGATGCGGCCGGCCGGGGTGCCGTAGCGCGGGCTGTTGTTGCCCATCGGCACGTCGTCGATCGTGACCGCGAGCGCGCTCAGGCCAAAGGAGCGCACGCGGATGTCGTTGCCGAATTCGTAGAAGCCGAACGGGTCGGTCGAGCGAATGTTCACGCCCGGCACGAGACTGAGCAGCTTCTCCACCGACATGCCGGGGAGGGCGACCTTGGCGTCGTTGGCGGTGATGGAGTTCGTGGCCCGGGAGACGCCCTTCTCCGTCACGAAAAACTCGAGCATCTTGATGGGCTCGTCTTCGGCGGGGGTGGGTTCCGGGGGTGGTGCTGTCAACTGGCCGCGTGCAGACGCGACGGTGATTAGGATTGATCCGGCGAGGGCAAGGGGCTTCCATCGCCGAGCTCGGTTCTGCTCGGTTGTGTGTGGTTGCATGGTGGTTGACTAGACACCTGCTGCTAAGCAGCCCCGATACCACTGCGGGACCGAGCCCCATGAATTTTTTGGATGGCCGTATTAAAAAAGAACTACGCTGCCAGCCGGACCCGGTCCTAGGCCAGGACGGGCCTCCCCGCTTGTAGGGATTTTAGCACTACCCGCGCTCAGCCAGGACTCTTTTTCGAAACACAAACCGCGGGGCCTTGGAGCGGCGACGGGGACGGCGCCGCTCCGACCATCGAAAACGTCAGGGGCTCGCCGGTGCGGCAACCGCGTGTGCCGCGTGCGTCTCCGCCGTGCGCAGCAGGCGCAGGACGTTGCCCCCCCAGATCTTCGCCACGTCGGCCTCGGTGTAGCCCGCCTCGAGCAACCGGGCTGTGATGCGCGGCGCGCCGGTCACATCCATAAAACCCTCCACGCCGCCGCCGCCGTCGAAATCACCGCTGATGCCGATGTGGTCGGGCCCGACGATCTCGAGCGCGTGCAGGACGTGCGCCATGAACTGGTCGAAGGTGGCGAGCGGCATCGGGTGCGCGCGCTCCACCTCGGCGCGCTCGCGCAGGAACTCGGCGTAGCGCTCCGGCGTGGTGAGCCCCGCGCGGCCGCCGAACTTCGCGAAGAGTGCGCGGGTGGCGGCGTTGCGCTCGGGCGCCTGCGGCAGCGCGGCGACATAACTGCTGAAGGCATTCATCTGGATCACGCCGCCCCTCGCGGCGAGCGCCCGAAGGAGATCGTCGCCGATGTTGCGCGGGTGGTCGTAGACGGCCTTGCAGCCCGAGTGGGACAGCACGATCGGCGTGGCGGAGAGCTCGAGCATCTGTCGCAGCACCTCGTCGGACGAATGCGAGGCGTCGAGCACGATGCCGAGGCGGTTGCACTCGGCCACGAGCTGTTTGCCGAGCGGGCTCAGGCCGTGCCACTCCGCGCCCTTCGGGTCGGTCGCGGAGTCGCCGAGCTCGTTGTTGGCGAAATGCACCGGGCCGAGCATGCGCACACCGAGGTCGTGGAAGGTCTTGACGAGGCTCAGGTCATGGCCGATCGGATACCCGTTCTCGATGGAAAGATACACGACCTGCCGGCCCGACGCGACAATGCGCTCCGCGTCGCCGGCCTTCGTGGCGAGCGCGAAGTGCGCGGAATGGCGTGCAACCATTTCCCGGATACGCACGGCGATCTGCAGCGCCGTGTCGCGGGCCGCGGCGTGGCCTTCGGGTGTCCGCGGCCCCTGCCCCACATAGATCGCCCAGAAGCCACCGTCGATGCCGCCCTCGAGCAGCCGCGGATAGTCGACCTGCGTATAGTCCTCGGCATACGCGTGGCGGTCCATGATCGACCACCCCGGCCGCACGAGGCTCGCCGCGGTGTCAAAATGCGTGTCGAGCGCCAGCGCGCGCTCGTGGATTGCCCGGGCGTCGTCGGCCGCCGTCGCGGCCGAACCCAGGGCGAGTGAAGCAAGAAAGGAACGGAGAAAATTCATGTCGGTGGAGGAAAGGGGAAAAGGCCGGCGTCGCCAGTCCGCGGAGCAGAATGCGGACCGGCGCGGAGCCGGCGCGGCTCAGAAGCTCGCCGTGACCGTGAGCTGAAAGGTGCGGTCGGGCACGGGGCGGAAGGACGCGAGGCCGCCTCCCTGCGAGACGTTGATCGTGCCGAATGCATCCTTGTCGGTTAGGTTGTCGATGTTGAGGCGCACCTTCACGTGCTTGAGCGGACCGGCGGCGAGCTTTTCGCCGCCGAGGTCGACGTAGAACGAGTAGACCGTGTAGCCGCCGACCATCTCTGTATTCAAAAAGTTGGTATGGCGGTCGCTGAGGTAGCGCCCGGAAAGGTTGAACACCGCCCACGGCAGCGGCTCGTAGGTGACGCCGCCCTGGAACAGCCACTCGGGGCTGTCGGGCACCGTCCCGCCCGCGAGCGCCACGGTGCCGAAGTTGTCCTGGAATTCGGATACGTTGTAACTGAGGTTGCCGGTGAGCGCGAGTTTGCCGTCGAGGACCCCCGGACGATAGCCGCCGCTCAGCTCGGCGCCGTACGCCTCCACCGC
>DASWVO010000386.1:0-8564 GCA_036406235.1 Opitutaceae bacterium
CTACCCGATGACGGGGCCGCGGCATGAATGACCGTGATGCCGTGACCGAAAAGTCACCGAAATGCCACGCCCGAACTCTTGAACGAAACGCAGGTCATTTGGGAGAGTGAGAATGTAATTAACGAATATATATTCATGCGCTCACCCATCACTTCCCTGTTCTCCGCGATCGCGCGCCTCTGCGAGCGGCGCGACTGCTGGTGCTCCGTGCCGGCGGCGCTCATCGCCGCGTGTGCCGCCGTGACCGCGCCGGCCCAGACCATACCCTCGGGCACGGGCACAATCAGCGGCCGGGTCTTCAACGCCTCCACCAAGGAATACGTGCGCAACGCCGAGGTGCGAGTCGAGTCGACCAATCTAGTGACCTACACCGAAGCGACGGGCTTTTACCGCCTGGCGAACGTGCCGGCCGGCGAGGTGACGGTCGCGGTCACCTACACGGGCTCCAACACCGGCCGCGCGCAGCTCAACGTCATGCCGGGTCGCACGACGACGCATGACTTCGAGCTCGTGAGCGCGAGTTATCAGTCGCGCGGGACGACCGAGGTGATCGCGATGGACCAGTTCGTCGTCTCGAGCGAGCGACAGGGCAATGCGAAGGCGATCATGGAACAGCGCGCCGCGCTCAACGCGAAGAACGTCGTCGCCAGCGACAACTACGGCGATCTGACGATGGGCGACGTCGGCGAATTCTTGAAATACATGCCGGGCCTGACGCTCGACTATCTCGAGGTGGATGCGAGCGCCGTGCGCATCGGCGGACTCGATCCGAAATACGCGAACTTCACGCAAGACGGCATGCGCATGGCGTCGAGCGATCCGGGCTTCGGTGCGGCGAGCCGTCGCAACACGTTCGAACAGATGTCGATCACCGGCATAGAGTCGGTCGAGTTCAACCAGACGCTCACGGCCAGCATGGATGCGGACTCTCCCGCCGGCTCGATCAATCTGCGCAGCAAGCACGCGTTCGAGCGCAAGGATCGCCGGCTCGTTTTCCAGACGTACGCCATGGGCACGAGCGACGCGATCACGCTCAACCGAAGCTACCTCCCCGACGACGACAAGCACTTCAAGGTCTTCCCCGCGGGCCAGTTTGGTTATGCCGACGTGTTCCTCGACCGCCGCCTCGGCATCGAGTTCAACGCGAGCTACAACGCCTCGTTCGTGCAGCAGGACCGCAATCAGGTGGAGTACAACTACACCAATCCGAACCGCCCGGTTATCACCGGCATCATGTGGCGCCCGGGTCCGAAGGTGACCAGCCGCACCGCAGGCAATCTCAGCCTCGATTTCAAGATCACCCCCGACCTCGTCTTCTCCTGGCGCAGCAGTTACTCGCGCTACGAAGTGGAGTTCTTCAACCAATACACGTGGCTGCGCGCGAACATCGCGCAGATCACGCCGGATTCCACGCTCAACCACGTGGTCGCCAATGCGACCAGCAACGCCAACACCCGCCTCGGCACGGAGTATTCGCACCGCCACAACTACCAGCCCAACTACGTCCTCGGCCCCAAGCTCGAATACAAGCGCGACACGCTCACACTCACGCTCCGCGGCGGCTACTCCAATTCGAAGACGATCAATCGCGATATGGAGGACGGGTTCTTCCGCAACACCAACAATCGCGTCACGCGCATGAGTTGGATGGCCGAGCGCGACGATCCCTCGTCTCCCATCTGGAACGTGACGCAGCTCTCCGGACGGGATTGGTCGGTCCCGGAAAACTGGGGCCGGGACGACGCGTTGAACAACAACATCCTGAGCAACGCCGACGAGACCGAGGGGCAGATGTACTCGCTCTATTTTGACGCGAAGAAGGAGCTGCAGCTCTTCGGTGTCCCGCTCGAGTTCAAGAGTGGTCTCGGCACGCGGGAAAACAGTTACGACTACGTCGCCGGCAATCAGCAGTGGACCTACGTCGGCCCCACGGGCGTGCAAACCGACGCCGTCGTGCCGTGGACGGAGAACTACCAGTTCGACCTCGATCTCGACGGCAAGGGCGGCAACATCAACGCGCAGAACTGGCGGGCCGACGACACGTACGAGATGTACCGGATTTACCAGGAGCATCCCGACTGGTTTCGCCCGGATACGGTCGGGAACTTCATGCGCCGGCTCAGCGGCCCGCGCTACATCCGCGAGCAGATTGATGCCGCTTACTTCGAAGGCACCGCCCGCGTCGAGAAGTTCCGCTTCAACGGCGGCCTCCGTTACGAGCGCACGCGCACCAAGAGCCTCGTCTGGGATCCCCGCTCTCGCGACGAGATTGAGGCCGCCGGCTATCCCGTCAGTTCGACCGGAGCGCCGACGACAATCGAGGGCGTGCTGTTTCAATACCGCAACGGCGAGCGCTCCGCTCGTTACGGCGACTACGACAACCTTTTCCTGAGTGGCGGCGCCCGATATCTCCTCACGCGCAACCTCCACGCCCAGGTTGCCGCGAGCGAGGCGATCCTGCGGCCCGACTACAACAACCTCGCTGGCATCACGACCATCAACGAAACGAATCTGACGGTCACGGTTCCCAATCCGAACCTGAAGCCCGAAACGTCGACCAAGTACCTCGCCGCACTGCAGTATTACTTCGAGCCGGCGGGAACGCTCAGCTTCTCAGCCTACCGCCTGGACATCAAAAACCAGCTCAGCGCGCGCACGCAGATCACGCCCGAGCAGGCGGGGCTCGATCCGGAGCAATACGCGGGCTACACGATTCTCGGCTATCTTAACGGCGAGGGGACCCGCAGCATCGACGGCGGGACCCTCGAATACAGCCAGCAGTTGGTCTTCCTCCCCGGCGCGCTGAAAGGCTTGAGCGTCTTCGGGTCGGTTACACGCGCGCAGGCGGACGGCGAGTTGATCGGACACGTGCCGAAGGCCGCGAACGGCGGCATCCGTTTCCATCATGGCCGGTTCAACCTCCAGGTGCGCAGCACTTGGCAGGCATCGCGACTGGTATCGGTCACCACGCCGCTGAACGACCACGTGTGGCTGCGGGAGCGGACGCTCGTGGACGTGAGCGGCGGCTACCGGCTGAGCGACCACCTCGAGCTGATGTTCAGCGTGCGAAACGTCTTCAACGCACCGTCGATCCAATACTCCAACGAGCCAGGTCGGGTGCAGCTGTACGACGTCTACGGCTCGCTCTGGAATTTCGGCATCAAAGGCACGTTCTGAGGTGCAGGATGCGGCGTGGGGCGCAGGATGCGACGCGCCGCGGCGAAGGACGGCCGCTGCTTACCAGTGAAAGGCGGCGGCCGCTTGCGTCGCGCGGCGGGAACGCATCGTGAGACGTGCGCGTGATTGCCGGAGGGTCCGGCCGCCGTCCGCCTCTTGTTCCTGACGCACCCTGCTCCCATGCAATCGTTCCGTTGCTTCTTCGTTGTCTTCACCGTTCTGCTTGTGGTCGCGCGCGTCGCCGCAGGCGCGGAGATCGAGGTCTCCAGCCTCGCCGGGCTCGCACGCGCCGCCGCGCAGAACGGCGGGACCGTTCGGCTGAAGCCCGGTGTGTATCGAATGACCGACTACCTGACCGCGGACGTGCTCGAGGAGATCCGGGCCGGCGTCGACCGCACGCAGCGGCGCCCGCCCGTGCCGATGTTTGTGTTTCGCGGCAGCGACAATCGCTTCGAGCTGCGCGACGTCACGATCGAGATCGACACCTCCCTCTACCAGCTTCTGCCGCAGGGTGGCTACACGCGCTGCCTGATCGTGGCGGGCGACCGCAACCGCCTCGAGGGGCTCACGATTCGCAACACCGGCCCGAACCAGGGCAGCGGCGGCAACATCCTCTCCATCGCGGGCGAGGGCAATACGCTCGAGGACGTCACCCTCCACGTGCGCGGCTCCTTCCCCTACGGTTACGGCGATCTACTCGGCAAGGGCGGCCCGAACCTCGTGGCGCTCCAGAAGCAGAGCGGTATCCAGATTCTAGGCACGAAAACGACGCTTCGCCGCTGCAAGGTCTTCAGCCGTGCGCTCGGCCACTGCTTCTACCTCCAGGGCGGCGATGATGTGCGTCTCGAGGATTGCTACGCCGAGGGCGAGATGCGCGCGACGAGCGACATGCTTCGCGACACCTCGGGTCCGGCCTTCGCTCTCGGTTTCCGCTCCGTGTATGAAAACCGCGATGGCCGCTATGCCATCACGCCGGGTTACATGAAGAGCCTGGTCGAGGACGGATTTCGCACCTACGGCGGCGCCGGCAGCGCGACGCTCGTGAACTGCGTGGCGGTCCACACGCGGGCCGGGTTCGAGATTGCCGGCAAGGACGACGCTCCGACGAAAACCGTGATTGCGAACTGCCTCGCGCGCGGGTGCGAGCGCTCCTATCTGCTCGGGTCCAACGTTGTCGTGCGCCGCAGCCGCGGCGACATCGCGCACGGGCCGGTGCTGTATTTGCGCGGCGGACACGGCTCCGATATCGAGCTCGAGCTCACCGGGCCGGGATCGAATTTCACGGTGCACACCCTCGCGACGATTGCAGGCTCGGATCACCGCGTGCGCCTCACGGCAGAGGCTTACGATGCCACGATGCCGGCGGTCCCGATCCTGCTCGGTTTCGGAATGCCGGCGCACGCCGAGATGTCCTCGCCGATTCGTCCCGCGGCGGCCTCGCGCATCACGTTGCTCAACGAAATCGATCGCGTGCCCGTGATCAGCAGCGCGGAAACGGTGGAATGCGACGTCCAGACGCGCGGCCGGACGATCGCCGACGCGGAGCTGAAGAAGTCGCCGGGAGCATGGTAGCGGCGGTCCTCCCGGCGGCCATTTTCCGGAAACGGCGGCCGGGATAGCCGCCGCTATCCCGGCTCAGCCGCGCCCGCGCGTCGCTACGCCGACCAGACGGGCGAGCTCCCGATGGATGCGCGTCACGCGCTCCACCTGGCCCTTGGCGGGGAAGCGTTCGTAAAAGCCTTCGTTGCGAAATGTGCGGACCTGCTCGGCCCACGGTGACAGGCGTTCGCGCCAGCGTTCCACGCGGCCTTCGACCGGCTCGGCGTCCTGCGCCGAGAGATCGGCGCACACGCGGACGAGGGCTTTCAGCGTCACCGGCTTCGTCACCATATATGCGGAATTTCCCCACGCCTCGCCCCACGCCTGCGCGGAGGCCTTCAGGAAATCGCGCACGATCTCATAATAGCGGGCGGCGGCGCGTTTGTCGGTGCCCTCCGACTCGATCTTCTTCCACGCCTGCTTCACCCAGCGGTGGACCTCGTTGTAGAGCTCGGCCTGCAGGATCCATTTCTCCTGCTTGCTGCGGCCGCCGAGGCGGTTGATGCGGTAGCGCAGCGGGCTGTCGGCTTCGCGGTAGAGCATCTCGGAGATGTGCGCGGCGAAGCGGCGGTCGGGCTCGGCCCACGAGACGCGCTCGTAGAGATCGACCAGGTGGCTTTTGTTGATGCGCGTCGGCGTGGAGTTGATGATGACGAACATCTCCGTAGCGAAATCCTCACTACGTCCGTCGAAGATCACGCACGGCACCTGGATGTTCTTGGCCTCTTCGGGGTGGGTGCGCTGGTAGAACTCGAGCGCGGCCAGGCGGTGCTGCCCGTCGATGATGAGGAACTTTTCCTCCGGCTCCTGCAGGCGGCCGACGCCGCTGCCGTCGTCCCACGCGTCGAAGCGCAGTTTTTGCGGCGTGAAGAGCAGCACCGTGCCGGGAATGGGCGGCTGGGTGATCGCGGTCTCGTAGAAGTTGCGGATCGCGCGGGCCTTCGATTGCGAAATCTCGCGCTGGAAGGCCTTGTCGCTGCGCTCGATCTTCGCGATGAACTGGGCCACGTCGTCGTTGGCGGGCACCTCCTCCGGTTTGATCGTCTCGCCCTCCTCATCGTAAAAGCGGCTGATGAACCGCACCTGATTGAGCAATTTGTCGGAGGGATACGAGGCGAAGTAGAAGAGGGCGTCCTTCTGGCGGATCTGCGTGGCGATCATGACAGCTCTTGGTCTGGGTTGAGGGTTGGCGTGGCGCTCGGAGCGGGGACAGCCGGGACGGCCAAGGCGTAGCGGGAGCGCCGGGCTCCCGCAAGTGCCGAGCGGCACGCGTGAATAAAACTCCCTCCCCGCTTCGCGGCCGCCCGTCGGACGAGGCTTGATCGCTCGCGTGCGGGCCTGCCCACGAGAGTGGCCCTCCCTCCGGAGAACGGCGGCGGCGCCGGGGCGTTGGGAAGCTGGCCATGTGCGGGGTTGCGGAGGAGGGGCGGATGCTTTGTCCTCGCGGTTTCATGACTCCCACCCTCCTCGTCCTCGCTGCCGGCATGGGCTCCCGCTACGGCGGCCTCAAACAACTCGACCCGGTCGGGCCGTCGGGGGAGACGATTCTCGACTACGCCGTCTTCGATGCGATCCGCGCGGGTTTTGGGCGCGTGGTGTTTGTCATCCGGCGCGATTTCGAAGCGGCGTTTCGCGAGAATGTCGGCGCGAAGTATGCCGGTCGCGTGGCGGTCGATTACGTGTTTCAGGCGCTGGATGCCCTTCCTGGCGGCTTCACGCCCCCCGCGGGCCGCGAAAAACCGTGGGGCACCGGACACGCCGTCTGGTGCGCGCGGGACGCCGTTCACGAGCCGTTCGCGGTGATCAACGCCGACGACTTCTACGGGCGGGACGCTTTTGGGCAACTGGCCGCGTTTCTCGCCCCGCGCACCGGGAAGCCCGTGGTCGCTGCTTCCGCGCCGGCCCAGTTCGCGATGGTTGGCTACCGGCTTGCGAACACGCTTTCCGAAAGCGGTGCGGTGTCGCGCGGCGTGTGCACGGTCGATACCGCCACGGGCGCGTTGCAGAAAATCGTGGAGCAGACCGGCATCCTCCGCGAGGACGTCGGAGCGGGGCGGAAATTTTCCGGGGACGAAAGAGTGTCGATGAACTGCTGGGCGTTTACGCTGGCGCTGTTTACGGCGCTCGACCGGCAGTTCGGCGACTTTCTCCGCGCGCGCGGCGGCGAGTTGAAATCGGAGTTCTACCTGCCGGAGGCCGTCTCGGCGCAGATCGCGGCCGGGCAGGCCAGCGTGCAGGTGCTGGGGACGAGCGCGTCGTGGTTCGGTGTCACCTACCGCGAGGACAAGCTGCGCGTGCAGACGGCTCTCGCCGACCTCGTCGCGCGCGGCGAGTACCCGGCGGGGCTTTTCTGAGCCGCGGGATCATCGATCATCGCAGAGGGCCCGTGTGCGCTCCGACTCAACTGAGGAACTTATCCGGATGAAATTCTCTCGATCTGACGCGGATGTGTTTGTGCCGGCGGGTGGCGAGCCCGCAACCGTGCTGGCGCGCGTGACGCACCTGTGTGTCGCGGCCCACCAGGACGACATCGAAATCATGGCGCACAGCGCCATCTGCGATTGTCTCGAGGACCCGGCGCGCCGGGCCTTCGGCGGCGTGGTGGTGACGAACGGCGCGGGCTCGCCGCGCACCGGAGCCTATGCGGCGCTCACCGACGACCAGATGCAGGCGGTCCGCCGCGAGGAGCAGCGGAAGGCGGCGGTGTTGGGCGGCTACGCGATCCAGCTGCAGCTGGCGCATCCGAGTGCCGACGTGAAGGCGCCGGGCCATGCCGGTGTGGCGGCGGATCTCGCCGCGATCTTTGGCGGCTGCACGCCGGAAGTCGTTTATCTCCACAACCCGGCCGACAAGCACGACACGCACATTGCCGTGCTGCTGCGCTGTCTCGAGGCGTTGCGGGCGCTGCCCGCGGCGCGCCGCCCGAAACGCGTGCTTGGCTGCGAAGTCTGGCGCGATCTCGACTGGCTGGTCGACACCGACAAGGTCGCGCTCGACGCCGGCCGGCGGCCCGAACTCGCGGCCGAGTTGCTCAAAGCCTTCGACTCCCAGATCAGCGGCGGCAAACGCTACGATCTCGCCGCGCTCGGGCGCCGGGCCGCCAACGCCACCTTCCACGCCTCGCACGCCACCGACCGGATGCAGGGCATCACCTGGGCGCTCGACCTTACGCCCGCGGTGAACGAGCCCACCTGCAATATCGCCGACTTCACGCTCGCGGCCATCGATCGGTTGCGGGCCGATGTCGCGGCGCGATTTGCGCGTTTTCGTTAACGGCACGAGACTGCCGGAGAACTTGACCATCATGGCTGTCGCATCCACTGACCACGAGCTCCGCGAAATCCTCACGCAAGCGCGCACCATCGCCGTGGTCGGCGCGTCGGCCGACCCGGCGAAACCCAGTCACGAGGTCGCCGCGTATCTGCAGGCGCAGGGCTACCGGATCATCCCGGTGAACCCGCGCGGCGGCACGATCCTCGGTGAAACCGTTTATCCCAACTTGCGCGCCGTGCCCGTGCCGATCGATCTCGTCGATGTGTTTCGCCCGCCGGCCGACTGTGCGCCGATCGCGGAGGAGGCGGTGGCGGTGGGCGCCAAGGCGCTGTGGTTGCAGCTCGGGATCGCGAATGCCGATGCCGCCCGGATCGCCGAGGCCGGCGGCCTGCGCGTCGTGATGGATCATTGCACGCTCGTCGAGCACCGCCGGCTGGTGGCGAAGTAGGAGCGCCGCCGCTCCTTATTCACGGTGCCGGCCTGAGCAGAATCAACTGCGTCTCGCGGATGTCGCC
>DASWVO010000387.1:0-10703 GCA_036406235.1 Opitutaceae bacterium
CTAGGAGCAGAAATCGCATTCGGATCATGGCTGTGCAGGGGTGCCGCGGACGTCGCCCGCCGGCTGGTCGTCTCCGGAGAAAAGGATCCCCGAGAGCAACAACTCCTGCCCGGCATCGCCGCCCTGGATCTGCTCGATGCGGACGCGATGCGGCCCGGGAGCATGGGTGCGCTTGTCGATCCAGGACTTGAGCCGGTATTGCGGGCCGAGCGGTTGGTCGCGGAAGCTGCCCTCCACGGGTGGCAGGTCGTCCACATAGACACGGAAAAAGCTGCTGCGCTCATTCTTGTAACCGAGCGCGCCGATCACCGATCCCACGACCACGCCCTCAACCGAGGCGCCGGCCTTTTCCGAGCGCCAGGTGCGCGGCGCAATCCGGCCTGCGTGGGTCGTGACGCGGGGATCGTCCGCCGCCAGTTCCCGCCATTCCTCGCCGGCGTGCAGGACCGCCACCGGCGCGATGCCTGCGCTTGCCCAGTTGTTCCCGCGTAGCGGTTCACCCACTACGTGCGGCGCGGGGGCGCTTCCCGCAACCAGCGCCGGCCACGAACGCTCGACCACCTGCGTGTAGAGCGCGTGACCCGCCGTGATGGGGTGCACGCCGTCGTGCGAGAAGATCGTGCGGCCCTCCGCGTCCCTTGCACCGAGTTTCGAATCCGCCCGAAATATCCAGCGGCCCGTCGCGATCCGCTGCGCCACCTCGAAACCGAAGGCGATCGTGGGAACCCCGTAGCGGCTCGCGACACGCTCCATCGCCCTGGCCGACTGGCTCAACCCGCCCGCTTCATATTCGGGGAGCATCCGGAACGTAAGCGTATAGACAAAGCAGATGTCGGCTTCCGGAAACTCCCGCCACAGTTTGCGGACGACTCCCTCCATGGCCTGCTCAATGTGCGCCGGGTCCAGCGCACCGTCATTCACGGCGAACTCAACGAACAGGAGGTCGGGTTTGTGGGCGAGGACGTCGCGCGGCATGCGAGCCACGCCCAGCGGCGACCCGGTTCCCGGCACCGCCGCGAAAATCTCCTCCACCTTCGCCTGCGGGTAACGCCGCTGCAGGAATTCCCGCGTGCCGACGCGCCAGCCGTTCGCCGCGGTGATGCTGCCGCCGAGGTAAGCGACGCGCACGGTGCCGCCGGCGCTGGCCTTCGCGTGAAAGTTGGGCAGTCCGCCGCGCACCTGCAGTTCGGCATGCGCGTCCGCGTACGGCGTAAACTGGATCACCGCGCCGTCGCCGGCGCGCAGCGCCACCGTCCACGGGGTCGACGCGTTTGCGTCCGCGATTTCGCGTCGCGCGAACGCCCGCGGTTCCGGGCTCGTGAGCTCCACCGCCCGGTAGCGGCCGGAACTGAGAAACGAGAGATCGACCTTCCCGAGGGTTACAGGCTCGTCGCCGGCCAGGACGCTGAGGAACCACGAATCGCCGGCGCGTCGCGCCATCACGGATACACGGCCGATCGCGCTCGGCGCGAGTACGCGCGTCTCGTCCCAGACGGGCGGAATCGCCTGAAGAACGTCGAGCGCCGGCCGGGCGGCCTCGTCGCGCAGCAGCATCTCCGGATGCTCCGCGATGATCTGCATGGGGGATGTAAACTGTATCAGCGTCGCCAGCTGGTGAGCCCACGTGGTGGGGCCCGGCTTCGAATAGCTGAGCGGCGTGTAGTCGCCGGGACCGACCACGAAGCGCGTATAGGGTAGCGCGACGTTGTGGGACGCGGGAATCGGCCCCTCCGCCATTTTGTTGAGCTCGAGCCCGCGAATCCCTTCGCGCGTGATCTCGTTGGGGAAAGTCCGCGCCTCGCCCGTCGGCTTGGTCACGCCATGAAAAATCACCATCAGCCGCCGCTCGGCGGCGAGACGTAGGGCGGCGGTCGTGAAATCGATCCTGTCCTTCGACTCGGCGTTGAGGAAGTCCAGTTTCACGCCGACGGCGCCGGCCTCGCGCGCAGCGTCGAGAAAGCCGCGCAACTGGCCCCAGTTGTCCGCGGGCGCGCTCACGTCCTTGTAGTCCTTCCAGATGAACACCCCGACGTCATGGCCGCGCGCATACGTCGTGAGCCGTTGCAGCTCGGTCCGGGCATCGGGCCAGTCCTTCCAGCCGTCGTCGACCAGGGTGTATTCGAAGCCGAGCTCGGCGGCGTAGTCCACGAACCGGCGCTCCTCGGCCGGCGTCCCCGTGCCCGAGCTCCACCAGCGCCAGACGGCGCGTCCAGGCTTGATGTAACTGGTATCCCCATACAATTGCGGATCGGGCGGCGGGCACAGGTTGGTGATGAGGTCGCTGTTCACCAGCGCATCGAGGCCGGGGGCGACGAGGGTGACGCGCCACGGCGTGGTGATCGGCCCTGCGATCCCGAACCCTTTCTCGCCTTCCGTGAAATCCGCTTGCACCGTGCGGCCGCCGATCGCCCGCAGACGCAGCCCGCTGTAGTTGGTCAGCGCCGCCTCCGTGAGCAGCACACAGCCGCGCGCCCCCGGCAGCTCGACCACCAGGGGCGCGCCCTGCACCGGCCCCTGCGTGGACACGGAGGGCAGCCGGTCGATGTCGGTGGAAATCCACTCGCCCGCGTAGCTCTTCAGTTTCCACGCCGAGTTGCGCTCGAAAAACCAGACGCGGCTGCCGGCAGGCAGTGTCCAGCGGGAGGCTTCGCCGGTGACGCGCCGGCTCGTCGCGGTGTCGCCGGGGACAATCAGCCGCCACGCAAAACCGTCGTTGTAAGCGCGCGCCTCGAGGCGGCAGGTCTGGCCGCTGACGCGGTGCGTGACGGGAACGGCGAGCACGCGGGCGTTGTTCTTCGCGATGCGCTTGCCCCCAAGAACCGGATACGTCTCGTCGAGATCGGTGATGCGGGGAACACCGAGGTCGACGCCGGTGCCGAGATCGACGCCGTCCACCGTGACACCGATACGCGAAGGCGCAACGATCCCGGCCCCCTCGCGGCGAACCGAGAAGACGAGCGCCCCGGCTTCGTCGGTCGCGATTTCGCCCGCGAGCCGGTTGTCGGGACTCGTCAGCGTAATGGCGGCGGAGAGCTGCGCAACGAACAGCACGGCCCCCCAAAGAAGGGCGCGGCCCGGGAGGCGCCTAGATGTCGGCTCGCGCATAGCATCGGATTTCGAAAAGGGAGGCGGGAATGCGCGAGGCAGGGTTGTCGAGTTCAAGGCGGAGGACGCGGGTCAGCACAGGCGCGTCGAGGCGGATCACGTTGCGCGTCTGGTGATTCTCCGCGCACGCGTGGATCACCTCACCGTTTTCGGCGAGCACGCGGTAGCCCGGGACGCAGAAGGGCATGCGGTCTTCCGGGTGACCCCACAAGACCGACTCCATCGGATGGTCGAAGTCGGTATCGAACATGAGTTCGATCCGGCCGATCGTCTGCGGCTCGGCCCAGCGCAGCGTGAGCGCGGGCTTCGCGTCGGCGGGGTCCGCCACCCAGGCGTTGGGCTGGTTCGTGGGGCGGGCAACGCCGTTGACGACATTCGCGGCCCCAAAGACCGCGAGCGGCCGGGCGAGCGCGAGCGCGATGTTGTGTCCGGCCGGGCGGCGCTTGGGCTGCCAGAACTCGAACGTGTCCACGCCGATGTCTCCGGTCGGCTGCTGCACCGCGGACTTGGCCACGGCGAGGTTTACCGAGTGGCAGAGCGAGAGGACGCCGGTCAGGCGCTGCTGGCTGCAGCGGAGCGCGATGTCGCCCGTGCCGAAGAAGCAGACGAAGGCGTAGCGGGCGTCGGTAAACGTATGATTGAAGTTGATACGCAGAGGCCGGCCCGCGCCGGCGGTAAGCGCGTGCTTCTGCACGTCGAGCGTCACGTCGGGCGTATGGTTGTCGGGCCGGCTGCTCTGGCGGAGTTCGACGCGGAGGGTGGCCTCGGCGGCCGCTTCGACGTGGACCTGCAGGTCCAGCTGCGTGCCGGGCGTGACGGGCAGCATCATCGCCCAGCCGTCGGTAAGCTTCAGCAGCGGGCCGTCGGGCGCGAGGGTCGTGAGCTGGAGTTCGCTCGACGCCGTGATCGCGGCCTTCGGCGCGAGATCCTCGGCGTCGGCGAGATGCAGGCCGGGAATGTGCTGGCCGGTGCGCAAGAGTGCGCGCTGCAACTCCGCCATGCGGTCGGGAGCGGTGAGCGCGCGCGGGAGCAGGCTGTTGCGGCGGCAGAGGGCCGCGGCCACGCCCACCGCCTGGCCCACGTGCGCGCAGGTCGCCATCACGCGGCTCGAGCCGAAGGCGACGTGCGTGGCGCTGATGATGCGGCCGGCGAGGAAGAGATTCGTGATGTTCCGGCTGTAGAGGCAGCGGTAGGGAATCTGGTAAACGCCCTTCGCGTGCCACTGGTTGCAGCCGGGCTTTTCGCTGAACACGCCGTCGGCCGGATGCAGGTCGATCGACCACCCGCCGAAGGCCACCGCGTCGGCGTGGGCGCGCTGCTCGACGACGTCCTGCTGGCGCAGGAGATAGTCGCCCTCGAAGCGCCGGCTCTCGCGTTTGCCGGGGATCGTGCCCACCCACTCGAGTGTCAGGTTCGCAGCGTCGGGAAACTCGCCGGAGTTCTTGATGTGGTTCCACACCCCGTAGACCACCCGCCACAGCTCCCACTTGATGTCCTCGGTCGCGTGGACGGTGTCGAGCCGGCCGCCGTATTCAATCCACCACAACCGGCAGCCGTAGTCCCTCGAGTTGAAGGAGCGGTAGCGCGGGATCTTCGTGATGTCCTTCAAGGCGTAGCTCGGAGGCGTGAAGGTCACCGGCCGGCCGGCGTCCTTCGTGTAAAAATACATCGAGTGGCCGAGCAGCTCGCCGTATTCGGCGGACGGTGCGAACTTCTCGCCAAACTCGTCGCGGGATTCCGCGCCCATGCGGAAGGCGGCGCCGGCCATGAAACCGAGAATGCCGTCGCCGGAGGCGTCGCAGAAGAGCGGCGCCGTGAGCTCGTAGAGAGTCGAGTTCTGGGAGCAGAAGGCGCGCACGCTCTTGATCGTGTCGGCATCGCGCTTTGTCAGCTCGAAGACGGCGGTGTTGAGGAGGAGCGTGATGTTCGGCTCGACCGCGACCTTCTCGAGGAGGATGGCGTCGACGAGGTAGGGGTTGCCCTCGCGATTGCGGAAGGTGTTTTCGACCAGGATCTCGTCGATCACCCCGCCCTCGCGCGCCCAGCGGTTGTTGTTGCCCATGTGCGAGGTGGCCCCCAGTATCCACAAACGCACTTCACTGGAGGCGTTGCCTCCGAGGACCGGCCGGTCCTGGACGAGGACGACTTTGAGTCCGGCCCGGGCGGCGGTGATGGCACCGCAGGTGCCAGCCAAGCCGCCGCCAACAATCACGAGATCGGCGGTGAGGCGCTGCGCGTTGAGTTCGCGATACGAGGTGGGAGAAGCGACGAACATAGGAACGGATACGGGATGATCGGAAAACGGGCGCGCGGGAGCGTCAGCGTGACGGCGCCGGGGCGGGTGCGGCGATCGCGGCCTTCGGCCCGCGCACGCGGTGCACGCCGCCAAAATAGAGCATCACCCACGCGAGCGGGTGCAGGCAGGCCATGACGAGAAACCATTGCGCGTAGCCGCCGCCGTGCACGGCGTTGAGCACCGGGCCGAGCAGCGCGTGAACGGCCTGATCGAGAAAGCCCGCGGGCTTGCTGACCGGGCCGGTCGACACCATCGAGGCGACAACCGTGTTCATGAGGATCCCGCCGAGCGTGCTGCCGGCGGCGACGACGCTGAACACCGTGCCAAGGCAGGCTTTCGGCACCACGTCGACGACGAGCGAACTGATGTTGATCAGCCACGCGAGGGCGGCAAAGACCGTGATCACGGTAAGCGCCATCGCGCTGTTGATCCCCGCGGCCTGGGTGATGAAGGGCGAGACGGGAAGGAGGCACGCGCAGCCGAGCATGACCCACAACCGGCTGCTGGCGGGCGCGACCTTGCGCTTGACGAGGACGCCGGAAAGCCACCCACCGAGGAGGCTCCCCACCCCGGCCGCGGCGTAAACGATCCACGTGATCGTGAGCTGGCCTTGCGCGAGACCCCGCTCGGCGTTGAGGTACTTCGGGAACCAGAACTGATAAAAATACCAGACCGGGTCGGTGATGAGCCGTCCGAGCAGGAGCAGCCAGACCACCCGGCTCGTCAGCACCTGGCGCCAGGTCCAGGGGGCCTGGGAGGTGACGCCGCCGGCCTTCGCCTCCTCCGCCGCCGATTCATCGAGGAGCTGTAGTTCCTTTTCGGTGACGCGCTTGCTTTCGCGGGGCTGCCGGTAGAAGAACAGCCAGGGCAGGAGCCAGGCGAGTCCCAGCCCGCCAGTAATGATGAACGCCATCCGCCAGCCGGCGCCGGCGCCGAGGAGATCGGAGAGGAACGGAAGTTTCTCCGTGTAGGGGAACGCCGCCAGCGGGATCACGATGTAGGGCGCGACGGTCGCGCCGATCGTCGCCCCCATCGTGTACACGCCGATCGCGAGCGCCCGCTCGCGCGCCGGAAACCACTCCGAGACGACCTTCGAGGCCGCGGGCCACACGCCGGCTTCGCCGAGGCCGAGCATGAACCGGAAGGCCCCCATCGAGCGCACGCCATGGGCGGCAGCCGTGAGCATGTTGGCCACCGACCACCACGCCACGAAGACCACCATGCCCGCGCGCGTGCCGAGTTTGTCGACCAGGCGGCCCGAGACGAGGTACGCGATCGTGTAGGCGATCAGGAAGATGTTGACGATGTTCGCATACGCCCGGTCGTCCATCCCGAGGTCGTGCTGGATCGTCGGCGCCAGCGCCGAGAGCGTCTGCCGGTCGACGTAGTTGAGGACCGCCGCCAGAAAAACCAGGGTGATGATCCACCAACGGAAGTGCGGAATTTTACGCATGGGGTTATTTGTGAAGCGTGACCGTTTCCGATCCGGGGCGGCGGCCGTCGACCGTCAGCCCGGTGAGCTGGTAGGTGAACTCCGTCGCCTCGGGCGGCAGCGGGACCGTGAATTCGAACGGGTACTCCGCGTCGGTGACGCTCTGCTGCTTCTTGCCGATCGTGTAGCGGAGCGTGACCTCCTTGAATTTCGCGTCGTCGGCCTGCACATACACGTAGGCGGTTTTCGCCGCCGGGCCGAAGTTGAGGATCATGCCGCGGGCGTTGCCCCAGGGGATCTGCGCGTAGTCTTTCGCCCAGGCCTGCTCCGCGGCGGCCGCAAGGAGCTTTTGCTGGAACTTCGGCGTCACCTGTAGTCCCTCCACCACGACGGCGGTCAGTCCCATCGGGGCGACGGTGACGGAGAAGCGTCCGTCGCGCAGGGTCGCGTCGGCGGCCGCCTTGCCGTCGGCGATCACTTTGACCGCGTAACGGCCCTTCGCGGCGGCGGGCAGAACCTCGGCGTTGAACACGACGTCAGTCGTGACCGTCTCGGGCGACTGGTTCGTGAAGGCGAGGTAGAGCCTGCCGTCGCCGCGGGCGGCGAGGTAGTTGAGCTCCACCGAACCGATCTTCAGGAGGCGCTGCGGCATCCAGAGCGCCGCATCGTCATGGCCGTAGAACCTGCCCGGGCGGTCGCCGTAAAACTTGCTCTGCAGGTAGGCGTAGCCCTCGATGAAGCGCGAGGGGAAGTCGATCGCGCCGCCCGAGCGCGCGAACGCGTCGGTCACGAGGTAGTCCAGGAGGATGCTCGCGTGCGGCCAGATGTGGTTGTAGTGAAAGGAATTGACGCTCAACTCCTCGTGGGGCCGCAGCGGGTAGTCGGCCTGCTCGTAGATCGTCGTGCGCGCGGTGTTGATGTGGTAGCCGGGGAAGTTGCGGTAGCGGCCGACGACCGCGGAGCGCGCGACGTCGTGCAGGAGCGGGTCGCCGGTGAGCGCGGCAATCCGCAGCATCCACGGCGCGTGGTTCGCCATGAAGATCGCACGGTGGCCCGACATCGTGCCCGATGACTCGGGCGTGAGGCCGATCTCGGACAGGCGCCAGGCGGGCACCCGCTCTTCCGGGGCGTGCATCGGTTGGTGGCCCTTGCTCTTCAGGTACCAGTAGACGGGGGCGTTGCCGCCGGGGTTGACGGTGACCTCGGTGTCGGGAATCTGCGGCGCAACCCAGGTGAACATCGCGAAGCGGCGGGCTCCCAGGCGGGCGGCCTCGAGGTAACGCCGGTCCTGGGTCGCTTCGAACAGCTCCAGCAGGTCGATCCACTTCGGCGCGAAGGCGGTCCAGAAGAAGAGCCCAGGCTCGTTGAAGTCGGCGGCGCCCTGCGCGATCCGGCCCGCGAGATACGCGTCGGCGCCCGCGCGGGCCTTCTCGAGGAAGCGCGCCTCGCCGGTCGCGCGGTAAAGTTGCAGATTGTTCTGCCAGGTGTCGCCGGGGGACACGTCGTCGAGGTTGAGCGTGCGCTTCTTGCCCAGAAGCTGCTCGGCCTGCGCGCGGCAGACCGGCGAGGCGCCGTCGGTGATGCCGTAGAGCGCGGCCAGTTCGCTGATAGGCGCCGAGGGGCCCTTCAAGGCCCGCGACGGGCTCTGGATCTTCTGCTTCGGATCCAGCGAGAAG
Organism: Opitutaceae bacterium; assembly: GCA_036406235.1. GTDB lineage: Bacteria > Verrucomicrobiota > Verrucomicrobiia > Opitutales > Opitutaceae > DASWVO01. Next base: position 8,510 of record DASWVO010000387.1, read on the forward strand.
AGAAATTTCTCCCGGGAGAGAAGGAATTCAATGATCGGATACGCGCGCTTCTGAAAGATCGTTTCGTCGTCGGCCACAAGCGCCATGTTCAGCGGATTGAGCGCGGAGACGTTCTTCACCGCCCCGGGAACGTCGGTCGAGTAGGCGCAGCCCTTCAACTCGTCGATGAACCAGCTGTAGCGGCTCATCCCATAGTCGATGATGTTGTCGAGCGTCTCGTTGAGGGAGACGATCGCGTTGCGTCGGTAGTCTTTGAACGCATACAGGCGCCGCGCGGCGTCCTCGTAGGCGACGGTGATGTCGCCCCGGCCGGCGTAGAGCCGGAGCTTGAAGCTGAAGGCGGCGCCGGCCGCGCGTTTCGACTCAGCCCCGCCGAGGACCGGCGCGAACACCATCGGCCGCGCCTCACCGGCGGGCGCCCGCAGCGCGACGCCGAAGCGGCTGTTGTCCAAAAGCGGCAGCGGCTCGAAGGGAAACTCGGCGGCGTCGACGACGACCCCCATCGTCACCTCGCCCTGGCGGACGAACGTTGCCGGCAGCGAACACTCAAACGCCGGCGTGAGGAACGACTGCGCGGGAAAGCGCTTCTCCTGCCAGATGAACGGCTGCCAGAGCTCGGCCGCCTCCGCGGGCTTGGTGACCGGGGCCCCGGTGTATCCGACCGAATAATACGCGTCGGTCTTCGGTGTGAGCGTGAAGGCCAGGACCGGCTCGGCCGCAACGCCGGACGGCAGCGTGACGGTCGCACTGAGAGAAAAATCGGCGTTGTCGGGAAAAGTGTAGCGAATCGCGCCGCCGGTCTGCTCGCTGCCCGTCGCGGTAAGCGTCACCGCCGGTGCGGCGGCAAAGAGGTCGGCCGTGCGCGCCTTCGTGTCGCCCTCGAGGATCCGGTCGTCGAAGCCGTCGCCCCCTTGCGCGTTCGAGCGTTTCACCGCCTTGAGCGCCGCCTCGCCCGCCGCTCCGCGCGTCTGCCAGGTCGGAACGTTGTAGGGCACCTTCGGGATGCCGGCCGGCCGCATCGCGAGCTTCGGGTTTTCGCGCGCGACCAGCACGGTGAACTCCGGACGGAAGGTCCACGTGCCCGCGTCCTGCGCCGACACCTGCAGCGCCCCGTCGGGCGCCAGCTCCACCGAGTAACGCGCGTTCTTCAGCGGCGCAGCTTGCACGGCGACGACAAGGTTCGCTCCGGCCAACAGGGTAATCCAACGAGGCAACGACATGATTTGTGTTATTTGATTTTCACTCCGGCCGCGCCAGCCGCGGCTCGGTCAACAGTCCACCGATCGATGGGGCGCGCCTCCGCGTGCAGCCAGACCGGAGGGCGGAAAGAAACAGGTGATCGCAGGCGGGTGAGCGGCGACGCCGGCCGCCGCTCACTTTTAAGGACGTGTCGAGATTGATCCGTAAAGCCGTTACCAGCGTGGGCCGTCTGGCCGGTCGCGCGAACTCCGCGCCTTGCGAGGAGGCCACCGGCGGCGGTGGCGGCGGCGCATACGGAGTAAAAAAGAGGCTAGAAGCTCAGTCCCACGGAGAAGCGCGCTTCGCGGCCAGTCGGTGCATAAGCCGCGACTGTGATTTCCTCTTCGTCAAACAGGTTCATCACGTTCAGCGTGTAGTTCACGGTCACCTTCTTCCGCGGACGATGCGAGTAACCGATCATCGCGCTGACTTCGTTCTTCTCGGGCAGGTAAAAGGTAGTGGTTGGGAGCGAACTCGCCGTCGCATTGGTCGCAGCGTAGCGCAGGTAGCGCGTGTAATGCTGGTAGGTGAGACCGAAGCGCACACCCTTGAAGGCGCCAGACCTCACGTCGTAACGGGCCGCGATGGCCGCCGACCGCGTCGGGCCATTCTGTCCGCCCAGCGGCTTGGTCCCGACGAGCGCCGGATTGCCCTTGTTCTCGTGCACCCAGACGTCGGTCCAGGCGATGTTGCCGAGCAGCGTGAGATTGCGCCCCAACCGGCCGGAAAGGTCGAGGCTCAGGCCCTCGCCCCGCGTGCTGCCGCCGGGCACATAGCGCGGAAGCGTCGGCCGGGTCTCGCCGTCGGCCTCCAGCCACTCGGGGTTGTCGGTCACTTCGTTCTCCTGCTGCACGCGATAGGCGGAGAGCGTGTAGGAAAGCGTATTGTCCATGAGGATACCCTTGACGCCCAGCTCCACCCCCTTGGCGGTCTTGTTGCCGAGAACGTCGCCGGT
>DASWVO010000388.1:0-1997 GCA_036406235.1 Opitutaceae bacterium
ACTGCTCGAGACCGTCTGCCGCCACGCGCGTGAGGTGCATCTCGTGGTGCCCAACCAACCGCGGGCGTGCAGTTACGAGGAGCTTGAAGCACTGATGCCCGCGGGCCACGGGGTGGCCGTCCGGCGCACCACGGTGGAGGAACTTTTTCCTGACGCGCAGCGCTGTGCCGCGGGCGGGCCGGGGGATACGGTCGTCGTGACGGGCTCGATTTACCTGCTCGGCGAGGTGCTGGCGCGCATCGCACCGGAGCGTGGCGCGAACGAGGGGCGGTTGCAGGATTTCTGAAGTGCGGAATGCGGGTCGACAATCCGCATTCCGAAGTCCGCAATCCGCAATGAATGGCTAGAGCCGCATCAGCTCGGCGGTAGGCGGGACGTCCTTGATGAGCTGCGACGGTTCCGGGCCAACGCCCAGGTAGCGCAGATTCGGCAGTCGCTCCGGTGCAGGCAGTTCTTCGCCGTGATAGGCGACGGCCAGCAGCGAACGCATCATGCCCGCAACATAGTGCTGCGCATTCCTCGGCAAGTCGGCGAAGCGACGGACCTGGGATACGTCCTCGCTCCAGCCGGGAAATTCCTCGTAAACGGGCCGGAGCGTTTTGCGGACGGCTTCGTTGCGCGGGACGTGGTGGTAACGCTTGCCCGAGGCGTCTTCGTAAGCCGTGCAGATGAGCAAATCGCCCTGCCACTCGCCGCGGTGCGTGAGCGCGTCGAGCTTGTTGATCATCAAGTCCTGATAACCGCCGTAGCGCAGCGTATCGCCTTTTTCGACGGCGTCGTACCAGCCCACCATGCGCTGGCGGCCGGTCGAGGTGCCGAACTCGAGGCGCTTCAGCAACACGGTGAGCGGATGGGCGTCATCCATCTCGGTGACGAACGTGTGCGTGCCCACCTTCGTGTCGTAAGCCTTGGCGACGCCGAACGTGTGGATGGCCTGCACCGGGATACCGGCGCTCTCGAAGAACTCGGGTGTGAAGGTGTGCGAGGCGGTAACGTTGGGCGAGAAGCCATGGCGCTTGTCGAGCCAGTAAGCCTGGCCGAACTCGCCGATGATCGAACGGCCGGCGCGCAGTTCGCCGAGCACCAGCTCGCGCAGTTCGCCGATGTTTTTTCCGAGGCGGGTGCCGGCCTGCCAGTACACTTCGGTGAGACGCTCGATGTTGAGCGTGAAGGGGGCCGCGCCCCTGAACTGCGTGAAATCAAACTCGTCTTTCGTGAACACCCCCAGCTCGATCGCCTCGGCGTTGGCGCGTTGTTCGGCGGCGGTGAGTTTTTCGAAGAAACCATCCCACGTGGCTTCGCTCACCTGGCACACGTGCCGGATGATGCGCAGGGCGCGGTCGGCGCGCTGGGCGAGCTTGCGGGCAAAGTAGTTGGGGCCGGCGTGGAAATCGGAGAAATAGATCTGCCATTGGCCGATCTCGTCGCCGTAGGCAGGGGTGATGCCGCGCCCGGTGGAGCCGCGCGGTTCCTCGGCGAGGACGTTGACGCGATAATCCTCCCAAGCGAGGTCGAGCAGCCGGTGCGAGAGGTCGGAAACGAGGGTGCGTTCGTCGATCAGGAGGCGGCTGAGAACGGCGTAACCCTTTTTCTCGAGCGGGGCGGCTTCCCACCAGACCTTGCGCGGGTCGGCGACGACGCCGCTGCCGATCGCGAGGTGCGGGATCTCGCGCTCAACCACGCCGGAGGGCAGGAGGTTGAGCTTGATGCCGGCGGCGGTGTGGCCGGAGTTGGCACCGCCGTTGACCTTCAGGACCATCGAGACCGGGTGCGCGGAACCCTGCAGTTCGTGCGCGATCTCGGGGATCAGGCGGCCTTTGCCCTCGTCGCCGAGAGAGATGCCGACATCAGCGATGAGCTGGCTCGTGAAAGGGGGAAGGGACATGGTTGCGAAGAAAAACGGCAACCGAGGACGCGTTCCCCTGTTGCCGTGCAGGACAAACATGACCCCCATCCCCGGGGCAATCTCAAATTGGCAGCGCGCCGGTCAGCGAAGG
>DASWVO010000389.1:0-30513 GCA_036406235.1 Opitutaceae bacterium
CCAGCTGCTCGGCCTCCGGACCGGCGGCCGCTGGTCCGCCCCCGAGGTCGGGCCCGCAGAACAACGTATCGAAGCTTTCGCTACACGGCTTGAGTTGTTTGGTGTGACGCAGCCATGCACGCCCGGAAATGGAGAGGGCGCAGCAGATGCCGGCCTGCGCCGCGCGCGACCAGCTGGTGTCGATCAAGGCGACTGCGAGCAATAGGACCGCGGCGATCCAGCCGAACAATTGAACGAGGTAGACGAGGCGGGCCGCCATCACCGCCGGCGGATTCAGCCGTCTGTCTCGCGCAGTAACAGGGGAACACTTCCTGGCGGACATGGCCCACGGTAACCGGATTCTCCACGGTACGCAAAAAAACGCGCCGGCTGCGGGTGCGGGTCGGCGCCACGGTTCGACCGCGCGGGCCGGCGGCCCCATTCTCTCGTCGAGCCTAGGCCGGGAGGCTCCGCGATGCCCCCTCGTCGCGTTTGCCGATCCTCCAAGGGTTGGCCTCCCCCATCGCCCAGCGCGCGACGGCCAGCGCATGCAGCTCCGTGCTGTCGAAAAGCGGCTGAGTGAAATCGGCCGGGCCCAGCAGGAGCGCGAGCTCCGACGAGCCCAGCACGATCGCCTGCGCCCCGCGGTTGCGCAGTTCGCGAGCCATCCGCAGCAGCACCGTCCGCGACTCGTCCCGGATGACGCCCTGGCACAACTCGGAGTAAATGATCCGGTCCAACTCCTCCAGATCGCCCGGGACCGGCGTGATCACATCGATCGGACCCGGTCGGCGGCCCCGCGGGGCGGCGGGGCGCGCAAACAGAAAATCGTGCTCCAGAGTGAACCGCGTGCCGAGCACCCCCAACCGGCTCACGCGCGCCGCCCGCGCCTCGCCAAGCACCGCGTCGCCGACATGCAACACCGGCACGCGGACCGCCGCCTCGATGTGTTCGACTACATAGTGCATCAAGTTGGAACACAGCACCACCGCATCGACTCCGGCCGCCTCGAGCCTGCGCGCCGCGTCGGCGAGCAGCGCGCCGGCGTCGTTCCAGCGGTTCTCCCTCACCAGCAAGTCGAGCGACTGGAACTCGAGGCTGTTCACAAAAAGGCGCGCCGAGTGCAGGCTGCCATAGCGGTTGCGCACCTCCTGATTCAGGATTCGGTAATACAGGGCGGTTGCCTCCCAGCCAATCCCGCCGATCAAGCCGATGCACTTCATGGACTCAGCAACGTTACGAAGCATGGAGAGCAGACGCCGGCAAGAAAGCCCGCCGGGGCGCCGCAAGTCGAGACCAGCCGCACCCCACAGCTAGAAAACCGCCGGATTGCAGCAATTAGCCGCCATTCACGCGCGCCGCGGCGGCCGACGCCCGCTTGTCAGCCGGCTGCGCTCCGCCGGCAATCGCGTTAACCCCCAATCACCCATGCCCGACTTCCCCGCTCCGGACCCCGCTCTCGAAAGCCGCGTGCGCGCGCTCGGCGACGAGCTCTTCGCGCTGATGGAGGCCCATCCCGCCCCGGGAATCTTTTCCAAGAAGGGCGCCTACGCCCGCCTGATGGAGTGGTCAATGAGAGACCCGGCCTTCAAGGCGCAGCTCTTCCGCTTCGTCGACGTGCTCCCGGCGCTCGACTCCTCCGCCGAGATTGTACGCCACCTGCAGGAATACCTCGGCGACAAGGCCGTCGAGCTGCACCCCGCGCTCAAAGCCGGGCTCGGCGCCGCCTCGTTCGCCCCCGCCCTCGTCGCGACCCCGGTGAAGGCCCAGGTCGTCGACATGGCGCGCCAGTTCGTCGCCGGCAAGGACGCCTCCGATCTCGTGAAGCGTTTCCGCGAAAACGCCAGGAACGGCATCGCCACGACGATCGATCTCCTCGGCGAAACCGTCGTGAGCGAAGTTGAGGCCGACACGTTTCTGCGACGCAATATCGACACTTTGGATACTGTTTCCGCCGCGATCGCGAAAGATCCCGCGCCCTGCTTCAGCGACATCGCGCCGACCGGCCCCCTGCCCCGCCTGAACCTCTCGGTCAAAATCTCCGCGCTCACGCCCGAGGTGCATCCCGCCGATCCGGAGAATTCCATCGCCGCGTTGAAAAAACGCCTGCGTCCGATCCTGCGGCGCGCGACCGCCGCCGGCGCGTTCATCAACTTCGACATGGAGAGCTACAAGCTGAAGGACCTCACGCTGGCGCTCTTCAAAGCGATCCTCGAGGAGGATGAATTTGCCCGACAGCCCGCCGTCGGCATCGCGATCCAGGCCTACCTGCGCGACGCCGAGACCGACCTGAAGGATCTCATGGCGTGGGCCCGCGTCCGCCGCCGGCCGATCACCGTGCGCCTCGTGAAAGGCGCCTACTGGGATTACGAAACGATCCTCGCGCAACAGCGCGACTGGCCCGTGCCCGTGTGGGCCCGGAAGGCGGAGAGTGACGCAAATTACGAGAAGCTCTCGATTCTCCTGCTCGACAACATCGATGTCGTCACGCCCGCCTTCGCCTCGCACAACGTGCGCTCGTGCGCCCACGCGATCGCGCAGGCCGAGAAACGCGGCATCGACGGACGCACCTACGAATTCCAGGCGCTCTTCGGCATGGCCGACGAACTCAAGACCGCGCTGCTCAAGACCGGCCATCGCGTGCGCGAATACTGCCCGGTCGGGGAGCTGTTGCCCGGCATGGCGTATCTCGTGCGCCGGCTGCTCGAGAACACCAGCAACGAGGGTTTCCTTCGCGCGAAGGACGCCGGCGAGGCCACGAAGGAACAACTGCTCGCCAACCCGGTGGATTTGCTCGGAAAATCCGAAGTCCGAAGTCCGAAATCCGAAACCCGGACGCCGCACCCCGAAACCACGTCCGCAGCCGGCCATTCGGAATTCGAAATTCGGATTTCGGATTTCCGCAACGCGGCCAACACCGACTTCACCCGCGCGGCCGAGCGCGAAAAGCTCCGCGCTGCGCTCGCGCAGGTCGGCGCCGGGCTCGGCAAAAAGTGGCCGCTCATCATCGGCGGAAAAAAGATTTCCCCGCGCGAGTTCATCGCTTCGGTCAACCCCGCGAAACCCTCGCAGGTAGTCGGACACTGGGCCCGCGCCACGATCGCGGAGGCCGATGCCGCCGTGGCCGCCGCGCGCGCCGCGTTTCCCGCCTGGCGCGCGACGCCCGCCGAGGAGCGGGCAAAGGTGCTTGAGCGCGCCGCCGATCTCATGGAAGCGCGCCGCGCCGAACTCACCGCCGTCGAGATCTACGAAGCGGGAAAACCGTGGATCGAGGCTGATGCCGACATCAGCGAAGCAATCGATTTCTGCCGCTTCTACGCGGTCGAGATGCGGCGACTCGCCGTGCCGCAGGTCACGCAGATTACGCCCGGTGAGTACAACGCGCAGGTTTACACGCCGCGCGGCGCCGGCGTCGTGATCGCGCCGTGGAATTTTCCGCTCGCGATCCTCTGCGGCCTCACGGTCGCGCCCGTCGTCGCGGGCAACACCGTGATCATGAAGCCCGCCGAGCAGACGACGATCATCGCGGCGCTGTTTGCCGACCTCCTCGCCGAGGCCGGCCTGCCGCCGGGGGTCGTGAACTTTCTCCCCGGCTACGGCGAAGAGGTCGGCGCACATCTGGTCGCGCACCCTCAGATCGACTTCGTCGCGTTCACCGGCTCGCGCGCCGTCGGCACGAAGATCTGGGAAACCGCCGGCAAGACGCTGCCGGGTCAGACCAACCTGAAGAAGGTCGTGTGCGAGATGGGCGGCAAGAACGCGCTGATCATCGACAACGATGCAGATCTCGACGAGGCAATTCCGGCGGCGCTGTATTCGGCGTTTGGATTCAGCGGACAGAAATGCTCGGCACTCTCCCGGCTGATCGTGCTCGATGGCATCCACGATGCCTTTGTGGCGCGGTTCACGGCCGCTGCCGCGGCCACGCCCGTCGGCGACCCCGCGCTGCCCGGCACCGTGATCGGCCCGGTGATCGACGCCGATGCGCAGAAGAAAATCCTCGGGCTGATCGAGCAGGGCAAAAAGGAGGCGAAGCTCGCGTGGCAGGGCGCAGCGCCCGCCGAGGGTTACTTCGTGCCGCCGACCGTGTTCGTCGACGCGCGGCCCGCGCACGTGATCGCCCGCGAGGAGATTTTCGGCCCGGTCGTGGCGATCCTCCGGGCGAAGGACCTCGACGAGGCCTTCGCGATCGCCAACGGCACCGACTACGCCCTCACCGGCGGCATGTTCTCGCGGAGCCCGCGCGCGCTCGAGCGGGCGCGCAACGAGTTTCTGGTCGGCAACCTCTACTTGAATCGCGGCATCACCGGCGCGATCGTCGAGCGGCATCCGTTCGGCGGCTTCAAGCTGAGCGGCGGCGGTACCAAGGCCGGTGGCCGCGGCTACCTGGAGAACTTCCTTTTCCCGCGCGTGATCAGCGAAAACGTCATGCGCCGCGGCTTCACGCCGCCCGAGGGCGGCGAGTAGGCGCAACCTCAGTCCGGCGAACCCACGACAGCCCGCTGCTCCACTTCCCGGAAGAGCTCGCGATAGCGCTCGGGCGCAGCCCCGCCGTTGATCATCAGCACAACGGAGCGCTGCCCTGACGGCAGCGGCTGGCGGGCAACATGCTCCAGAAAGGCCCCGTCGGTGCCGTAACTGTTGCCAAAGGCGGCGAGCACGATGACGTCACTTTTCGGATACGCATCCTCGTAGGCGGCGATGAGTTCGAGCAGCTTTGCGCGCTTGCCCTCGGCCCAGGTGAGTGGCGGCAGCACGTCGCTGGTAAGCCGGCCGGCGACGTCGATGCGGAGCGCGATGCCATGAAATCGCTCCTCGGGCAGGTTCAGCGTGGACGCCGCCGCGTCGACGAAAACGTCCGCGCTGGCGGAGATGATGAGGTTGTGCACGCCAGCCGCCTCGAGTCCGCGAAGCATGTGCAGCGAGCTCGCGTAATAGAAGCGTCGCAGGACGGCCGTGAAGTGTTCGCGCGCAAGCGTCCGGACCTCTGCCGCACCAGCACCGCGCAGTATCTGCGGGATGAACGGATAGGCGAGCCAATGACCGACGCGCTCGTCGAGGTACCGGTAGTCTTTCCAGAACTCCGCCACACCGCCCTCAGGACGGTAGACCGACGACAGTCCGCGCTCGATGCAGAGTTGCGCGAGCCCTGCGTAAACCGGGCGGTCGTTTTCGACGAGGCCCTCCGAGCAGTCGCCGTGAAGAATCGTGCCGTCGAAGTCCCACACGGCCAAAAACACCGGCTCTGCCGCGGAAGGGGCCGGGCCGCGTGCCGCAAGAATCCCATCCCGCGCCGCGAGAATATCGCGCAGCGCCGCCTCCGCATGCGGCTCCGGCTCGGCGGACTGCAAAAGCGCGCCGAGTCCGAGCACCATCGCGCCAAGGAGAAAACGTCTAGGCACGGTAGTAAACGAGTTGGTTCTCCGCCGTGCCGTCGGCGTAGAGGTCCACGAGTGCGTAGGCCGGCCCAAACTCCTGATACGGTCCCTTCCACCAGCCGCCGGACACCGCGCCGTTGCAACAGTAGCGGACGCCGAGATAGCGAACGTCGTCGACCAGGTGCACGTGGCCGCTGAGGCAGAGCTTCACGTTGGGATGCTGACGGAAAAGATCCTTCAGGCGCCGGGCGTCGATGTGCATCCACGCTCCGGGCACGAGCCACTCGCCTTCGCGCTCGTTCTCACCGTCGAGGAACGTGCAAGCGGCGAGAATGGGAATGTGCGAGAGCACACAGACAGGCGTGGTCGCAGGAACGCGCGCGAGATCGGCTGCGAGCCAGGCGAATTGCGCCTCGTCGATTCGCGCCGTGTAACCGCGTTCGCTCGCCGCATCGTAGTGTGTGCTGTCGAGAACCACGAAATGCCAGCCGCCGCGGTCGAAACTGTGATAGCGGTCCGTCAGCCCAAGCTGCTCGAGCGCGAGGCGCATGCCATAGCCGCCATCGCCCATCGCAGCCCGCGCCGTGTCGCCGCGCAACGCCCAGGCCCACGCGTCGTGATTGCCGAGCGCAAACACGGCCTCCGACTTCAATTCGGCCGAAAGCACGCGCTGCCAAACCGCCCATTGGGCGAGGACTTCGTCCTTCTCCTTTTTGAGTGCGTCCATGATCAGGTCGCCGCCGAAGAAAATGAAATCGGGCTTCGCGGCCTGCGCGTGCCGGATGGCCTCGGCGAGGCCTCTGTCGGAATCGAGCGACGGCAGCACGTGCGTATCGGTGAGGTGAGCGAAACGCAGGACGCGCCGCGCCGCGCGTTCGGGAGCGACCGGCGCTTGCGCGCGCGCTGCGGGCAACGCAGCCGCTCCGGCGGCGAGGCCGGCGGAGGCAAGGAAATGACGACGGGTGAGGGTTGGCATAAAAAAGAAGTAAGGTCGCCGTTCAAGGCGATGGGCGCAGTTCAGAGAGACGGATTTTCTGTTCGATGAGCGGTGCCCCGGCGGCTGATTTGCTCGCCAGCGTAAGCAGGGGCTCCGCCGCATCCCAGTCGATCGCGACCAAACCGTAGTTGGGTTCCGCATACGCCGGGCCGATGCGGTGGCGGTTGGGACTGATCGCGCTCCAGACCTCGGTGAGCCCGCTGGAGGTCAGTTCCCACAAAGGATACGACACGCCCTCGGCGACACGACTGAGCTCGGTCCAGTGCGTATCGCCGCTCAACAGGATGACGCCGTTCGCCTGCGTGCTCGCGATGAGCGAGAGCAGGCGCGCGCGTTCGTGCGGCAGATTGGCCCAGCTTTCCCAGCCGGTGAACTCAGCGAGGCATTGGATGCTGCTGCCGATCAAGCGCACCTCGGCGGGCTCGCGCAGCCGCGCCTCGAGCCACGTCCACTGCTCCTCGCTCATGAGCCGCGACGAGGAATCGGCCAACGGGAGGTAAGGTCCGAGTTTTTTCGGAGCGTGCTCCTTCTCGTAGAGCTCGCGGGCCACATGCCGCAGCCGGCTGCGCGCCCAGCGCAGATCGAGCAGGATCACCTGCACGCGCCGCCCGGGCGAGCCGAAGGTGTGCGCGGTGTAGATCCCGCCGGGTTGGTCCCAGCGCGGAGATTCGGCCGGCTCCTCGAAGAATTCGAGCAGCAAGCCGCGCGAGGCGGTCTTCTGCGCGTAGTCTTCGCCGACATCGTCGCGGCCATAATCATGATCGTCCCACGTCGCCAACACCTTCGCCTCGCGCCGAAGCGCAGCGAAGCCCGGCTGCTCGGCGAGGCGGCGGTACTTCCGCGCCATCACCGAGATGTCGTCGGTGTCGGCATAGATGTTGTCGCCGAGGAAGAGGAACGCTTCGGGACGTTCACGACGGATTGCCTCCCAGATCGGCTGCGGCTTGTCCTGATTGGCGCAGGAGCCGAACGCGATGCGCGTGACCGTCGGCTCGGCGGACGCGATGCACGCCGACAAGAGCAAGCCGGACAATGCAGCGGAGAAGAGACGTTGCCGCATGGGCGATTTCACGAACATGTCAGGCAGGCCCCGCACCAAGCGGCTCCGCCCGGAGTCGGGCCTGCGCGTAGAGAATGGATGAATGACCTAGAACTCCAGCGTGAGAGTGAAGCTCACCGTGCGCGGGGCGCCGATGAAATAGTAGGCCTGCGTCTCGCTCGAGTCGCTTTCGACGCCGGAGAGGTAGCTCTTGTCGAAGAGGTTCTGCACGCGCAGGTCGAGGCCAACCGCGCCGAAGAGATTGCCCGCGGGCAGCTCGCGGTGGTAGCCGAGACTGGCGTCCCACACGGCGTAGGCCGGGGCGATCTCCTGGTTGTCGAGCGTGCCGTAGCGGTCACCCGTGTATTTGCCAGTCAACGACGCACGATACGGGCCGTCGCGGTAGAAGAGCGAGCCCGCCACCATCATCTCGGGCGAACCGACGACCGTATTGCCCTCGACCACGCCGTTTTCCGGAATCGTGGTCGTGTACTCGGACTGGTTGAGCGTCACCGAGAGATAGGCGCCGAAGACGCGCGTGAGCTGGGCCGACGCCGCAATTTCCACGCCCTGCGACTCGATGCCGCCGACATTCACGTAGCCGCCGTTCTGGCCGATGTCGTAGTCGATCTGGGTGACGCCGCCGTTCGTGAGCGGCGTCACCGACTCGATGCGGTTGTCGAACTTGATGTAGTAGCCGGAGATCGAGCCGGAGAAGCGGCCGCGCGTCAGGCGATAGCCGAAGTCGAACGAATCGGAGGCCTCCGGCTCGAGGCTTTTGCTCACCTCGTCGGTGCCGGCGATGATGTTGTCCTCGATCGCCTTGAAGTTCTCGGAGTAGCCACCAAAGACCTCACCGCGTCCGCTGCCGAGACGGTAAACCGCGCCGACGCTCGGGAGCACGTCCGAGTCGGAGTTGAGCGAGCGGTTCGGACGCAGGCCGAACTGGTCGCGGTACTTCAGATCGACGTAATAGATGCGCGCGCCGCCGGAGAGCGAGAGATTGCCGAGCGTGAACGTGTCCTGCGCGTAGAACATGAGCGTATCCGTATCGAGCTCGGAGAGAAAATCCGTCCAATACGGCAGCGCGTCGGACTCCCAACCGACCTGCGCATCCAGAACCCGGTGCCAGTCGCGGCCCGGTTCGCGGCGGAGGCGCTCATACCAGCCGCCGGCCTTGAGCGTGTTGCGCGAATCGATCTTCCACTCACCGCCAAAGGTGACGCCGTAGCGATCGAACAGATACTCCGACGTGCGATACGACTGGACGGGCTTTGCGCCCGCCTGCACCGCGACCGGATACGTGGTGATGTCGAAAGGGTCGGAAGGCGTGTAGAACGTCACGCCGGCCGGAGGCGTGGCGGACGCGCTCGTGGGGACCGGCAGGAGATTTCCGTTCGCGTCCTGAAAGAACGCACGCGCCTCGACCGCGGCGTGCGGCGCGGCGTCGACGGAGTTGCCCGCGGCGTCCCAGCCCATGCGCCGATACGGCGGGAGCCAGCCGCCGCTGCCCTTCTGGTGCTGCCAGTAAGGCTCGACTTTCAGGGTGAGCTCGTCCGTCGGTCGCGTGAGCAACTCGAGAGCGGCGAGCGTGTTCTCGCGAATCGTGTTCCAGCCCTTGATGTAGTTCTGATCGGTGTTCGGTGAGCCGGTCCACTCGCCGGTGAGGCCGTCCCACTGCGGTGTCACCGCGAAGTCCGCGAGTGTGACGCTGTCGTAGTTCGGCTCGAAGATGTCGTCCCACGAAAAGCGGGCGGTAATCTCAACGGTGCCAAGCGAAGTGACGCTCTTCGCGTCGACGTGCGAGCGCTCGGTGACGCCGGCCTCGCTGCCGGTCGACATCCAGCGGTGGTGCGACTGGTCGGAGAAGCTCACGTAGGCGCGCGTGTGGCCGCCGAGCAGGCCCGTATTGAAACGCGCGAAGACGCGACGGAGCTCGTTGTCGCCGACCGTGAGCGCGGAATGGATGCCGGCCTGCGTCGCGGGCGCGATGCTGGCGTAGTCGAACGTGCCACCGAGGGCCTGCGCGCCTGCGGAGGCGACATCGCCGCTGCCCTGCGACACCGTGAGCACGGCCACATTCTCCGGATCGATGAAGCGGTTGGGTTTCGTGCCGCCACCGTATCCCGTATTGCCGTTGGGAATACCGTCGACCGAGAAGCCGAGCTGGCCCGCCTGGAAACCGCGCACGTTGATCCGCGTGGACCAGTCGTCGCCGCCGTAGGCGTCGCCCTGGTTGATGAGCACGCCGGGGAGCAATTGCATGAGATCGATCGCACTCACCGCAGGAGAAACCGTGGCCTGCACGCTCGGATTGAGGACGTTGTTGGCGCGGTCGGCACTGGCGGCAACAGCGACGAATTTCTCCATCTCGACAACCGAACCGCCGGTCGTCGCGGCGGGTGCCGTGGATTGCGCGAAGGCCGCCGCAGCGAGGCCGAGGCTCGACGCCGACAATGCGAGGAGGGCGGGTGTCTTTTTCGTAGTCATGATCGTGGTGGTGGTTGACGGTGCCGTCGGTGCGGTGGGGAACGCGGCCGCGGAAGCGCACCTGAAACGAACGAGCGCGAGCAGCGCGCAATCCGTTTTCATCGGCGAAACGGAGAAGTCACCGTTGTCACCAGTCCGTCACTACAACGTCACGAGCGCGCGGCCGCGAGGCGGTGGTGTGCGCAAGATCGACCAGCGCCCGCGGCCCCCGCCACCGACGGCGCCGGCAGGACGGGAGCGGCGGCGTCAGAATCCGGCTTGCCGACGCGGCTTGCGACTTTCCGGTCGCTGGCGTGTCTTGGGGGACATGGAAATCGCCGTCTGGACTCTGACCGTGCTGCTCACCCTCGCCGGGCTGGTGGGCACGATCATGCCGCTGCTGCCGGGCACGACGCTCATCCTCATCGGGATGCTCGTGCACAAGCTCCTGCTGCCGGCCGACCTGTCCTGGATGACGTTCGCCTGGATTACGTTCTTCTGGGTGCTCTCGATCGTGGTCGACTTCGTGGGCGTCCTCATCGGCACGCGCCTGTTTGGCGGCACCAAATGGGGCATGGCGGGGGCCAGCGGCGGCGCCTTCGTGGGCATGTTCATCTCATTGCCCGCATTGCTGCTCGGCACCATGCTCGGCGCCGCAGCGGCGGAAAAGGTTATCGCCAAGAAGACGCACGGCGAATCGCTGCGCGCGGCGATCGGCGCGGCGACGGGTTTCCTGCTCTCGACGGTCGCGCGCGCGGCGTGCGCCGTGGTGATGGTGCTCATCTTCGCGCTCGCCGTGGCGGCGTAGCGCCGCGTCCTCGTTCCGCCGGGCGCGGCGTCAGAAGTCCAGTGCCTTCAGGTCTCCGACTTTCACGGAAAACCGGTCCGTGTAGGGTTTGACCCGTTGGAACTCGGACCGGGTGAGCGCGAAGGACCCATTGACGCGCACGAATAGGATCCGCGCCGAACCGCCGCCGCTCATGCGCACCGGCAAGGGCGGATAATCGGCCGCGACCGGCTCGAATTCGACCGCGAGCGCGGCCGCGGTGACCTTGGCGATCCCGATCACGCGAAAGCTTTCGCGCGCCTTCACGTCGATGCGCGCGAGACTGCGTGAGGCCTTGTCGACGCGCAGCAGCACCTGAAAGGTTTCCGGCGGAAACCGGTAATTGTCGTCGCGTCGAAGCGGCAATTCGAACACCAGCGCGGCCGGTTCGTCGGCCCACACGCGCGCGCCGTCGGCGTTGAGCAACTCGCCCAGCGTGCGCCGCTCGCGCATCTGCTTTGCGCGCTTTTTTCGCCAGCGCGCGATCGCATGCGGGTCGTCGATCGTTTTGCCGTCGAGCTTCAGGGGCGTCCATTGCTCGTCGTCGGGTCGAGACGGATCGAAGCGCAGAACCGTGTCGCCCTCGTCGCCGGAATCACGGCTCGTCTGCGTATAAGCCCAGCGCCCGGCCTCCGCGCTGAAGCGCGCGATCGCGTGATCGAGCAACGCGCGCTCGTCCGGCGTGGGCACTGGCAGCATCGCCGCCGGGTCCACGGCCACCGATTCATGCGCGTTCGATTCGGGAAAAGCGCGGGCCGGCGGTGTCGTGCGGCCGGCGTGGAGTGACACCGCGCCCAGCATAAGGACGAGCGTAGCGGCAAAAAGTCTCCGGCATGGCAAAAAGCGCATGCCCGGTCGACACGCGTCGGGCCGCAAAAGTTTCGCTCCGCCCGGCACGACGCACGCGCGTCGTCGGTCAGGCCAGCGCCAGCCGCAGGCGTTCGAACTGGTGTTGCGCGCGCTCGCCGGCGGCGCGGGCATCGTCCGCACTCAGTCCGACGATCTCGAGCCGGCGCGGCTCGAGCGCCCAGTAGGCGCGATCACCGGGCAGCGCCCGGCCGGTCTCGGCCGCCAGCGCCCCGGCGACGTTGAGCACGCAGGCCAGCCGGGAACCGAAATCGCTGCTGCGGAGCAGCAAGTGCTCGCGCACGCCGGCCACGACCTCCGCCGGAAAGCGCCAGTCACTCAAAATCATCGAGGCAACCTCCGCGTTGCTCAGGCCAAAGGAGATCCCCTCCCACATCACGTAGCCGGTGTGCCGGGCGGGATCGAAAGCCTCGGCGGCGCTGAGCCGTTCACGCGCGACGCGGTCGAGCACCATCATGCCCAGGGCGCGCAAGAGGCCGGCGGTGTAGGCCGGCCGCACATCGAGACCGGCCGTCTGTGCAACCTCCTCGCTGGCGATCGCGTGAAACAGCAGGCTTTCGCGCAGCGCCTCGGCTTCGATGCCGTAAAAGGCAAGCGCCCGATCCGCCAGCGAGGCGGTCGCGGCGGCGCCGACGATGCGGTAGATTTCGCCAAAGCCCACGCGGCCCACGGCTTCGTCGAGCGAGCCCACGCCACCACCGCCGAAGACGGCGCTGTTGCCCATGCGAATGACCCGGGCGGTGAGCGCGGCGTCGCGCTTGATCAGGTCGCCGACTTCGGCGATGTCGGCGTTCACATCCTGCAACAGCTCGCCGAGGGCAGCCAGGACCTGCGGCGCAGCCGGCAGCGTGCGGGCGGTTTCGAGCAGTTTTTCGCGGGCGAGGAGCGTGGACGTGGCCATCAACGGCCGCTATCGGCACGCGGTAGCGTCCGCTGAACCCGAAAGCCGCGGCGCTTTGAAATGCAGGAGACTTATAGGACCTCTAAGACGTATCGGACCTATGAAGCATGAGCCCTCACCGGGGCCGCGCCGGCGCTACAAGCGGCAGATCAGCAGCTCGCGCTCGTAGATCATCTCCTTCGGCAGGTGAGCGTGGAGATCGAAGAAGAGCTCGTCGTGCTCGATCACCTCGCGACGCCACGCCGCACGATCGACCCGTTGCAGGGCCTCGAAGGTTTCCCGGGGGAACTCGAGATCGGTCCAATCGATGTCCTCGTGGCGCGGCTGCCAGCCAATCGGCGTTTCCTTGCCGAGGGCGCGCCCCCGCGCGCGGTCGACGATCCACTTCAGCACACGCATGTTTTCGCTGAAGCCCGGCCAGAGGAACTTGCCGTCCGCGTCTTTGCGGAACCAGTTCACGTGGAAGATGCGGGGCGTCGACTCGAGGTGGCGCTGCATCTTGATCCAGTGCCGGAAGTAGTCGCCCATGTGATACCCGCAGAACGGCAGCATCGCCATCGGGTCGCGCCGCACCTTGCCGACGGCGCCCGCGGCGGCGGCCGTCGTCTCGGAGCCCATCGTTGCCCCGATGTAAACGCCCGCGCTCCAGTTGAAGGCCTGATAAACCAGCGGCATCGTCGTGGCGCGGCGCCCGCCGAAGATGATCGCGCTGATCGGCACGCCGTGCGGATCCTCCCAGGCCGGATCGATCGTCGGGCATTGCGAGGCCGGCGCGGTGAAACGCGAATTCGGATGCGCGGCTTTCCTGCCCGTTTCCTTGCCGATGGCGGGCGTCCACTCGTTGCCCTGCCAGTCGGTGCACACCGCGGGCGGCTCGTCGGTCATGCCTTCCCACCACACGCCGCCGTCCGGCGTCAGCGCGACATTGGTGAAGATGGTGTTCTTCGCGAGCGTGGCCATCGCGTTCGGATTGGTCTTCAGCGACGTGCCCGGGGCGACGCCGAAGAAACCGGCCTCCGGGTTGATGGCGCGAAGGTGGCCCTTATCATCAGGCCGGATCCACGCGATGTCGTCGCCCACCGTCCAGACCTTCCAGCCCTGCCGCTGGAAATGGCGCGGCGGGATGAGCATGGCGAAGTTGGTCTTGCCGCAAGCGCTCGGGAAGGCGGCGGCGACGTAGGTCTTGTCGCCCCGCGGGTCCTCGACGCCGAGGATGAGCATGTGCTCGGCCATCCAGTCCTCGTCCCGCGCCATGTTGGAGGCGATGCGCAGGGCGAAGCACTTTTTGCCAAGCAGCGCGTTGCCGCCGTATCCAGAACCAAATGACCAGATCTCGCGCGTCTCCGGGAAGTGGACGATGTATTTCTCCGGGTTGCACGGCCACGGCACATCGCGCTCGCCGGGGGCGAGCGGCCGGCCCACGGAGTGCATGCACGGGACGACGCGCTTCCCGTCCTTGTCGATCTTGTCGATCAACTTGAACACGGGCAGGCCGATGCGAGCCATGATGCGCATGTTGACGACGACGTAGGGTGAATCGGTGATCTCCACGCCGATCTGCGCCATCGAGGAGCCGACCGGGCCCATCGAATAGGGCAGCACATACATCGTGCGCCCGCGCATGCAGCCGTTGAAAAGTTCGCGCAGCTTTTTGCGCATCTCGAAGGGGTTGACCCAGTTGTTGGTCGGGCCGGCGCTGTCCTTCGAGAGTGAGCAGATGAACGTGCGGTCCTCGACGCGCGCCACGTCGCTGGCATCGGAGCGGGCGTAGTAGCAGCCCGGCCAGAGTTTCTCGTTCAACTTGATGAACGTCCCGCCCTCGACCATCTGGGCGCACAGGGCCTCGTATTCCTCCGGCGAACCGTCGACCCAGTGGATCGCGGCCGGCTTGGTGAGGTCGGCCATCTTCTCGACCCAGCGCAGCAGGTGCTTGTTTTCGCTGAGCGGCTTCGGATTGCGGTAGGTCATCGCTGGACCTTGGTTCGATGCGGTCTTGGAGTAAACTTCCAGGATAGGTGAAGGATTCATGTATAAACTCACTTTTTCAATGGATTAGCTGAACCGGTCGCCCCGATGGCGGAGCGCCTGCGGCTTGGGGAAAACGCGCAGGCAGCGGGCCAGAGCATGAGATGGACCCACCGGCAGGTAAACCGCCGGAGGCGGACGCAAGATCAGTATAACCTCTGGTTTTCGTAACCGTAAGGCCGGGGCGTCGCGAGGCCGCACCCGCCGCACCGCCGCCCGCGAAGCACGCCGCGCCGCGAGGGTCCCCTTATCAGTGGGACGAATACGGCTCGATGTGCACCGAGACGTCGGAAATACGCAGGGGCGAACGCAGCAGCGCATCCTTGACGGCGTGGGCGATCGCATGACCGCGCCGCACGCTGAGCTCGGGATCGACCTCCACGTGAATATCCACGAGATGCGAGAGGCCGCTCTTGCGCACGCGGCACTTGTCGAGGCCTCGCACGCCGTCGACCGCGAGCGCGGCGGCGCGCACCTCCTGCTCGAACACCGCCGGCACAGCGATATCCATCACGTCGCCGAGCGCGCGGCGGAAAATCTGCACGCCGTTGAACACGATGACCACGCACGCCACCAGTGCCGCCCAGTCGTCGGCCTCCGCGTATTCCTGGCCGCCGATCACCGCGATCGTGATGCCCAGAAACGCCGCCGCACTCGTGAGCGCATCGGCGGCATGGTGCCACGATTCGGCTCCGAGAGCGGTCGAGCCCGCCGCCACGCCCGCCTCGCCCATCCGCCGCGAAAACCACAGCTTCACACCCACCACGAAGGCCAGCAGCGGCAACGTCGCCCAGTGTGGCGCATGATGTGGCGTGAGGATCTCGTGCACGGCATGCACCGCGATCCACCCGGCCGCCCCGAAGACAAAGAGCGAAACTGCGAGCGCCGCCAGAGGCTCGGCCTTTCCGTGACCATAGGGATGGTTCGCATCGGGCGGTCGCACCGCCACGCGAAAGCCGGTCCACACGAGGATCGAGGTGAGAATGTCCAGGGACGACTCCACACCGTCGGCGATGAGCGCGTAGGTGTTGCCTAGAAAGCCCCCGGCAAACTTCAGCGCCGCGAGCAGGGCGTTGAGGGCAATGCCGCGCAACACCAGCGCCGCGCCCGCCTGGGCGTGGGCATGGGGAGTATCATCCGGGCCGACAGACACCACGCTCATCGCCCGAGCGTCGTCCCCGCGCGCGGGCCTGGCAAGCGCGCACGCGGCTCCGCTTCACCCGCTCAGGCAGGCAATTCCTCCCATGGCGGGAGCGGATCGTCGGGCGCGGGGGCGAACACGCAGGCGGCGCGCTCGGCGGCGCCGGAGGCGCCCGCGAGCGGCGCGGCCGGGTCGCCAATAAATCGATACGGCGTGCGCGCCCAGTCCGCCGGCGGCAGGGCGAGCACGAGCTCGGCGAGCGTCGCCACCGGTTGCGCGGTGAGCGCTTCGCACAGATCGGGCCCGAGCCGCCGGTTGTGCTCATGCAGGGTCGGGCGCACGGCGGCGAGTCCCCCGGCGAATACGCCGCGCAGAGCCAGTGCCTCGGCAAAACTCATGCCCGTGCGCAGCCGGCTCGCGTTTTCGCAGCAGAGGGCGAGCAGCGCCCCGATCGGCTCGGGCCACGGATCCTCAAAATGCTCGAGGCGCACGCCGTGGTAGCCGGCCCAGCCCCGCGGGCGGCCGTGGCCGTAATACAGCGCCAGCCCCGGCGCGGTGTCGGCCAGCCCGGCCAGCATATCCATGCGAAGGATACGGTCGGCCGTCCAGTGAAACGCCAGCACGCCCGCCGTGTCGTGCTTCTCGAACCAGCGCGCCGTCCGCAGGCCCACGCGCAGGAAACGATCCTCCCACTGTCCGAGGATGACCACCGGCCCGATCGCACGCGGGCGGGCCACCACCCGGGCGGCGGCGCGGGCATACACCGCGAGTCCGTCGCCGAGATCGGGCAGCCAGCCCACCGGCACGCGCCGGCCCTCCGAATCCGGGAGAAAAAGCCCGGGCAGCATGCGTGCGGGTGAGCGGCGGCGCGGGCCGACAATCAGCACCGCCGCGGTGCCCGCAGGCAGGTGCCGCGCGGGCGCGGCCAGAAACGCCTCGACGCCGCCGGCGAGTTCGACGACCGGCTGCAGCGCGCGGCGCGCCTCGAGCAGCGGCGCGAGCGCGGCGCGCGCGGGGGCGGAGCCCGCCACGACCCAGGGGCCGGCGATGGACGGGATCTCAGTCGAACTCATCCAGGCGAATTTAGGGCTGCCCATTGCGGGCAGGCCGGTTTGCGATCGAAGCTTGCGCGCCTTCGGCGGGCGGCCCGGCCACAAGGGCCGGCCCAACATCGCCTGCGGGGTTCACGCGTGCACCTGCTTCGCGTAGGGCTCCCAGGCCGCGAAATCCAGCGGCGGATTCGAGAAGAAGCGGCGCACGAAGTAGTGCTCGACGATCTGCGCCTGCTGCTCGCGATTGAACTTGTCGAAGTCGCCGCGCGCGGCCGCGAGTTCGGGCTCGGCGCCTTCGCCGTTCTCGTGGCCGTCCGCAGTGTCTTCGTAGCCGTAGTTGTAGCCGTCGGTCATCTGTCCGTGGATCGCCTCGATCATGTAAAACGGGCCCTCGACCACCGACTGCCACACGTGGGTGAGCTCGTGGATGAGCGTCGGGCGGTCGACCTGATCCCACGAGGCGAAGTTGAGCAGATACATGGTCGTGAACGGCCGCTCGCCGTTGATCCACTCGACGAGATCGACCGGTATCGACTTTACGGCGACACGCACCTTCGACAGGTCGATCGACTTCCCGAAGACGTTGGTGGCGTCGGCCAACTCGTCCGCGGTCAGCAGGCGATAGGAGCCGGGAAACCATTCCAGCACGAGGGTAAGCGCCAGCGCGATGGCGCTGCCGCCGATCTCGAGCGCACCGCTGAGCACCTGGATGGCCGACTTGCCGAGCGCCTTGAGCGCGTTGAACACGCGGCGGGCGGCTTCCTCGGTGGGCTGCACGACGGCGGCGTCGACGATGTCCTTCATCGATTTGCCCGCCTCCTCGAACGCCTTCACGAGGTTCTGCAGCGCTTTGTCCGGATGCGCGAGCGTGTCGGCCACCAGTTTCGCGAGTGTGACACCGAGCGAGATGAGCTCGGTCACGACATCGCGCACGACCTCGAACGACTTTTGCACCGCCCACGCCACCAGGTCGGCGACCGCAGCGCCGGCCTCGAAGAGGCCTTTCACCATCGAGCGCACGCCTTCGAGCACGTCCTTCTCGAGCCAGAGCAGGATGTAATCGACGGTGTGACCGGCGCGGTAGAGCACCTCGCCGACGAGCGAGAGCGCGGCGTCGCCCGCCTTCTTCGCCCAGTCGACGAGTTCGGAGACGAGCGCGCCGGCCGCCTGGGCGGCCTCGACGACCTTGCGCAGGACGGCGGCGGATTTGGCCTTCGCCCAGTCGAGCGCCTCGTTCACCGAGCGACCGAAGGTCTGCAATGCGTTCATCGTCTCGCGCCAGGCCAACGTTGCGAGTTCGCCGGTCTGCTTGAGCAGCCAGTCGAACACCGCGCCCACCGGACCGAGCTTGCTGAGCAGCGCGTGCAGCGTGCGACGGAAGACGAGGAAGCCCTGCTGGATCGCGGTGGCGAGCACGTTGCCCACCGCCTGGCCGATCTCGACCGCCGCCTTGAGCAACCGGCCGGCGAGGTCGAAGCCCGCCTGCATCGCCGAAAGCGTGAACTCGGCGAGTGTCTTGCCGGCTTCGAAGATCGCCTTGATCGCCAGCTTGAGCGCCTCGCCCACGAGCGTGGCGATGCCCTTGGTGACCTCCCACAACGTCTGGCCGAGCTGGAAGGCCGCGTCGATGACCTTGCGCACCATCGCGAGCCCCTTCTGCGCAAGGTTGATGACGAGGTCGCCGATGGCGCGGCCGATGTCGAGAATGCCCGCAACCACCTGGCGCACCGCGTCCGCCGCCGCGGTGGCGACGTAGGTCGCGAGGTCCGCCAGCGATCCGGCGACGCGGGCGACGGACGAGGCCACCTGGCGGATGAACTGCGTTCCCTGGGCGGCGACATCCTTGATGATGGAGACAAACGTCCGGCCTAGTCCCCGCAATTCGGATACAACCGTGTCGAGCAGGCCCGACGGGTTGGTGAGGGCCGCGACGACGATCCTGCCGATCGCCTGGCCGGCGGCGACAAGCGCCTTGACGACGTTGCGCACGAGCGCGGCGCCGAACTTCACCGCCTCGATGAGGATCTCGCCGATCGCCTTGCCGAGATCGAGCAGGGCCTTGGTGAACTTCTTGATAATCTCCAGCGTCTTGTCGGCGAGCCAGCTGACGAGGTTCAGGATCGAACGGCCGATCTGGCGGAGCGCGTCGAGCACGGTCTTCACGGCGTCGATCGCGAAGTTCACGATGGAGTTGAGGACGTCGTAGACCGCCTTCCCCACCGCCTCGATGCCCTGGATGATCTTCTTCACGATCTCGATCCCCACGCGGACGGCGCCGGCGATCAGGTCGCCGATCGCCTTGCCGGCGGCGATCACGGCCTTCACGAGATCGGCAACCTGCTGTATCGTCCATTTGACGACATCGCGGATGACGCTCGCGATCGCCTGGATGATGTCGCCGACGGCCTTGACGATCGCGTCGACGACGCTCTTCACCGCCTGCACGATCGGGTCGATGATGTTTTCCTCGACCCACTCGACCACGGCCTTGTCGTGGGGTGCATCGGGCGCGGGCACCTTGGCGCGCCGCTCGCGCAGAGCCTGGCCTTGTTCGGCGATCCACGCGGCCGCTTCGCTGGCCGCGTCATCGTCGACCTTGCCGTCCTGCTTGAGGATGAAGTCTCTCATAACAACGCGGCCATGCGCGGCCGGGAGCTGTCCGACGGCGCGCACGATGCGGCGGCTGCGGCCGGTCTGCCGGTAGGCGTCGAGCACGAGCTTGCGCTCGTCGGGCGTGGCGCGGGCGACGAAGTTGAACTGCCGACCGAGCGCCTCATCGGTCTCGAGGGTGTCGTCGAAGGCCAGGGCGAGCGCGCGGGCGCGGGGGGCGTCCTCCCTGGCGAGACGGCGAAACGCCGGGGCGAATTCCGCCGGCGTGGCGCGCATCGTGCGAAGCTGCACGGCGGCCGCTGAGGGCGAGGCGAGATTGATGGAAGGCAGAGCCGCGAGCAGGCGCTGCTGAGGCGCAGCGCCAAGGGCGGTGGCGCTGATCACGGGACGTGACGTGGGCATGGGAAATCCTCCGGAAAAACGGGTTGAAAGGTAAAATGGGTACGCAGCGGCGGGTGTTTGGCCGCTCAGGGTTCGAAGTAGACGGCAACGTCGCCGTCGGCCTGGGTCTTGACGGAGAGGACCGCAATCGGGTCGCTCGCGGGCGCGGGCACCCGGGCGATGAGGAACTGACGCCACAGCGCCGGATCGAGCCGCTGGTGCAGCGCGCGCACGAGCGAACCGCCGCCCAGAAAGTCGCCGGGCGAGGCCACCAGGCTCCATTTCGAGAGATAGCCGACGATCTCGCGATCCACGGGATCGAAACCCACCTCCACCTGCACCTCCACGGTGGCGAGCGCGGGCGTGCTGACCGGGCCGATTTTCCGCTCGCCGCGGAGGATCACGTGAAGCCGGTGCGCACGGTTGTGCACGCCGGCGCCATCGAAGGAGTAGCCGGTCGTGCCGGCGTAGTTCACCGAGACGATCGACGCGCCGGGAAAGTTTGTCAGCACTTCCTGGATACGCGCCCGGGCGAGCGTGGCGATCTCCGCGCCGGTCCAGGCCATCTTCGCGCCGTTGGGCGCCTTCGCGCGGGGCGGGAGCATGACCGCGACCTGGGTGCCGCGCTGCCAGAACACCAGGCCGTTCTCGAAGTCGCTGTAGCGGTCCCGGCTCTGGCCCTTGTGGCTGGCCGGGGCGGTGACGACCGGGGTCAGCGTCGCCACTTCGACCACGGTCACGGGCTGGACCGCCGTGATGCGCGCTGCCGCCGTCGTGCGCATGGCCTTGAGGCCGGCGAGGCGGGGCGCCGGCGCCACGACCGCCTCGACGGCGGCGGGCGCGAGCGATCCCGCCAGAGACGTCCCAGCGCCCGCGGCGAGGGTGACACTGGCACCCCCCGGCGCCAGCGCGGCGCGAGTGACCGTCGCGGATTCGGAGGCCGCTGCGGTCGTCGCGGCGGAGGCGACCGCCACGCGCCTGGCGCCCGCGGTTTTCACGGCCGGCGCGGGGCCGGCCGGCGCCGGCTCGTCGGGGAGACGGATGACGTCGAGCGGGACGTTCAGCAACGGCTTGCGGATCGACGGCACGCGCGTGTAGCCGATGCCCCGGTGCGGGATGAGCTCGTCGGAGATCGGGTATCCAAGTTGTGGATTCCGCTCCCAGCCGTGCTGCGCCCAGGCGTTGCGAATGAGGCCGTGAACTTCATGCGCGCCGGTGCGCGCGGTCCAGTAGATCGAGCCGGCCTGGAAGTGATTGAACCGGCCCGCTCCGTCCGGTGTGGCGGTTTCGTCCGTCGTCGGATAGCCGAGGAAGCTCGCCTCGGCGCCGAGCTCGAGGTACTTGGCGCGGATCGCGCCGTGGACCTCATGCGCACCCGCGGCGGGATGCCAGAAGACGGAGCCGCCCTGAAAGTGATTGTAGCGACCTTCGTGCTTCGTGTCCCGGCCGACGGTTTCGTCGGTGCGCGGGTAACCAAGGAAACTGCGCTCCCAGCCGAGAGCCGCCCACTTCGCGCGGATCAGCCCGTGCACCTCGTGCGCGCCGGTCTGCGGGTGGTAGTAGATCGAGCCGCCCTTGAAATGCTGGAAATAGCCGACGCGGTCGGGGCAGACGGTGATGGTTGTCTGCGCGGCACCGAGGAAGCCTTTGGCGCCGCCGAGGGCCTGATAGCGCCCCTTGATCATCGCCGCGGCAAACTGGGCGGGCGTTTTCGCGGCAAGCACCGCCTTGGACACGCGGGTCATCTGGACGTCTTTTACAGAAACAGTCTTCGCCACTTTCAACACGCGCATCTCGGCTTCGCCGGGGAGCAACGCGGGAGCGACAGCAGTGTCTTCTTCGACAGGGCCAAAAGCCGCGACCGGGGCGGCGTCGATTCCATGGTCCATGAGCTGGACCACACTCACCTTGGCAGTGGGCATGGGATTCTCTGAGGTTGTGGGCGGGGTACGGGGCAGAGAAGCGGGCGGGCCCCATATGCAATTTCCATGCAGAACTGCACAAGCGGCGATTTGTAACTAAAATGTAAAAACTTACAGCCATTGACCCGCAGGTGCTCCCCGTTCACCCTCGGCGGACTTTGCCATGGCCGACGCCAGTACCGCCCTTGCCCTCGATCCCGTGAAGCAGTTCTCCGTTTTCGCGGAAAACCGTGTCGGCCGCCTGTTCGATCTGAGCGCAGTGCTGAAAGAGCACAATGTGCACATCATCGCCGTCACCGTGCTCGACACGACCGACAGCGCGATCGTGCGATTGATCGTCGACGATCCCGACAAAGCCCGGGAGCTGATGGTCAACAATGACTTTCCCTACACCGAATGCGACGTGCTCGCCGTCGAGATCAGCGATGAGGGCGATTTGAAAACCGTCCTCTCCGCCCTGCTCGAAGCCGAGATCAACATCCACTACATCTACAGCTTCATCAAGCGGCCGGAGAGCCGTAGCGCGTTGGTGATCAACGCGGAGGACACCGACGTCGCCGCCCAGTCGCTCAATTCCCGCGGCTTCAAGGTCCTCACCCAGCGCGACATTTCGCGCTGAGGCCTGCGAGGGGAGCGTTCGAAGCGCGGGTACGCGTGCTCGCGCTCTTCCGCGACGCACTCCCGCGCTGCCGACGCGCACTCACGGCTCGCCGAGCCGTACTCACACGCTTCCGACGCGTACTCCCACTCTTCCGACGAGCACTCACACGTTTCCGGCGCGTACTCCCGCGGGTTCGACGGGCACTCACGCCTTTCCGACGCGTACTCTCGGCCGACCGACGGGCGCTCACGCCCGTCCGAGGCGTACTCACGCCTCGCCGACCAGCACTCAAGGCCAGCCGACCGGCACTCACGCCCCGCCGACGCGCACCCCGTCCCTACGGGACGCGCCCGCCCAGCGCGCCCTCAGCCCTGCACCGGGCCCATCCGCTCGCCCTCGAGCCGGTAGATGCCGGTCATATAGCCCCCTTCGAACATCGCACCGATGTGGAGCTGGCCATAAAACGAAATCGGGACGTCCATCAGCGGCTTCACGCCTTTCGCCATCTTCACGACGATCCACTCGTTCATGTTGGGCACCGCGCCGTAGCAGCACATCATCGGGTCCTTCACGAGGAGAAACTCGGTCACCAGCCCAGCATCCATTTTCACGGGCAGCATGAAGCCGGTCACGAGCGCCTTGCGGCCATCCAGCGACTTGATCGCCTCCGGGATCTGCTCCTCCCCCGTCGGCGGCGTTGCATCGGGCGTGGCCGCCGGCTCTGCCGGCGGAGCGACGAAGCGAAAGCCTGCCAGCCGGTCGAAGCCGACTTTCAGGTAGCCGCCCTCCGCCTCCTCAAACTCACCGGCCGGCGCAGCCGGTTCCGCCGGCGCGGGAGCGGGGGTGCTCACGGGAGTGACCGAGGTCGTCGCTGCCACCGGCACCGCCGCCCCGAGCGTCTCGGCGCCCATCACGCTCAACCCCGTCCCGGAGGAATCATAGGCGGCGTTGGCGCCCAGCGTCCGCGGCCCACAACAGAAGGAGTGATCGATGACGCCTTGGGGAACGATCGCCGCGGAGGCCCATGGTTGGAGGGAAAAAACCAGCGCGGCCAGGGGATACAGCAATGGGCGGGCAGACGACTTCATACGCGGAGCGGACCATAGAGCGTGCCAGGCATTCGTCAAAAGGAAGCCGGTGATTTTGCGCGCTCCTGCGGGCAGCGAGGACGTCGGGAAAAAAGTCGCGACCGCCGGCGACCGGCCCGCAGTGCGCGGGCGCGCATGCGGATGCATTGCCGCTGGACCGCGGCCGGTCCTGCTGCTACCAAAATACCCCAGACACCGACCGGGATATCACCCTACATGATCCCCCTTGGTTCAGATCGGCCGGCCGACGAATGTGACCCTGTGTCATCCCCCACGCACACGCCCGCACCGCGTCGACTTTGGCCTGACCGGCCGACGTGCCTCGCCGCGCTCGCGCTCGCGAGCGGGGGCTGGGCGTTTTGGCGTGGAGCCGGCGATGCCCCGGGCGCGGCTGCCGCCGTCGCGACCCTGGTCCTGGCCACCGCCGCCTTCGTGGAGCTGCGGCGCCGCGCGAAGGCACCCCGCGCTCCGCTGCCCGCCGCGCCCTGTCGTGACGCGTCGGATACACCGGATCGCCGGATCCTCGCCAGCGCGCGGGTGGCGATGATCACCACGGCCGCCGACGGCACCATTCGCACGTTTAATCCCGCCGCGGAGCGCATGCTCGGCTACCGCGCCGACGAAGTCATCGGCAAGGCCACCCTCGGGTTGTTCCGCATCTCCGACGATCTGGCCGGCGCTTCGAACGACGGAGAACTCAAGCCGGGATCCTCCGAGGACCGGGAGTGGACGTTTGCGCGCAAGGACGGTTCGCGTTTCCCCGTGATGCTCGCCGCCTCGGCGTTGCACGACGACGACGCCGGAGGCATGGGCGGCTCCCTTTACATCGCTCGCGACATCTCCCTGCGCAAAAAGGCCGAGCGCGACCTGCGCAGCAACCAGCGTGTGCTTGGAGAATTTCTCAAGCACGCGCCAGCCGCCGTCGCGATCCTCGACCGCGAGCTGCGCTACCTCGCGATCAGCAATCGCTGGATCACCGACTACCAGCTCCCGTCCGACGATCTCGTCGGACGCCCGCATCTCGAAGCCTTCCCCTACCGGGCCGCGGAGTGGCACGAGATCCTCCGGCGCTGCCTTTCCGGCGGCATCGAGCGGCGCAACGCCGACCGCATCGTGCTCGCGCATGGCGGGGAGGAGTGGATCCGCTGGGAATGCCGCCCCTGGCTGGACGTCGACGGCCAGATCGGCGGCGTCTCGATCTTTTCCGAAATCATCACCGCGCAGGTCCAGGCCGCGCGGCTCCTGCAGGAGAGCGAGGCGCAGTTGCAGGAGGCCCAACAGATCACGCACGTCGGAAGCTGGGATTACGACGCCCTCCGCCAGGAACTCCGCTGGTCGCGGGAAACCTACCGTATCCACGATTTGGATCCAAGTTCGCCGATCGACGTCGAACAGGCGATTTCCTACTACGTGCCGGAGCACCGCGACGCAATCCGCGGCGCCTTCGAACACGCGCTGCGCGAGGGCACCGGCTGGAGCCTCGAACTCGAAATCCAGAGCGCCGCGGGCCACAACCGCTGGGTCCGCGCGATGGGGCGCGTCGAACAGCGCGACGGCCGCATCGTGCGCGTCTACGGGACGATCCAGGACATCTCCGAGCGCAAACACTGGGAGACGATGCTGCTCAAGGCCAAGGACACCGCGTTGAGCGCGGCCCGCGTGAAGAGCGAGTTCCTCGCCAACATGAGTCACGAAATCCGCACGCCGCTGAATGCCGTGATCGGCATGACCAGCCTGCTGCTCCACACTCCCCTCGACGGCGAGCAAAAGGACTATGCCGAGACGATCCGGACCGCCGGCGACGGGCTGGTCGACCTGATCAACGACATCCTCGATTTTTCGAAGCTCGAATCGGATCACCTCGAACTCGAGCGCCAGCCCTTCAGCCTGCGCGAATGCGTCGAGGCGGCCGTCGATCTCGTCGCCGGCAAAGCCGCGGAGAAGAATCTCGAACTCACCTCCTGGATCGATCCGGACGCTCCGCAGGTGCTCAACGGCGATGTGACCCGCCTGCGCCAGGTGCTCACCAACCTGCTCGCCAACGCGGTCAAGTTCACGCAAAGCGGCGAAGTCTTCGTCTCGGTGGACGCCCGCGCCGGCGCCCCGGCCGAACCCCGCCTGCGCTTCACCGTTCGCGACACCGGCATCGGCATCCCCGCCGATCGCATGGACCGGCTCTTCCAGTCGTTCACCCAGATCGATTCGTCGACGACCCGCCACTACGGCGGCACCGGGCTCGGGCTCGCCATCAGCCGCCGGCTGGTCGAGTTGATGGAGGGGCGCATCTGGGCCGAAAGCGAACCGCTGCGCGGGTCGCGCTTCCATTTTGAGATCCCGGTGCAGCGCGCCGAAGGCATGCCCGAAGTACGCGCCAATACCGCGCTCGCCGGCCGCCGGCTGCTCGTGATCGACGACCACGCGACAAGCCGGGAGATCCTGCGCCTGCTGGCGGAGAGCTGGGGGGCGACCGCCCATGCCACGGCCTCGCCGTTTGAGGCGCTCGGACTCGTCTTCGAGGGCGAACAATTCGACGCGATCGTCGTCGATCATCAGATGCCCGGCATGGACGGCGTCCAATTCATCCGCCAGCTCCGCAGTCAGCTCGCCGGACTGGAGATCCCCGTCGCGCTCCTCGCGTGGCCCGGCATCAAGCCCTTTGCAAGCGAGACGCCCGGGACGGTCGGCACCCTCGCCAAGCCCCTCAAGGCCGGCCAGCTCCTCGCCTTTCTCCAAAAGCAGCTCGGGGCCGAGCGCCGCACCACGTCCACGCCCCCGATCCTCATGCCGGCGGCACCGCCGCCGGCCGAGCAGCCCTTGCGCGTGCTCCTCGTCGAAGACAATCCGGTGAACCAGCGCGTGGCCCGCGCCATGCTCGAAAAGATGTCGCTGCACCCCGACCTCGCCTCGCACGGGCGCGAAGCCCTCGAAGCGCTGGAACGCACCCACTACGACGTCGTGTTCATGGACGTGCAGATGCCGGAAATGGACGGCCTCACCGCCACCCGCGAGATCCGGGCGCGGCTGCCGCGGGAGCGCCAGCCCCTGATCATCGCCATGACGGCCAACGCGCTGAGTGGCGACCGCGAAAAATGCCTCGAGGCCGGCATGGATGATTACCTCGCCAAACCCGTGCGCCCCGACGATCTCCGCGCCCGACTCGAACACTGGCGCACCACGGGTTTCCGCCGCGGCGCCGTGGCGTAAACGCGCGCGAGCCGCGGGCACGGCACGAGTCTCGCCTTTGTGGTGGGAGTCGGCGACCCCGCCGGGCTCGATCAGGTGGGTCGGTTTTGTCCCCTACATGTCGGGCGTAAAGCCCGACCCACAAACGCCGGGGTCGGCGACCTCGCCCTACATGGCTCGATCGAAGGGCCCGCCTCGCGGCCTGTCCTCGCCGCCTACTTCGCGCGCTCGTCGTGATCGTGATCGGACGCCGGCCCGGCCACGCCCAACGTCACCTCGACATCGCGGAAGGCCACGCCACGAATCTCGATCGACGGCAGGCGCACCGGCGCGGTTTTCGCGTCCTGCAACCACGGCGCCGTGCCCTCGAATTGAGAGGTGTCACCCACCGTCTCACCCGTCGCCGGATTGGCCACCGCGGCGAGCGAAACGGTCTGCCCCACCGCGCCGTCCCCTGCGATCACTTGAATCGTCCGCATCGGAATGCGGACAAAATTCTCCGCGTGCGCATCGAGTACCCAGAGCGTGAGCTTGCCCGCCGCCGGGTCGTGCAGGAATTCGAGATTGAATTGATGCTCGCCAACCTCGACCAGCGTGCCGCCGTGCGGCGCCGCATGCTCATGGTGCGCGGCTCCGTGTCCCGCGTGATCCGCGTCGGGCCCGGCTTTTTTTCCGCAGCCGGCGAGCGCGAGACCCAACACCACGAGACCGGTCGTCAGTTTAGATTTCATGGTCAAAAAGACAGCGCGAGCTTCCCTCATTCCGCAATCCCGACTCCGCATTCCTACGAGACCGGCGTGAGGTTTTCGGCCACCGGCGTGCGATAGGCCTTCACCGCCGGGACGATGCCGCTGAGCGCCGCCAGACCGACCAGCGTCGCCGGGGCAATCCACAGCACCGGATGAAACGTGAACTCGAGCTGCACGCCAGTCTGCGCGCGGATCACCGCCGCCACGCCGACAAAAAGGACTGCGTAGACCGCAAACCCCACCGCCGCCCCCAGCGCGCCGATCGCCGCCGCCTCGGCAATGATCGCGCCGCAGACGGTGCGCTTCCGGGCGCCGAGCGCCCGCAGGATCGCGATGTCGCGCCGGCGCGCATGCATCGAGGCGTAGATGCTCGCGAGGACCGAGGCCGCCGCGACGATCGCGACCAGGTAGGCGACGAGCGCGAGCACGCGGTCCACCCAGCCGATCTTGTTGAACAGATCGGCAATGATGGCGCCCACCGGATAAGCGAGCGTCATGCGGTTGCCCTGCTTGTTGATCATCACGTCGAGCATCATGCCGGCCGTCGACGCGCGAAACTGCAGGAGCACCGCGCTCACATCGCTCGCCGCGCGCGGATCGTGGCCGCCCATCGTCTGCACGCCGGCCAGCGGAATCCAAACCACGCGGTCGGCCGGCGTGTTCGTGGGCTCGAGGATGCCGACAATCGTGTAGGTCTCCTCGTGCTGCGCCCGCGGATCGAACGCCAGCCCGTGGAACGGCTTGAACGTATCGCCGATCTTGATACCGAGCTTGTGCGCCGCGATCGCGCCCAGCACGGCCTCGCGCGCGTCGGCGCCGAAAAGCCGGCCGCCGGCCGCGACGGCGTAGCGCCTGCCGCTCGCGTATTCGACACCGGTGAACAGCTCGGGAATCGTGCCGACGATGCGCCAGCCGTAGTAGTTGTCGCCGACCGCAATCGGGATCGCGGTCTTCACCGCCGGGTGGCGCTTGATCGTCTCGTAATCGCTGGCCGGGAGGTTGCCCGGCGACGCCTCGAGGTGAAAAATCGCGTTGAGGACGAGCTGGAGCTTCGAGCCGCGGGCCCCGAGCACGGCATCGAACCCGGTGGTCGTGTCGGCAAACGTGCGCTGCGCCTGCGTCTTCACCATCCACACCGCCATCAGCAATCCGGCGGCGAGCGCGATGCTGGCGGCGGTGACGAGCGTCGAAAGCGCGTGCTGGCGGAGCGAGCGGTGGACGATGAGCGGGATGGTCACGAGGATTTTCGATTTTGGATTTTGGATTTTCGATTGGGCCCCATTGATCCATTCCGTCCCTTCAGTTCCTTTCGTCCCTTTTCTCAGGCAACAGCCCCGCTCACCACCCGATTGAGCACCCGGAAATCGAGCACTCTCTCGAACGACGCCAGCACGTGTTCGTCGTGACTCACGAGGAGCAGTGCCGCCTCCTGCTCGCGGCAGACCTCGCGGATGAGCCCCAGCGCCACCTGGCCATGCGTGCGATCCAGGTTGCCCGTGGGTTCGTCGGCGAGCACGAGCGCCGGATGGTTGGCGAGCGCGCGGGCGACCGCCACGCGCTGCTGCTGGCCGGTGGAAAGCTGCCGCGGGTAGTGCGACAGCCGGTGCCCGAGCCCCACGCGCTCGAGCAGCGCGCGAGCGCGCGCCCGATCGGCACCGCGCGGGCCGAACGACATGCCCAGCACCACGTTCTCGAGCACGGTGTAGCCCTGCAGGAGGTTGAAGGTCTGAAAAATATAGCCGAGCTTCGCCGCACGCAGGCGGTCGCGCGCCGACTCGCCGAGCGCCGCCATGTCGGTGCCGGCGATCTCGATCCGCCCCGCATCCGGTTTCAGGATACCGGCGATGAGGTGGAGAAACGTGGTCTTGCCGGAGCCGCTCTCGCCCCGCAGCGCCACCTGCGCCCCGGCCGCGAGCGTGAATTCGGGGACGTCGACGACCGTGACGAGGCCGCCTTCCGGCGAAACAAACGACTTCTTGAGGCCGGTGATCGCGAGCATTGCGGCTTAGTGGAGCGGCAATCGTGCCGTGTTCCAATCAAAAGCACGAAACGTGCACCGCGCGCCCGAAGTCCGTGCTTTCCCGGAGGCTAAAAGGGTGCTCGCAGCGACCCGGGCGTCACCCGTCGCCGCGCCGCGCGCGCGGAAGAGCGCACGCGACCACGGCCTCGCCGGCAAACATCACTCGACGTTCTCGTCGGCAGCTTCGGCGGCTTCCGGCGAATCCGGCGCCTCGGCCGGCTCCGCCATGGTTT
The DNA here is from genome assembly GCA_036406235.1 of Opitutaceae bacterium. Taxonomy (GTDB): domain Bacteria; phylum Verrucomicrobiota; class Verrucomicrobiia; order Opitutales; family Opitutaceae; genus DASWVO01. The sequence goes on from DASWVO010000389.1 coordinate 29,462, forward strand.
CCGCGTCCGGCGCCTTCTTGCGCGAACGCCCTCGGCTCGCGCCGGGCTTGCGCGCCGTTTTCGCACGGGCGTTGAGCCAGAGCGAGCCGTCCTTGGCGGAAAAATTCACCCACATGACCTCGTCGCCATGCTCGACGAGCACCGGCTTGGCGTCGGCATCGGCCGGCAGCGCGAACCCGGCTGCGGTGAGTGCCGCGCGCAACGCTTCTTCGCTGCGGCCCCACGCGTGCGCGAGACCCGCGAGATCAGCCGCGGCGCCGCCACCGCGCCGGTTGGGTTTGAGCAGCAGTCGCAACGACGCGAGCGTCGCGTCACCGCTCTCCGGCGTCGGCTGCACGGTGGGCAGTTCCGGCTGCACCGGCAGGTTGTCCGTGGACTCCTCGACGCGGGACGGCACGGGCGGGACTACCGGCGCCGCGTCGGCCGCAGCAGGTTCGGGGACAGCGGGCTGGGGCGAGGGAGCCGACGGCTCCGGCTGCGCCGTCGCGGCGGGCGGCTCGGCCGTCGCCAGCGGGAGAAACTCCGGCACCACCTGCGGCGGCTCGGTCGCCGGCGCGGGTTCGGCCACCGGCGGTTCGGCCTGTGGGGCCGGCGCGACTTCGGCTGCGGCAACCGCAGGCGCTTCGGCTTCCGGCTTCGGTTCGGCGGTCTCTGTCTCCGGTTTCGCTTCCGCACCTTCGGCGGTCTTGGGCTCGCCCGACTCCGGACGTTCGCGGCGCTCGCGACCGTTGATCCAGATGCCGCCGCGACCGTCCTTGTTTAGCCAATACACGTGCCCGCCGATTTCGGTGTAGGCGGGCTTCTCGCCGGATTTTTCGGGCAGCTGCAATCCCAGCGCGCCCAGCGCGGCCACGAGTTCGGACTCGGACTGCTTGAGGGCTTTCGCCAGATAACCCGTCGAACCGGAAAATCCGGGGCCGCGACGATTGCGCCGCATCATCGGACGAATCCGCGCGAGCAGCGCTTCGCCACCGGGCAGCGGTGCCGCCGCCGGTTCGGCCCGCGGCGGCCTGCCGGGGCGTTCGCCGCCCGCGAGGGCCTTCTCGCCCGCT
>DASWVO010000390.1:0-12787 GCA_036406235.1 Opitutaceae bacterium
CCGCAATCCGCACTCCGCAATTCCCCAGCCCGGTGTCTCCCGTTATCCCGGTCGACGGATGAAAGATCGGCCAATTTGCTTTATGCGGGCCTATTTCAGGCTCCTGCCCGCACCCGGCCAGAGCATGCCCGCATCCGGGCGAAGGCTGCCCGGCGCAGGGCGGCGTCTGCCCGAGCCGGGGCGAAGTCTGCCCGCTCGCGGGCGAAGGTTGCCCGCGTCGGGGCAAGGTCTGCCCGAGCCCGGGCAACGTCTGCCCCGAGCGGGGCAAAGCGTGCCCGAGGCAGGGCAAGCCCGGCCCGAGCGAGGGCGGACTCTGCCCGGGGCCGGGCAAGGTCCGCCCTCGCTCGGGCAAAGGCCTGTTTTTGCCCGAAAAAGGATCGCCCGAGTGCGACAATCTTCGGCAAGCTTCCGGAGAATAGTGGGTTACGAAAGCCAAAGATTCCCAAAGTTTTCGGGAGGGTGTCCCCTCAAATGGGACACCCCCTCTGGTATTCTGGGCGCATCCTCCGGTCACGACGGCCGGAGGAAATCCAAAAATAACCATATAAAAGAAGAATAACGCCATGAGTACCCTCACCCGAAACACCGAGCGCCTGACGACTACCATCGACGCCTGGACGAATCTCGCCCCGACGAAATCCTCCGCCGGAATGACGCTCGAAGTGTTCAAGCTCGCCGTCGCGCCTTCGATCACGGCGCGTGAACGCGTGGACTACTTAGCCGACCAGCTCCTGGCGGCCCGTGTCGACCGCGCGAACGCCGATGAGCAGACGATGCCGGTCATCGATCGCGTGGTCGCCGCCGTCCTCGCCGATGGAACCGAAGGCCCCGACGGCGTACTCTACGCCGCGCTGGGTTACGTGCGCAAAAGCGACCGCCGCTCAGGCCTCACCCGTCGCACGGCCGCTGAGCGTGTCGGAGGCTTGGTTGGGAGGCGCGTGGGACGCTGTATCGATGGTTTGGATGCGACGTGGACAAGGCTCCGCCCGGGCGCAGGGTTGGGCGGCGGAGGAAATAGGATGGAAAGTGGGAGCAAGCGGGGCGTCATGGGGCCTGGCCCGGCGGCGAGCGCAGGAGGGTGCGCACGAAGAGCAGGCTGAAGGCGTGGCAGTGCGGGCAGCACAGATGCCACGCCGGCGGGCCGTCCACCTTGGGCCGCACGACGATGACGACGGCGAGCAGCGTATCCACGATCATGCGACGAGCCTTGGCGGCCGGATGCAGCCAGCCAAAGCTTGCCCGCCTTTGGAGGGTAGCGCACGCGGTGCAGTCCGGGCGGGAGCACGTGCTGGAGATAGCGGCGCAGGAACTGTTCGTCTCGCCGCCCGCTGCGCGGGCACCCGCTCCACTCACCCTCCGCTTCGCCCCGGGCTGCGCCATCTCCGCGCTGCCTCGCTACGTCGTCGGCGCCGAGCGTGCACAGTCGTTCTTCCCCGTCGTGCGAGTCGCGGTAGCGGAAGGTGACTGCATGATTATCGGCAGCGACAATGCGTTCGTCGCTGATCGCGGTGCGCGCGACGTAGCGGGCCAGATAGCGCACCACCGGCTCGCCGGAGCCGGCGGGCTGGCAGTGCACGACCCAGTCGCGCCGCCACGTGGAGTCGGGCGCTTGCGCGTGCAGGTCGGGAGCGTGGGCGCGCAGCGCCTCCGCGAAGCCGAGTAGGAAGGCGGCGGCGATGGCCTTGACCGGCAGAAACCACTCCGGGGAGCGGCTTTTGCGCCAGGTGCGATCGTCGGAGCGCAAGCCGCCGCCGGGCACGATCAGGTGCACGTGCAGATGCAGCTGCAATTGACGGCCCCAAGTGTGCAGCACGCCGATCATGCCGAGTTCGGCGCCGAGGTGGCGCGGTTGATTGGCGACGGCCTGTAGGGCATGCGCCGCGCTGGTGAAGAGCAGATCGTAGAGGCCGCTGTTTCCGCCGTCCACCCTTTGGCCGCGGCCCCCGATCGTCCCAATCGTGGGACGCCGCGATCTCGGGACTGGAGCGTCTCACCTCGGCCGAGATCGCGCCGACCACTCCATCAAACCGGTCCGCAATCACTTACAATTCGCAGCTGTTTGTGGCACAGGCCGTGCAAACACCACTGAGCCAGCATGCACACCCTTGAACCACACCCAGCGATAATTGCGGAATGTGGAGTGCGGATTGCGGACTGAAACCGCCCGCGTCTGCCCGCGAGCCTTTCCACGACAAAAAACGAGCAACGAGCAAATTTCCGCCCCTTGCCCCTTTGCCCAATCCGCATTTCGCAATCCGCATTGCGCACTTCCCCATGCGTTTCGCCCTCCGCTCCCTGCTCAAATCCCCCGGCTACACGTTGCTCGCCGTCGGGGCGCTGGCGCTCGGCATCGGCGCCAACACGGTGCTGTTTTCGGTCATCAACACGCTCTTCCTTCGTCCGCTCGCGTTCCCGGAGCCGGAGCAGCTCGTGCGCGTGTGGGGCTCGTTTCCCGCGCGCGGCCTCGAGCAGGCCAATCTCTCGTGGCCGCGCTTCACCGCCCTCCGTGACCAGCAGCAGAGTTTTGCGGATTTCGCCGCGCAGTCGTTCACCGCGTTCACGCTCAGCGGCGGCGGCGAGCCCGAGCAGCTCCAGGCCTCGCGCGTGACGGAGCGCTTTTTCCCCCTGCTCGGGGTCCGACCGGTCCTCGGGCGCACGTTCAACGCGGCCGAGGATGCTCCCGGCGGCGCCGACGTGGTCCTGCTCAGCCACGGCCTCTGGCAGCGACGCTTCGGTGGCAACCCCGGCATCGTCGGGCAACCACTCGTGCTCGACGGCCGGCCGCACACCGTCATCGGCGTGCTGCCGCCGACGTTTGGGTTTCCCTTCGCGCAGTTCCAAGTGTGGGCGCCGCGGGTGTTCGACCAGGAAGGCATCACACCCGACCTGCGCGAACGCGGCACCGGCTACCTCCTCGTCACCGCACGGCTGAAGCCCGGCGTCTCGCGCGCCCAGGCGGAGGAGGAGCTGCGGGTCGTGGACAAGCGCTACGGCCTGGCCGTGCCCGACAAGGTCGATGCCAACGCCGGCCTCAATCTCGTCTCCATGCACGAGGATCTGGTGGGCCAGCAACGGCCCATGGCCCTCACGTTGCTCGGCGCCGTCGGCTGCGTGCTGCTCGTCGCGTGCGCCAACGTCGGCAACCTCCTGCTCGCGCGTTTCACCGGCCGCCGGAAGGAGATCGCGATCCGCACCGCGTTGGGCGCTTCCCGCGGGCGCATCGTCGCGCAGTTTCTCGCCGAAAGCGTCCTCACCGCGGCCCTCGCCGGCATCGTGGGCGTGCTGCTCGCCGTGTGGGGCCTCGACCTGCTCGCGCGCGTCGCCGCGGACTTCATTCCGCGCGCCGCGGAGCTCTCGCTCGATCCGCGCGTGCTCGGGTTTGCCGTCGCGCTCTCGCTGCTCACCGGCCTCATCCTCGGCATCGTGCCCGCCGCGCAGGCCTCGCGCGCCGATCCGATCGACTCGCTCAAGGACTCCGCGCGCGGCTCCACCGGCGGACGGCACACCGGCCGCTTCCGGGCGGGGCTGCTTGTCGCGGAGGTCGCGCTCTCGCTGGTGTTGCTCGTCGGCGCCGCGCTTTTGATCGACAGCTTCCGCCGCCTGCAGCGCGTCGATCCGGGTTTTCGCGCGGACGACGTGGCGACCTTCAACCTCGGCCTCCCGCCCAGCGTGTATCCAACGGACGAAGACAGGGCGCGCCTCTTCGAAAACGTGCTTGAGCGGATCCGCACGCTGCCGGGCGTGACGCACGCCGCCGCGATTTCGAACCTGCCCGTCGTCGCCGGCGGCTTCACCCGCTCGCCCGCGGCCGTCGAGGGCCAGGCGCTGCCGCCCGTCAACGAACGCCCGATCACCTCCCGCTCCACGGTGACGCCGGACTATTTCGCCACGCTCGGCATCCCGTTGAAGCGCGGCCGGGATTTCACGTGGCGCGACCGCGACGACGCGACGAAGGTCGTCATCATCAACGAGGCGCTCGCGAAACGGCTGTTCGGCGGCGACGACCCGCTCGGGCGCCGCCTCATCACCGGCATCCAGTCGATCCCGCGCGAGATCGTGGGCGTCGTCGGCGACATTCGTTCGCTCAATCTCGCCCAGGCGGCGGTCGAGGAAATGTATTACCCGGCGGCGCAGGACGACGGCGGGTTTCTCAGCGTCGTGGTGCGCAGCTCGCGCCCGGCGGCGGGCTTGCAGGGCGAACTGATCGCTGCGGTGCACGCCCTCGACCCCGGCCTGCCGGTGGCGGAGGTGCGGCCGTTCACCGATCTGCTCGCGGGCGCGATCGCCGACCGCCGGCTCGTGATGATGCTCCTCGGGGGCTTCGCCGCGCTGGCGCTGCTGCTCGCGAGCATGGGCATCTACAGCGTCATCGCCTACGGCGTCGCGCAGCGGACGAACGAGTTCGGCATCCGCATGGCGCTCGGCGCCGCGCCCGGCCAGGTCGTGGGGCTCGTCATGAAAGAAGGACTACGCTTCGCCGCCCTCGGCCTCGCGATCGGCCTGGTGCTCGCCTTCGCACTGACGCGACTCATGCAACGCCTGCTCTTCGAAGTCAGCCCCTCCGATCCGGTGGTGTACGTCGCGGTCGCGCTCTTTCTCAGCGCCATCGCCGCGGCGGCCTGCTTCATCCCCGCCCGCCGCGCGACGAGAGTCGACCCGATCACGGCGCTGCGCGCGGAGTGATCGAAATGCGGATTGCGGATCGAAACCAGCACCAAGCCCCCTGTGAAACTAGAGCGTGTCATGAGTTTTGAGCTGCGATTGCCCGAGGTAGCGCGGTGCTTCAGCTCGCGCTCAAGAGAGCACCGAACGCGGGCTGAAGCCTCGCGCTCCCTTGAGCAGCCCCCGCGCAAAGTGACTCAGAGGGCGTCTAAAAAGTCCGAAGGCATGGCGTTTGAGCAGAAACCGGCCCGCCGCAAGGCGCGCGTGGCAGGGGTATCCTCGACCCGGCTATCCCTGCCAGGCGCAACGCAGCGCCGGGCCGGTTTCTGCTCAAACCCTCCGGGCGGCGGCGCTTTTGATCCTGGGCCGCGTTGCTCGCAGGGGCCAAGGCCCTCCGGGCATTGGCTCCCCGCTCGCGCCTTGCCCAAGATCAAAATCACTCGCCGCGCCATGCCTTCGGACTTTTTAGACGCCCTCTAACAGCCTTTAGTCTCACCTGCCGGCCACTCCACAGTCCGCAATCCGCACTTCCATGTCCGACCTCCGCTTCGCTCTCCGGCAACTCGCCAAGTCGCCCGGCTACACGCTCGTCGTGGTGCTGACGCTGGCCTTCGGCATCGCCGTCAACACGACGATCTTCGGGATGGTGAATCTGTTTTTCCTAAAGCCGTTGCCGGTGTCGGATGGCAGCCGGCTCGTGTACTTTCTCCAGCGCAGCGAGGCCTTCAAAATGCCGCACGGGCTCTCGTTCCCCGACTTCAAGGACTACCGGGAGCGACTGAGCAGCACCCGCGACCTCGTCGCGTTCATGCCGAGTCCGGTGAATCTGAGCGCCAGCGGCAAGTCGCCGTGGCGGGCGTGGGTCGAGATCGTCACGCCCAACGCCTTCGGCACACTCGGAGTGCAGGCGGCCGTCGGGCGCACGCTCCTGCCGTCCGACGGTGAGGAGAAAAGCGCGGCGGTCGCCGTGCTCAACCACGACTGCTGGCAGCAGCAGTTCGGGGGCGATCCGGCCATCGTCGGACGCGCCATCGTCCTCAACAGCCGCACGTTCACGGTCGTGGGTGTCGCCGCTCCGGGCTTCGGCAGCTTTTCCTACGGCATGAAGATGAGCGCGTTTGTGCCCACCGGCGCGCTCGAGTCGCTGCGCGAGAACGGCGGGCAGATGCTTGCCGACCGCGGTGCCGCGGGGTGGCGCGTGATGGGCCGGCTCACCGAAGAGTCCTCGCTCGACCAGGCGCGCTCCGAAGCGGCGCTCGTGTTCTCCCAGCTCGCGCAGGCCTACCCCGATCAACACCGCAAGACCGAGGCGCTCGTCGTCCCCGAGGATCGCGCCCGGCCCGATCCGATCTTTGCCGACTTCATGCCGGTGCTCGCCGCGCTGTTCACCGGACTCGTCGGTCTCGTGCTCTTCATCGCCTGCGCGAATGTCGCGAACCTGATGCTCGCCCGCGCGGCGTCCCGGCAGAAGGAACTCACCATGCGCGCGGCGCTCGGAGCCACGCGCTCGCGCCTGATACGCCAGTTGCTGGTCGAGAGCATCGTCCTCGCCGTGCTCGCGGGCGTCGTGGGCTGGATCATCGCCAGCTGGATCGGCGAACTGCTGGTGCGTTTCGCCCCGCAAGGGGACTTCCCGGTCCACGTCGAAACGGAGACGCTGTGGCAGGAGTATGTATTCACCGCGGCAATATCCCTCATCGCGGGACTCGCGAGCGGCCTGCTTCCAGCCCTGCGCGCCTCGCGGATTGACGTGGTCGAGCAGCTGAAGGATGGCGGCAGCGGACGGGCGTCGAGCGGACGTCACCGCCTCCGGAATTTCCTCGTGATCAGCCAGGTCATGTTCTCGTTTGTCGTGCTGATCGGCGCGGGGCTGTTCCTCCAAAGCCTGCGGCGCGTGCAGTCGGTGGAGCTCGGCTTCCGGCCCGAGAATCTTCTGCTGCTCTCGTTCGACCTCTCGTTGCAGGGTTACAGCGAGGATCGCGCCCAGCAGTTTCACCGGCAGTTGCTCGAGCGGGTGCAGGCGCTCGGCGGCGTGAGGGGCGCTTCCCTCACGAGCCACATCCCCTTCGACTACGCCGTGAGCATGCGCAACGTCTGGCCCGAGAACCCGCCCGCCCAGATGGCCGAGGGGCGGATGCTGGCCGGCATCGCGAGTGTCGCGCCCGGGTTCACTGAAATGTTCGGTGTGACGCTGCAAAGCGGGCGCACGCTGGCCGAGACGGATACGGCCAAAACGCCGCGCGTGGCGGTCATCAATGCCGAAATGGCGCGCGCGTGCTGGCCCGGCCAGGAGGCAGTCGGCAAGCGCTTCCGTCCGTGGCGGGACGGTCCCTGGACGGAAGTCGTAGGCGTCACCCAAACCGCAAAGTACGTGATGCTCGCGGAGGCGCCGCGGCCGCACTTCTACGTGCCGCTCGCGCAGGATTACGCCGCGCCCGCGACGTTGATGCTTCGCACGGCCGGAGACCCGACCGCCCTGACGAGCGCGGCGCGGGAGGCGGTGCGCAGCCTCGATCCGCATCTTCCCGTCTACAACGTGCGCACGATGGAGGAATTGATCGGCAACAGTATCTTCGCCCTGATGCCGCTGCGCATGGGCGCGACGCTCGCCGCCGTCCAGGGCGTGCTCGGCCTGCTGCTCTCGATCATGGGCCTGTATGCGGTCGTGTCCTTCGGCGTGGCGCAACGCACGCGCGAAATCGGCATCCGCATGGCGCTGGGCGCGGCGCACACCGATGTGCGGCGCCTGGTCATGCGCGAGGGCCTGCGCCTCACACTCGTCGGTATCGGCATCGGCCTTACGTTTGCGCTCGCCCTGGGCTTCGGCCTGTCGCGCGTGCTCTACGGGTTGAGCGCCATCGACCCGATGGTGTTCCCGTTGGTCACAATCCTGCTTGTCGCCATCTCCGCGCTCGCGTGCTGGCTGCCAGCCCGCCGCGCGACGCAGGTCGACCCGATGACGGCGCTGCGCGCCGAGTGAAGCAAGTGCGGTGGAACGCGGACTGAAGTAAGCCAACGAGTCCCCGGATCTTTCCACGACGCCCGCCCGCTGATCTCCAGTTCATTCCGCATTCCGCAATCCGCACTCTCCCCATTTCCACACTCCGCACTTTCACCACATGCTCCAGGATCTCCGTTTCGCCCTCCGTTCCCTCCTCAAAACTCCCGGATTCTCGCTCGTCGCCGTCGTCACGATGGCCGTCGCCATCGGCGCCTGCGCCGCGCTGTTCAGCGTGCTGCAGGCGGTCGTGCTGCGGCCGCTTCCGTATCCGGATCCGGATACGCTCGTGAGCATCTGGGGCATCAACCGCGAGCGGAACCTCGAGGCCCCTGCGATTTCGTGGGCCAAATACGAGGCGTTCCGCGAACGGCGCGACGTGTTCGCGGAGATGGCCATGACCGCGGGCAACGGTTTCACGCTCACCGAGGGCGTCGGCGAGCCCGAACAGGTCTTTGGCATCCATGCCTCGGCCAGCTTTCTCCCGATCCTCGACATCCACCTCGCGCGCGGGCGCAACTTCACGGCTGACGAGGACAAGGAGGGCGGCGCCAACGTCGCGATCATCAGCCACCAGCTCTGGAATAACCGCTTCAGCTCCGATCCGGCGATCATCGGGCGCGTGATCCAGATCGACGGCGTCGCGCGCGAGGTCGTCGGCGTGCTGCCACCGGCGATGCCGGTGCCGTTCAACAACACCGGCGTGATCGTGCCGCGCCCGATCGACCTGCCGTTCCTGCGACCGGAGCAGCGCAACCACGCCATTGTGCACCAAGCCTACGCGCGGCTCGCGCCGGGCGTCACGGCGGAACAAGCGAGCTTGCGAGTCGCCGAAATGGTGCAGCAGTTCAAGGCCGCCAATCCGGCCCACATCGACGCCAACAACCAGAACGAAGTGCGCACCGTCTCCCAACAAGTGCTCGGCAACCTCGATCGCACGTTTTGGACGCTGGCCGGCGCCGTCGCCGCCGTGCTGCTGATCGCATGCGCCAATGTTGCCAATCTGTTCCTCGCCCGCGTCAGTGCCCGGCACAAGGAGATCGCCGTGCGCATGTCTCTCGGCGCGCGTCGGCGCGAGGTGATCCGCCAGTTCCTCGCCGAGAGCGCAGTCTTTTCGGTGACCGCCGCCGTGCTCGGCGTGCTGCTCGCGTGGTGGAGCCTGCGCGGCATCCAGCTGCTGGCCGGCCCGCAACTGCCGCGGGCCGACGAGATCGCGCTCGATCCGGTGGTGCTGCTTTTCTCCCTCGGACTCGCGCTGCTCGCGAGCCTGCTCATCGGCGCGTATCCCGCCTGGCAGGCGTCGCGCACCGACGTGCAGACCGCGCTCAAGGACACCGGCCGCGGCGCCGGCGGCGGCGCGACGGCGAAAGTTTTCCGCCACCTGCTCGTCGTGGCGCAGGTCGCGATGTCGCTCACGCTCCTCATCTGCGCCGGCCTGCTCGTGCGCAGCTTCTACAACCTGCAGAAGGCGGAACTGGGTTTCGCCGTGGACGGCCGGGCCTTCGGTCTCATCAACCTGCCCAACTCCCGCTACGCGAAGCCCGAGCTCTCGCGCGAGTTTTACCGGCAGCTCCAGCAGCGGCTGGACGCCGCACCCGAGCTCGCCTCGGGCGGCGCGATTTTTGGCATGCCGCTCAGCGGGATCGGCTCGATCTCGCCTTACGCCGTGCAAGGCCGGCCCGTGCCACCGGTGCACGAGCGCCCGCTCTCGAGCATTCGCTTCGTGACGCCGGGCTATTATCGCACGATGGGCCTGCAGCTCGTCGCCGGCCGGTTCATCAACGAAGGCGACCGTTTCGGCGGCGAAAGCGTTGCCGTGATCAACGAGACGTTCGCGAAAAAACTCTTCCCCGGCGAGTCGGCCATCGACAAGGCCTTCCTCACCGGCGTCAACGCGGACACGGTCGTGCGCATCGTCGGCGTGGTGCGCGATGTGAAGGCGAGCGGACTCGCCACGCCCCCGCCCGATGAAATCTACTACGCTCGCGACCAGCGCGGAGGCGGCTTCATGACCGTCGTCGCCCAGGCCAGACCCGGGATGCAGGCGGCCGCCGTGATCCCGGTGCTGCGCCGCATCGTGGCGGAAATCGATCCGACCCTCGCCCTCGCCAATCCCCAGACGCTCGAGCAGCTCGTCGACCAGTCGATCGGCGTGCAACGCGTGACGATGGCGCTGCTGCTCTGTTTTGCCGCCATCGCGGCGCTGCTCGCCGCCGTCGGTGTGTATTCGGTGATGGCCTACGCCGTCACGCAGCGCACCGGGGAAATCGGCGTGCGGATGGCACTCGGCGCTTCGCCTGCCGCCATCCTCATGCTGATTCTTCGCTCTGGAGCCGCACAGGTGGGTGGCGGCCTCCTGCTCGGCTTCGTGGGCGCCTTCGCCGCGTCGCGCCTGCTGCAGGAGGCGCTCTACGATGTGAAGCCGTTCGACCCGGTCGTGTTCGCGGCCGTCGCGCTCTTCTTCGCCGCTGTTGCCGCCGTTGCCTGCTTCGTCCCCGCCCGCCGGGCGACGCGCATCGACCCGCTGACCGCCCTCCGGGCGGAGTGACGCACTCCGCACTCTCCTCATGCATCACGCCCTCCGCCAGTTCTCCAAGTCGCCGGGCTTTTCGCTGCTCGCCGTGCTGACGCTCGCGCTCGGTATCGGCGCCACCACGACAATCTTCAGCGTCGTGAATGGCGTCCTGCTCAACCCGCTGCCGTTTCCGCGGTCGGATCGGCTCTACTCCGTGTGGGAAACCAATCCCTCGCTCGGCATCGAGCAGTTTTCCGCCTCCGTTCCGAACTTCACCGACTGGCGGGAGCGCAGCCAGAGCTGGTCGGGTCTCGCCGCCACCACCGCACGCAGCGCCAATCTCACCGGCGCGGGGGAGCCCGCGCACCTGCTCGTGCAATATTGCAGCGCCGACTTCTGGGAGATCACCGGCTACCAGCCGCTGCTCGGCCGGACCTTCCGTCCCGACGAGGACCAGCCGGGCCGCAACGGCGCGCTCATCCTGACTCAGCGGGCGTGGGAACGACATTTCGGCGCCAGCCCCAACATCCTCGGTCGCAGCGTGCGTCTCAACGATCAGGTCTGCGAAATCGTCGGCGTCGCTCCGGCCGGCTTCACCATGGACCCGGCGGTGGACGCGTTCGCGCCGCTGGGCGCCGACCTCGCGCGCGAGGGCCGGGACAACCACGAGATCGCCGTGATCGGGCGCCTGCGCGAAGGGGTTACCCCCGGACAGGCAGAGGCGGAACTGCACATCATCGCCGGCCAGCTCGCCCGCGAGTATCCGGAAAGCAATACCGGCTGGAGCACCCGGCTCGATCCCTTCGCCAACTGGCTCGTCAACCCCTCGGTGCGGCTCGCGCTGTGGGTGTTGCTCGGCGGCGTCGGTCTTGTGCTGTTCATCGCCTGCGCCAACGTCTCCAATCTGCTCCTCGTGCGCGCGACCGCACGCACGCGGGAACTCGCGATCCGCACAGCACTCGGCGGCGGTCGCGGCCGGCTCGTGCGCCTCCTGCTCGCCGAAAGTCTCGCGCTGGCCATCCCGGGCGCCGTGCTGGGCCTGCTTGTCGCGAGCTGGGCGGTGGACGCCTTGCAGTTGATCGATCCCGCTCACCTGCCGCGCGCCGAGCAGATCGCGATCGACGGCCGGGTGGCGGCGTTTGCGGCCCTGCTCGCCCTCGTGAGTGGCGGACTGGCCGGCCTCGCCCCCCTGGCCGGCGCGGTGCGGCTCGATGTGCAGGAGGCACTCAAGGCTCGCAGCCAGGCACTCACCAGCGCGCGCTCTCCGCTGCGGGATGCGCTGGTCGTCGTGCAGATCGCGCTCTCGCTCGTGTTGCTCATCGGCGGGGCGCTGCTCGCGCGCAGCTTCGAACGGCTCACGCAGCAGGATCTCGGTTTCGACGCCGCCAACGTGCTGACGTTTCGCCTCTCGCCCACCGAGAGTGACCCCGCGCTCTACGACCGCCTCCTGCCGCGCCTCGCGGCGCTGCCCGGAGTCGAGCACGTCGCCGTGACGAGCACGCCGCCCTTCAGCTTCAACAACACGAGCCTCGATCTCACGCCGATCGGCCCCTCGCGCCTCGGGCCCGACGAGAAGCTGCAGGCCGACTGGCGCATGGTCTCCGGCGACTATTTTCAAACGCTGCGCGTGCCGCTGCTCGCCGGCCGCACGTTCACGCCCGCCGACAATCCGCAGGCGCCGCGCGTGATCCTCGTCAATCAGACGCTCGCCCGGCAGCTCTGGGGCGAAGAAGACCCGGTCGGCAAGCGCGTGCGGGTCGGCAGCGGCACGCAGGAAACGACCGTGGTCGGCGTCGTGGCGGACTTCCGTCATCGCACGCCCGACCAGGCCGTCTCACCGGCCTTCTTCCTCTCCGCCCACCGCGTCGTCTGGGGCAGCATGACGGTTGTCGTGCGCACGCAACTACCGTCCGAGCAACTCGTGCCCTCGCTCCGCGGCGTGATCCGCGAACTCGAACCCACGCTGCCACTGCACGGCGTGCGCATGCTCTCCGACCTCGCGCGCGACAGCGTTGCCCGCCAGCGCCTCCAGACCACCTTGTTCGCAGCGCTCGCGGCGATTGCCGGCGCGCTCAGCCTCGTCGGGCTCTACAGCGTGATCGCGTTTTCGGTTGCCCAACGCACGCGCGAGATCGGCGTCCGCGTGGCGCTCGGCGCACATCCGCGGCACATCGTGAAGCTGATCGGCCGGCACGGCGCCCGCCTCATCGCGTGCGGCCTCGCACTCGGCCTGCTCGCCGCGTTTGCCGCGGCGCGCTTGATGGAGAGCCTGCTGTTCGAGATCAGCGCAACCGATCCCTGGGCATTTTGCAGCGTGCCCGTTGCCCTCAGCGCAGTGGCGCTCGCGGCAAGCCTGCTCCCGACCCGTCGGGCCCTGCGGGTCAGTCCCACCGAAGCGCTCCGCGCCGAGTAGGCGCGATGCCCATTCCAATCACCATGCGCCACCCCATCCGGCTCGTCGTCCTCATCCTCCTGTTCATCGCCGGTTCGCTGCACGCGAGCGAATGGCTCTACCTGCTGCGGCTCGTGCCGCGGCTGCACGACGACAAGGCCTGGACGCCCGACGACAACGCCGCCGTCGGCCGGCACTTTCAGCACCTGAAGGCCGCCAC
>DASWVO010000391.1:0-3164 GCA_036406235.1 Opitutaceae bacterium
GTGCTTCAGCCCGCGTTCGTTGCTCCCTCGCGCGCGGGCTGAAGCACCGCGCCACCCCGGGCAATCGCAGCCCAAAAAGTTCAGAACACCCTCCAGGCACTTCACGGTGCAAAGCGCCGGCTGTCAGACTCTCAACTCTCAGCTCTCAACTCTCAGCTGAATTGCTCGGTTCAGAACTTCCCCGCCTGGAGCCCGAAATACGCCGCGGCATTGTCGAAGCAGACGTCGCGGATGAGCTTCGAAACGGCGGCCTCGTCGGCCGGGATCAGGCCCGCCTCCACATCCTCGCCAATCATCTTGCACAGGAGGCGGCGGAAGTACTCGTGGCGCACGTAGCTGAGGAAGCTGCGCGAATCGGTCAGCATGCCGACGAAGCGCGAGAGCAGCCCGAGCTGCGACAGCGCGTTGATCTGCCACTCCATGCCTTCGCGCTGATCAAGGAACCACCAGCCCGAGCCGAACTGCAGCTTGCCCGCCGCCGGCCCGTCCTGGAAGTTGCCCACCATCGTGGCAAACACGTAGTTGTCGGCCGGATTCAAGTTGTAGAGCACCATCTTCGGCAGCCGGCCCTCGCGATCGAGCGCGTCGAGGTAGCGCGCCAGGCCACGCGCCTGCGGGAAGTCGCCGATCGAGTCAACGCCGGCATCCGCGCCGAGCCGCTTGAGCAGGCGGCTGTTGTTGTTGCGCAGCGCGCCGAGGTGGAGCTGCTTCGTCCAGCCGCGCGACGCGTCGAGCTGGCCGAGGAAGAGCATCATGTACCACGTGAACTTCGCGAGCTGGTCGGGCGTCGCCGCCGCACCACTACGCGCGGCATTGAAGATCGCCGTCGCCTCGCGCTCCGTGCAATCGACGTCGGGAATCACCTCCATGCCGTGGTCGGAGAGGCGGCCGCCGAGCGAGTGGAAGAAATCGTGGCGCCGCTGGATCGCGGCGAGGAAGGACGCGAAGTCCTTCACTTCGACGTTGGCGCGGGCGCCGAGCTGCGCGCACCAGGCGTTGAACACATCGGGCTTGTCGACGACGAGCGCCTTGTCGGGCCGGAACGTCGGATACACCCGGGTCCTCAGCCCGCTCTTCGCAATCGCCTGGTGGTGCGCGAGGTCGTCGACCGGGTCGTCGGTCGTGCAGATGACGCCGACCTTGAACTGCGTGAGGATCCCGTGGACGGAGAGCGCGGGCGTCGCGAGCTTCGCGTTGGCCGCCTCCCAGATCTTCGGGGCGCTGGCCTCGTTGATCGGCAGATCGATGCCGAAGTAACGGCGCAGCTCGAGATGCGACCAGTGGTGCAGCGGGTTGCGCACCGTCGCCGGCACCGTCTTGGCGTAGGCGAGAAACTTGTCGTAGTCGCTCGTCGCCCCACCGGTGATCAGGTCCTCGGACACACCGTTGGCCCGCATCGCCCGCCACTTGTAATGGTCGCCGGCGAGCCAGATCTGAAACAGGTTTTCGAACTGCCGGTTCGCCGCGATCTGGTCGGGCGGCAGGTGGCAGTGGTAGTCGAAAATCGGAGACGGCTTCGCGTGCTCGTGATAGAGCATCCGCGCCCACTCGGTGGTGAGCAGAAAATCTTCGTGGAGGAACGGAGCGGCGGTTTTGGGCATGGCGGCGATTGAGGGTTTGGACGCTTGCGGGAAAATCCGAATCTCGAAGTTCTAAATCCGAAACAAATTCAAATACGCGAAGCTCGAATGTTTCGGATTTCGAATTTCGGACTTCGAGTTTCCCGGCGCTTCGCTGGGTTAGGCGACCAGATGCGCCTTGATGTACTCGAAGCTTTGCGCGACCGACGCGAGCGGGTCGCCGGGCGTCGTGTCCTGCTCGACGATGAACCACTCGCAGCCCGCCGCCTCGGCCTCGGCGATGATGCGCACGAATGGGAGCGTGCCCGCGCCGATCTCGCACCAGGTGGGCTTGTTCTCGAACGTGAAGCCGTAGTCCTTCAGGTGCATCGCCGGCAGCCGGCCGCGCAGGCGGCGGCACCAGTCGACGACGTCGCCGCCGCCATAGTGCGCCCAATAGGTGTCGAGCTCCGCCGCGAGATGCGAGGGCTGGGTGCTGGCATAAATGTGCTCGAGCACCGGCGCGCCGCGGAACTTCACGAACTCGATCGCGTGGTTGTGATAGCCGAGCGTGATCCCCGCCGCGCGCAACTTCGCGCCGGCGGCGTCGAGCTGGCGCACCAGCGTGTCGACCTGCTCCGGCTGCGAGAAGTCGACATTCTGTGGATACGGATAGGCGGTCAGATTGCAGCCCAGCGCGCGCAAGCGGTCGATCACGCGCTCCGGTTCGTGGAGGATCGTCAGCGCCGGCTCATGGGTCGCGCAGATGCGCAGGCCTTCGCCGTGCAGGATGGAGACCAGTTCGCGTTCCGGAATCGGCCCCACGCCGCTCACCTGGACGGCGGTGTAGCCGATCGCGCGGACGCGTTTCGCGGCAGCGGCGAGACCAGCCGCATCCTGACAGAGCGAGCGGAGCGTGTAGAGTTGGAGGGCGACTTGGTTGAGTTTCATGGGGGAAGAAAGGTAGCGCCTGCAATTTCCTGGGAGCGCGGGCCGCTGGCCCGCCATCGGGGAGAATGCGGGCGAGCCATCCGCGCTCCCGGGGGCAGTCTCACCGGGGGAACGAACGCGCGATGTCCTCCGGGTTGAGCCGGCGGGCGGCGGTTTTCTTTTTCGGGGTGGAAGCGGCGGCCTTCTGCTTCAAGAGGCGCTCGTACTTGCGCCCGTCCAGCGGCAGTTCGATGGTTTCGTTGGTCCACGTTGACATGAGCATCGCGTTCGCGAGCTCCACCGAGTGGATGCCCTCCACCGCCGGCGCAAGCAGCGGCGCCCCGTCAAGGATCGCGTCGGCGAAATTCTGCAGGATGCCGAGGTGCTGGTCGCCATGGTCGCAGGCAGGGATCGACACGTCCCACGTCGCCGGCCGGCTGAAGGGCTGCGGCGAGGTGCGCGCGAACTCCGACATCGGCACCTCGTTACGAGTAAACGCGATCCTGTCGCCCTCGAAGACCAGCCGGCCGCGCTCGCCGGCGACCTCGAGACGGTTGGTGCCCGGCGCCTCGCCCGTGGAGGTGAGGAACACCCCGCTGGCGCCGTTGGGAAACTCGAGATAGGCGGTCACGTCGTCCTCGACTTCGATCTCATGGTAACGGCCGAAGCGGCAGA
>DASWVO010000392.1:0-12385 GCA_036406235.1 Opitutaceae bacterium
GCGTGCGCCGGCGCCCCCAGCGATCCGCTCGGGAGCTGAGGACCAGCGAAATCGCAGCGTCTCCCAGCAGTGTGAGCGTGAGAAGCAGCCCGATTTGCGGCGGCGCAAGGCCCCGGGCCGCAAGGTAGAGCACGAGCGTGACGCCGATGAGCCCGTAGGCGAACATCCGCAACGCTCGCGTGGCAAACAGCAGCCGGAGATCGGCGTGCGGCGTCACGGAGCAGGGGAGCGCGCCTTCGCTCAGCCGCCGGCCACGCGGGCGGCGAGTTTCTCCCCACTCGTCACGCAGGCGGGCAGGGCGATGCCGTCCCGCACATGTCCGCCAATAAACAGGCCTGGGCAGTCGCGCTCACACCGCACCATCGACTCGAGAAAGCGCTCGTAGCCGAGATTGTACTGCGGAATCGCGCGCGGCCACACGTTGTGCCGGACGAAAACCGGTTCGCCGCGCACGCCGAGGAGGTCGCCGAGTTCCCTTCGCACCACGTCAAGCAGCGGAACGAGGTCCAGGCGGGCCAGTTCAGGACGCAGCGCGCCGCCGGTCATCACCGTAAGCGCCACGTGGCCGGCCGGAGCGCGACCCGGAAACAAACTCGAGGAGAACAGCACGCCGAGCACGTCGCGGCGTTCGCTGCTCGGCACCAGCACGCCAAAACCGTCGAGCGGGTGGGCGACCTGTTCGCGCGTGTATCCGACAAATAACGACGAAACCGGCGGGTATTCGACCGCCTCGAGGCCGGCCAGCGGGCGTTCGCCGAGCGCGCCGATGCGCAGCCGGGAAAGCGCGACCGCCGGCAACGCCAGCACGATGGCGCCAAACTCCTCGGTGTGGGTGGTGCCTTCGTGGCTCCAAACCAGCTTCCACGGATCGCCCGGCACCAGCGTATCGACCCGCGCGCGCAACTCGACCGCGCCCGCGGGAAGCCGCGTGGCGAGCGCACTCGGCAGCGTCGAGAGCCCCTCCGCAAAGGAGATGATTTTTGGCGGCCCGCCCGCGTGGCCGCTGGCCCGCTTCGCCTTGGCCGCCTTGATCTGGCCGCGAATGATCGAGCCGTGGGCCCGCTCCATTTCCCACAGCGAGGGAAACGCATGGCGCGTCGAGAGCTTTTCCACGTTACCGGCGTAAACGCCCGAGACGAAGGGATTGAGCCCGTAGTCGACGAGTTCGCGGCCGAAATGCGAGCGGCCGAACTCGGCGAGGCTGATGTCGGTCGTGCGCGTCTTGGGCGACATCAGGATTTCCGAGAGCACCCGCAGCTTCGCGCCCGTCGAAAAGAGTGGCGACGAAAGCAGGCCGGGAGGGGAGAGCGGCGCCGGCACCGGCCGGCCGTTGCGCACGATGTAGCGATTCTTTGCCGCCGGCTGCGCGTAGAGTTTGTGCGCTTCGAGTTCGAGTTCGGCGATGAGCTTGGTCAGGGCGGGCGAGTTTTCCTGGACGGAGTTGGGCCCGGCCTCGACGAGCCAGCCATCTTCGCGCTCGCTCTGAACGCAACCGCCGAGGTGCTCGCCGGCCTCGAAGAGCCGCACAACGCGGCCCTGCTGGACGAGACGATACGCGGCGGTCAGGCCGGTGATGCCGCCTCCGACGACGGCGACGGGAAGAGAATCACGGTGGGTCACGGTGGAATCAGCATGCAGCAAAATCGTGACCGGAGCTAATCACCTTTTGTGGATTTTAGCGCCTTTTGTGGTCACGCGATCATTTCCATTGTGTGACTGAATCCACCAGCGCCTGCATGCACTCGAGCTTCGCCGCCGGAGTGATGCCATGGCCGAGATTGAAGATATGGCCGGCCATGCCGCGCATCGACTCGAGCAGGCGCGTGGCTTCGCGCCGGACGACCCCGGGGGAGGTTTGCATCAGCACCGGGTCGAGATTGCCCTGCACGGCGACGTTGCCCGGCAGCGTCCGACGGACAATCGCGAGATCGTTCGTCCAGTCGACGCTGATGACTTTCACGCCCGTGAAGGCCTGGTCGGTGAGGTGAGGCGCGGTGCCTTTGGCGTAAAGAATGACGGGGAACCCGGCCGGCAGCGCGGCGACGATCTGCCGAATCCACTTGAGCGACGCCGCCTCGTAATCCGGGCCGGCGATAATGCCGCCCCAGGAATCAAAGATCTGGATCGCGTCCGCGCCGGCCTCGATCTGCATCCGGAAATACGCGATGAGGGCCGCGGTGAGTTTTTCGAGCAGCGCGTCAAAGGCGCCGCGATCGGTGTAAAAGAGGAGTTTGATGCGCTCAAAGTCTTCGGAGCTGCCGCCCTCGACCATATAGGTCGCGAGCGTCCACGGCGAACCGCCGAACCCGAGCAACGCCTTCTGCCCGGCGAGTTCCTTTTTGAGCAGCACGAGCGTCTCGGCAACGTAGCGTAGTCGCTCCGGCACGGCCCCGGCCGGCGCGAGCCCGTCGATTTGCGCCCGCGTCTCAAGGCGGTAGGCCATGGCGATGCCGCCACTGTCGCGAAACGCGTACCCCTGGCCGAGCGCCTCCGGAATCACGAGGATATCGGAAAACAGGATCGCCGCATCGAGGGCAAACCGGCGCAGCGGCTGCAGCGTCACTTCCATCGCGAGCGCGGGCGTCCGCACCATCTCGAGGAAGGACGAGCGCGCCTTGAGCTCACGGTATTCGGGAAGGTAGCGTCCGGCCTGGCGCATCACCCAGATCGGAGGGCGCTCGAGCGGCTGGCAGGCGCAGGCGGCAAGGAAACGGTCGCGGGAGGTCATGGATCGGAAAGCTGAGAGTTGAGAGCCGGGAATTGAGAGTGGGTCAGCGACGCCCAGTCGCGCGGCTTGAGGAACACGTCGTAGAGCCGGGCCTCGGGCGTGCCTGGCTCGGGGTGCCAGTCGTATTTCCAGGAGACGAGCGGCGGAAGGCTCATCAGGATCGACTCGGTGCGGCCGCCGCTCTGCAGGCCGAAGTGCGTGCCGCGATCCCACACGAGATTGAATTCCACGTAACGGCCGCGCCGATACAATTGGAAATCGCGCTCCCGCTCGCCGTAGGCCGTCGCTTTCCGACGGGCGACAATCGGCCGGTAGGCGGGGAGATAATGGTCTCCCACGCTGCGCAGCAGGGCGAAGCTGCGATCGAAACCGAGCTCGGAAAAATCGTCGAAAAACAGACCGCCGATGCCGCGGGGCTCCGCGCGGTGCTTGAGGAAAAAATAGTCGTCGCACCATTTCTTGAACCGCGGGTAGTAACTCTCACCAAACGGTGTCAGCGCTGCGCGCGCAGTATGGTGCCAGTGCACCGCATCGGCCTCAAAACCGTAATACGGCGTCAGGTCGAAGCCGCCGCCGAACCACCAGACCGGGGCCGGGCCATCGGGATCAGCGACAAAGAACCTCACGTTGGCGTGGCTCGTCGGCACGTACGGATTGCGTGGATGGATGACGAGCGACACGCCGAGCGCCTGCCAGGCCTTGCCGGCCAACTCGGGGCGGTGGGCGGTCGCCGAAGGCGGCAGTTTCGTGCCGTACACGTGCGAGAAAGCCACGCCGCCCTTCTCGAAAACGGCACCGTCGGCAAGGATGCGGGTGCGCCCCCCGCCGCCTTCCGGGCGCGTCCACGCGTCTTCGCGAAACCTGGCCGCAGCCTCCTCCGCTTCGAGCTCTGCACAGATGCAATCCTGCAGATCGAGCAGGTAGGTTTTAACGGCGGGGAGATCCACGGCGGACATGCGTCCAGCGGTTTTCCCGTCTCAGTCGGGGGAACGCAACACGCCTTTTCCCGTCCCACGCGCCTTCCAGAGCCGGACCGCCAGCCCATACCGCGGGCTGATGATGGCGGAGACGATGAAAATCCCCCCGAGGCTGAGCACGATGGTCGCGCCACTGGCCAGGCCTGCATGGTAGCTGGCAAAGATCCCCATGACTGAGCCGCCGAGCGCGATACCGACGGACGCCGTCAACATGCGGCCGAGCGAATCGCACCACAGATACGCAGACACCGCCGGCAGGAGAAACAGCCCGAGGGCGAGGACGACCCCCATCGCCTGCAACGCCGCGATCAGGTTGAGCACGGTAAGCGCGAGCAGCGCGACGTGCGTGAGACTGCCACGGCCGCCGGTGGCGCGATGAAAGATCGGATCAAACGTTTCCAGGAGGATCGGCCGGTAGAAAACAATGAAGGTGCCGAGCGTCGTCGCGCTGACCGCGGCCGAGAGAAGGAGGTCGGGGCGGCTCACGGCGAGGATGTTGCCAAAGAGAAAATGCATCAGGTCGATGCGGCTGCGCATCGCACTCACCAGCACCACGCCCAGCGCGAAAAAAATGATGAAGAGCGAACCGAAGGCGGCATCCTCCTTCACACGTGTCAGCCGGGAGAGGAACGCGCTGCCGCCCGCGGTGAGCAGGCCGGCAACGAGGGCGCCGGCGAAAAGCGCGGGCAGACTGGCTCCAAAAAACAGATACGCGAGGGCGACCCCGGGCAGCAGGGAGTGCGCGAGCGCGTCGCCCATCAGCGCGAGGCGGCGCAGCACGAGGATGCCGCCGAGCAGGCCTCCGCTCAGACTCAGCAGCACGGCGGAGAGGAGGCCGCGCTGCATGAACTGGTAGCTGAACGGCTCGATGAATAGCTGGTGAAAGGTCATGGGCAGAGCTACCGCGGAAACTCGGCGGTGCGGGCGAGCCGGAGCGGATCGTCGTGGACGCAGTGGCCGCCACGGTAGGCGACATCAATGTTGGCCTCGGTCAGCACCGTCGCTGCGGGTCCGGCCGCGATCAGACGCGTGTTGAGCAGCAACGCTTGCGCAAAATGCGCGCGGGCCAGCGCCAGATCGTGCACGGCCGCCAGCACGGTGCGTCCTTGCGCCTCCCACGCGTGGAAAATGTGCAACAGCTCCTCCGTCGCGTGCAAATCGAGTCCACCGAAAGGCTCGTCGAGCAGAAAGATGTCAGCCCCTTGTGCGACCGCACGCGCCAGAAACACGCGTTGCTGCTGACCGCCCGAAAGCTCGCGAATCTGACGGGTGGCGAGATCCGCGAGGTCGAGCTCGTCGAGCGCCCGTTCAACACGCGCGTGATCCTGCGCGGAGAAACGCTGCCACGCGCGTAGCGCCGGATAGCGCCCTTGCTCCACGACCGCGCGTACCGTGATCGGAAAATCCCAGTCGATCACATGCCGCTGCGGCAGATACGCGAAGCGCGGCAGTTGGTGATGCGCGTGCGCGTCGCCGATCCGAATCTCGCCGCGCGCGAGCGGGTGCCAGCCGAGGATGGCGCGCAACAGCGTGCTCTTGCCGGCACCGTTGGGGCCGAGCAGCGCGATGCGACTGCCGCAGGCGACTTGGGCGGTCACGCCATCAAGCGCAAGCCGGTCGCCGTAGCGTACCGTTACGTCGGCGAAGCGGAGGATGTTGTGAGTGGCAGCGGACACGGGAAGCGAAAAGGGTCAGCGCAACGCGGCGACGATCGTGTCGACGTTGTGCCGGAACATACCCGCATAGGTGGCGCCCGGCGAGCCGGCGGGCCCGAGGCTGTCGGTGTAGAGCGAGGTGACCGTCGCCACGCCGGCTTCGTCGGCGATGAGCCGCAGCGCCTTCGGGCTGCTCGTCGATTCGAAAAACACCGCGGGCACGTGTTGCGCGCGAATCGTATCGATGAGCCGCGCGAGCGCCTTCGGGTTGGGTTCCTGGCCGGGGGCCAGACCAGCGATCGGAACGATCTGTAAATTGTAAGCCTTCTCCAAATACCGTAGTGCGTCATGCGCCGTCGCGAGCCGTCTGCGCGCGGTCGGAAGCTTCTCAAACTGCGCCGTCGCGTAGCGGTGCAGCTCTTCGAGTGTCGCGATATACGCCGCCGCTGCCGCCTCGATTTCGGCGGTGTGCGTCGGCAGGAGGTCGGCGAGGGCGAGGGCGATGTTGCGCGCGTAACGAATGACGTTGCGCGGGTCGTGCCAGGCGTGAGGGTCGAGCGTGCCATGCTCGTGTGGATCGCCGGCGGCCGGCTGGTCGTCGGCGCCGGCAGGATCGTGCTCATGTCCCTCGCTGTCGATCAGGGCGACGCCCTCGGTGGCGACGACGATCGAGCCGTTGTAGCCGGAATTGAATACGAGCTTGTCGAGCCACGGCTCGAAATCGACGCCGTTGACGACGACGAGCTGAGCCTGCGCGAGGCGACGGACATCGGCCGGCGACGGCTCGAAGCTGTGTGGATCGACGCCGACGGGCAGAAGGCAGCGCGCCTCGACCCGGTCCCCGGCGAGCTGTCTCACGATGTCTTGGAGAATGGTGTTGGTCGTCATCACCACCGGCTGCGCGCGTCCGGAAAAGACGGTGGCTGCGAGGCAGAAGAGCGGAAACGCGAGGCGCCGAAGCGAGGTCATGGCGCCCACTATAGCAAATCGCGCAAGAGGCCGACAGCAGTAAGGATGAGGCCACTACGTGCGGGCGCACCCAGGGCCGGGACACTGGGGAAGCGACGCCCTCGTGGCGTTCAGCCACCGCGGCAAGGGCGCCGCGGCTCAGATGCTTGCACGTCGGGCGTCCGAAGGCCGGCGCGCGCTGTCTTCTACTTCCGCTTCGGCATGACGAACTTCACTGACGGGAGTTCGTCGCTTGGCGCCGCGGTTTGAGAGGCGCCTGAGTTTTCGGGAGCGGGTGTGATCGTCGGCGGTGCGTTGTAATCGGGATCCTCGGCTTCCTCCGGCTGGGCCGGCACTGCGGAGATGGGTGACGATGCCGCCGCGGCCGTTGTGGCCGCAGAGCTTTTCGCCGTCGCAATCGCGGTGTGCTCGACGAAATGGGACGACTCCGGAAGGAGCCGGAAGCCGCGCTCGATCAGATCGGCCATCTTGAGGTCACGGGTCTTGCGATCGGGGCTGCCCATAACCACCGCGATAACGCGTTTCCCATCGCGCTGTCCGGTGGCCGCAAGGCAGAAGCCCGCCGCGTTGGTGAATCCCGTCTTGAGACCGTCGACCCCGCGTACGCGGCCGACGAGATGATTGTGATTGTTCATCACGACCGGCTGCGCGCGCTGCCCGGCGCCGAACGGCCGGGTCTTCACCGCCGTGTAGCGCAGGATGTCCGTCTTCAACAGGAGCTCGCGGCTAAGGAGTGCGAGGTCGCGCGGCGACGTCAGGTCGCCTTCGCTGGTGCGGCGTGAAGGCGGCGGCAGCCCATGCGGAGAACGAAAGGTCGTGTGCTTCATGCCGAGGTCGCGGGCCCGCTCGTTCATCAGCTCGACAAATGCTTCGCGAGAACCGGCTGCTGCGCGGGCGAGGGCGGCCGCGGCATCGTTGGCCGACTGGATCATGAGCGCGTAGAGCAGCTCGTCGACGGTGAAGGTTTCATGTTCCTTCAACCACACCTGCGTGCCGCCGATGCGCGACTCGTCGGCGGAGGTCGTCACCGGGGTGTCGAGCGAGAGTTTGCCGGAGCGGACCTGCTCATAAACGATGAGAAAGGTCATGAGCTTCGTGACGCTCGCGGGCGGCGTCACGACATCCGCATTCTCCTCAAAAAGGACATTCCCGGTCGCCGCGTCCATGATCACGGCGCCCTTGTAGGGAGCCGCCGGAGCGGCGGCGCGCATTCCGGCAGTGGCGCACGCGAGCGCGAGAAACGAAAAAAGGGAGCGGCGTAAACGCGCGAAAAACATGCGCGCCAGTGAGTGTCTTTTTGCGCGGTCGGCGAGACGAAAGAGAGCAGTAATCACACGCCCTTCAATAACGGCCCCATCCGCGGCGCGTTCAGTGAATTTCCACCGCACACCGCGGGAGCCGCGTCAACGTCTCGTAAAATCGCTACCGCGACGCGATCGCCTGCTCCAAGGGCAGCTCGTGCAGCTTCAGCTCGGGATTCTTCTCGATGAAATAGCGCAGCGTCCAGTCGTTCGGGAAAAACACCACCGGGTGATCGAACTTGTCCGCACCGAAGCTCACGCCGCTCGCGACAATCAGGCTGGCGGAACTCGCGAGGCTCGGGTGCGGCTCGATCCACCGCAGGAGCTGGAAGGGCGCGGGCTCGAGGCGCGACTCGGCGTTGTATTCGGACTGCAGACGATACTGCACAACCTCGAACTGCAGCGGGCCGACCGCCGCCAGAAGGGTGGCGCCGGGCGGGGCGTTGCGGCAGCTGAACGACTGCACCACGCCTTCCTGGAGCAACTGCTCGAGGCCGGCGCGGTATTTCTTCGAATCGGAAGGATTGGGGTTTGAAATGTAGCTGAACACTTCGGGGGGAAAGCGGGGAATCTCGTCGTAGACGATCGCGCGGTCCTCTGTAAGGGTGTCGCCAATACCAAACGCATCGTGTCCGACGAGACCGATCACGTCGCCCGGCCAGGCTTCGTCGACGGTCTCGCGCTCCTGGCCGAAAAGCTTGTGCGAGGAGGAGAGCCGCACCGAGCGACCCGTGCGCTGGTGCACGACGTTCATGTCACGCGTGAACTTTCCGGAACACACGCGGAGAAACGCAATGCGGTCACGGTGCTTCGGATCCATGTTGGCCTGGATCTTGAAGACGAAGCCCGAGAATTTTTCATGGGTGACCGGCA
This sequence comes from Opitutaceae bacterium, assembly GCA_036406235.1. Taxonomy (GTDB): domain Bacteria; phylum Verrucomicrobiota; class Verrucomicrobiia; order Opitutales; family Opitutaceae; genus DASWVO01. The sequence goes on from DASWVO010000392.1 coordinate 8,504, forward strand.
CGACCGAATCCGAAATCTCAGACTTGAATTGAGAAACGGGCGAGGAGCGTCGCGACGTCGGCGGGATTGAATTCCGCAAAAAGCCTTCGAGCAGAAGCTGCACGCCGAAGTTATTGACCGCGCTGCCGAAGAAAACCGGCGTCTGCTTGCCGGCTTGAACCGCGGCCAGGTCGAACGGCGTGCCGGCGATCTCGAGCATCTCGAGCTGCTCGGTGACATCGGCATAAGTCGAGTCGTCGAGTTTCTCGCGGACCGCAGGAGCGCTCAAATCGGTGACGTTGACGGGGGCGCGAAACGCACCGCCGGGCACGCGTTCGAAGAGGTGAACTTCCTTCGAGCGCCGGTCGAACACCCCACGGAACGACGGTCCGTTGCCGAGCGGCCACGTGATCGGGCAGGGCTGCAGGCCGAGCACGCTTTCCAGTTCGTCGATCAGCGCGAGCGGGTTGAGCGTCGGCCGGTCACACTTGTTCATGAACGTGAAGATCGGCACGCCGCGGCGGCGGCAGACCTCGAAGAGCTTGCGCGTTTGCGGCTCGATGCCCTTGGCGGCGTCGATCACCATCAACGCCGCGTCGACGGCGGTGAGCACCCGGTAGGTGTCTTCCGAAAAATCCTTGTGGCCGGGAGTGTCGAGCAGGTTGACCGCGTAGCCCTGGTAATCGAATTGGAGGACAGTCGACGAAACAGAGATGCCGCGCTGTTTTTCCAGTTCCATCCAGTCGGAGGTCGTGGCGCGCTGGTTTTTGCGGGCGGTGACCGTGCCGGCGAGATGGATGGCGTTGCCGTAGAGGAGGAATTTCTCCGTCAACGTGGTTTTACCGGCGTCGGGGTGCGAAATAATCGCGAAGGTGCGGCGGCGGGCGATTTCAGCGGCTGCAGTCATGTGCAAAGGGCGAAAGAACAGCACGGCGCGGGCGAGGGGAAGCGCTTTTTGAACAACGGGGCGGATGGGAGAGGCGGCCGCAAGCTGCCAGAGCGCCCGGCCCTCGGCGGTCGCGCCCTGGCGGCGAAACTGCGGCTTGAAGGGAATAAAAGAGAGGCGGGAGGTATGGACATTTCCGTCGTTTGCTGTCCGAAATCGCGGGCCGCCATCGGGCAACCCGGTGGCAGGTGTCGGCAAATCAACCGACTAGACATAATGTTTATTGTGCGATAATTCTTCCCATGAAACATGCCACGAACGGTTTGCCGTTGTTTGACTGGCTCAAGGATCGCGCCGCGGGCGTCTTGCTGCATCCCACCAGTCTGCCCGGCGACCAAGGAATCGGCGTCCTCGACCGCGCGGTCGACTCGTGGCTCGCCTTTCTTGCCGACGCCGGGTTCCGCTGCTGGCAGATCTGCCCGCTCGGGCCCACTGGCTACGGCGATTCGCCCTACCAATGCTTCTCCGCCTTCGCGGGCAATCCCTACCTCATCGACCTGCACGCACTCGTCAGCGCCGGGCTCTTGAAGGACGCCGAAGTGGCGCCGTTGCGGGCGTTGCCCCGGGAGCGGGTCGATTACGGCTGGCTTTACGTGACCAAGTGGCCGGCCCTGCTCCGCGCCTACGACCGGTTTGTCGCCGGGGACCGCCGGAGTCAGCCCTACGGCGACTTCGCGGCGTTCCGTGCCGCGCACCGTGAATGGCTCGAACCCTATGCGCTTTTCCTCGCGCTCAAGGACCATTTCAAAGGCGCCCCGTGGTGGACGTGGCCCGCCGAAGTGCGCTTTTTCGAGGGTGCCCGCTCGGCGAGCGTTGCGCAGGAACCGGTCGTCGCGGCCCGCGCGGAAGCGCACGCGTTTTTCCAATACCTCTTTTTCGGCCAGTGGCATGGCGTGCGAGCACGCGCCCGGCAGCACGGCATCGAGATCATCGGCGACGCCCCGATCTTTGTCGCGCGAGACAGCGCCGACGTGTGGGCGAATCCCGAGCTTTTTCAACTCGATCCCGAGGGGCCGCCTCGGTTCGTCGCGGGCGTGCCGCCCGATTATTTCTCCGCCGACGGTCAACTCTGGGGTAATCCGCTCTACGACTGGCCGGTCCACGCGGCCGACGACTATCGCTGGTGGCTGCGCCGTCTGCGGGCCAATTTCGAACTCTACGACATCGTCCGCATCGATCACTTCCGGGGTTTCGACACCTACTGGTCGATTCCCGGCTCCGCGGAAACCGCCAAGACCGGCTCCTGGAAACAGGGTCCGGGGCTGGATTTCTTCCGCGCCGTCAAAGCCTCCCTGCCGGACTGCCGGCTGATCGCGGAGGATCTCGGCGATCTGCTGCCCTCAGTGCTCGAATTGCGCGACGCCACCGGCCTGCCGGGGATGACCGTTCTCCAGTTCGCATTCGGAGGCGGGAGCGACAATCTCTACCTGCCGCACAACACGCAGCCCAACAGCGTCGTGTATCCAGGCACACACGACAATGACACCACGCTTGGCTGGTATCGCAGCGTGGATGAGAAGACCCGCGATCACGTGCGCCGCTATTTTCGCGTCAGCGGCCAGGAGATCGGCTGGGACTTCGTGCGTGCCGGTTATGAGGCGGTCGCGAGGCTCGCCGTGTTTCCCGCGGGCGATCTGATGAACCTCGGCTCCGAGGGGCGCTTCAACACGCCGGGCCGGCCGGACGGCAACTGGCAGTGGCGTTACTCGGCGTCGCAGTTGGAAAAACTGCATCGTGGAAGCGCCGGATATCTGCGCGAGCTCGGCAAGCTCTACGGACGGTGAGCATGTGGGTCGGGGTTATCCCCGACATGTCGGGCGTAAAGCCCGACCCACAATCGGCAATCGCGGGCGCTCCTACACCAGAAAACGCGCGATCCGCGGGACGACTTCCTCCGCGGCGTCGGCCAGCACATAATGGCCGCCGTCCGCCAGGTACAGCGTTTCGGCCTGGGACAGCCGCTGACGCCACTCGGCGTAGAAATGATCGTTGAAACAGAAATCGCGACCGCCCCACACGATCAGCGCCGGATTCTGCGTGAAGTTCCTCAGCCCTTCGGCGGTGGCGGCCAGCGCCGCCCAGGTCGGATGCCGGGGCGACATCGGAATGTCCTTCACGAAGGCGTCGACCGCCACGCGGCTCGCCCAGGAATTGTAAGGCAAAAGAAACGCCCGCTTTTCGTCGGCGGTCAGCTTGCGCCGGTGCATCGACATCCACGTCGCCGGCCAGGCAAAACCGTTGAGGCCCCGCACCAACGCCGTCCCGAAGCCGCGCGTTTTGCACAGCGCGATGCGCGACGGGATGCGCGGCGACGGAAACGCCGCTGTATTCAAAATCGCGAGACGCCCGATCAGCACGGGATGTCGCGCCGCGAAGCCGAAGCCGATCGCGCCGCCCCAGTCGTGCACCACCAGATGAATCTTCTTGAGTCCGAGACTCGCGACGAGCGCGGCGACATCGTCGATGCGCGTTGCGAGCGTGTAGGAATACGCCTGTGGCTTCTCGGAAAGCCCCATGCCAATGTGATCCGGCACGATGCAGCGCAGCGCCGGCGATACCGCCTGGACGAGTTCCCGGTAATAGAACGACCACGTCGGATTGCCGTGGAGCATGAGCACGGCCTCGCTCCCCTGCCCTTCGTCGAGGTAACTCATTTGCGCGCCCCGTGGCGTCACAAACACGCGCGGCGTGAAGGGATAAAGCGGCCGCAGCCAGTCCGGAATCGGAGTGGTTTTTACCATTCGAGCGCGAGCATCAGGCAGTTCAGTCCGCTGCCGATGCCGAGCAGGCCGACGCGACTGCCGGGCTTCACGGCGCCCGCTTCGATCGCGGCGGCGAGCGTGGCGGGCAGCGCGACGGAGCCGGTGTTGCCGAGCGTCTCGAACGTCGAAAAGTCTTTCGCCAGATCGAGAGCGAGCGCTTCGTAGAGTTTACGCCGGTGTGTGCTGCCAACCTGA
>DASWVO010000393.1:0-2598 GCA_036406235.1 Opitutaceae bacterium
CGGCGCGCCAGTCTCGGTGCTGTCTGCATCCTGCGCCTTGCGCTCCGCAGCGGGGGGCACAGCAGGTTCCGCGGACGCCGCGGGCGCCGCTGCGACGGGTGCTGCCGTTCCGGTCGCGGGACCCGAAAAGCCGTAATGCCAGGCCGCGGCCGCGCCGCCCGCGAGCGCGATGCCGAGCGCCGAGGCCAGCACGATCCGCCGTGCCGCGAATGCCTGCGGCACGGCGCCCAGCACTTCGCGTGCCGCCTTGTCGAGCGTGCTGCGTCCGACGCTCGACCTGCCTTCGACGTAGGTGCCGAGCAGCGCCCGGTCGCAGATCACGTTGATGAGACGCGGCGTGCCGCCGCTGAGGCGGTACAGTCGATCGATCACCGCGTCGGCAAACAGGCGCTGCTGTCCGCCGGCGACTGCGAGGCGGTGATTCACGTAGGCGCCCACTTCCTGCCGCGACAGCGGCTCGAGGTGGTAGCGCGCGACGATGCGCTGCGCGAGCTGCCGCAGTTCCGGCCGCGCCAGGCGTTCGCGCAGCTCCGGCTGGCCCAGCAGGATGATCTGCAGCAGCTTGCGCTCGTTGGTCTCCAGGTTGGTCAGCAGGCGCAGCTGTTCCAGCACCTCGTTCGACAGGTTCTGCGCCTCGTCGACGATCAGCACCGTCTTGCGCCCGCGCGCGTTGGCGTCGAGCAGATGGCGGTTGATGCGATCCACCAGCACCTTGATCGAGCGCTCGCCGGCCGCGACCGGCACGTGCAGTTCGTCGCACAGCGTCGCGAGCAGCTCCACGGTGTCGAGCTTGGGGTTCAGGATGAAGGCGATGTCGCAGCCGTCCGGCACCTGCTCCAGCAGGCAGCGACAGATCGTCGTCTTGCCCGTGCCGACTTCGCCCGTCAGCAGCACGAATCCGCCATCGACCTGCAGCCCGTACAGCAGGTGCGCGAGCGCCTCGCGATGACGTTCACTCATGAAGAGGTAGCGCGGATCGGGCGCAATCGAGAAGGGCGCCGCGGAAAACCCGAAATACTCGTTGTACATCGTGCGTCTCGTCTCCGCCGGAGCGGCCGGGCGTCGTTGCAGGGAATCCGGAATGCGCGTCGTGGGGCGCTGCGCTAGTGTCACACTACCAGGGCCCCGGGTGCAAACCGCCTGCCCATGTCCGTGCGCGCTCCCGTGCAGTGTTTAACGGGGAGAGGCGCCCATGCCCGTCGGAACATGGGCCGTGAGCGAGTGGCCGCGCCTGCGGTCGAATGGACATGATTCCCTTGTCTGCGAGGAGACGGCAATGGGCGAGACCGGATTTTTGTCGGGGTTGGTGCTGCTCGTCGCCCTAGGCGGATGCGCGGGCGCGGGCGGCGAGCGGGAGATGCACGGAGCGGCCGGAGAGGTCCTGCGCGTGCCGCTGACCGCAACAAGGTACGGCACGGGACGTGTCGGGAACGCGATGCTCGTCTCGCGTGGCGGCGAGACGACGGTCACGCTGCAGCTGAGCGGCGTGCCGAGCTACGCCTCGCGACCGATCCATCTCTACACTTACATCCACGGGGGCCGCTGCGAGGCCATGAGCGAGCGCCCCGCCTACGAGCTGACCGACCGCGTGCTTGCGAGTCCTCTCGGGCGGCCGGGTGCGGTCGCCGCGTATCGCGGACCGGTCACGCTTACCAACGTCGCCCCGGTATCGCTGCAGAAACTGCGCGACACCCCTCACGTGATCAATGTCCTCACGGCCCCGGCGGACGGTAACCGCAGCATCTTTTGCGGGAACATTGCGGGCTGAGTGCCGTCGCATGTTGGACGGACGTGCGGCGCGGGGTCCGTTCCGATTGAGGCATCTCATGGAGGCGGAAGCGCAGGATGACGATACGACTCGATCACTTCATCGTGCCGTGCCGCAACAAGGCGGCATCGGCTAGGCTGCTGGGAGATCTGCTCGGGGTGCCTTGGGCGGAAGCGGGTATCGGGCCGTTCGCGCCGGTGTACCTGAACGACGGCCTGACCCTGGATTTCTTCGAGACGGACGAGACCTTTCCCGTGCATCACTACTGTTTCCGTGTCAGCGAGGAGGAGTTCGGCGCCATCCTTGGACGGCTCCGGGCTGCGGGAATCGCTTTCCGCAGTACGGTGCGCGGTCCCGTGGATTGGCAGGTGGGCGCGGACTACGGCAATGTCTATTGGAACGAGCCGGATGGGCATCAGTGGGAGATGCTGACGGTGAGTTACGCCCGGCCGTCATTGTCTGCATAGGGACCGGTCGTGGCGGCGACAGGAGGACGAACATGAACGAAGAACCCGCAAGTACCAACGAATCAACGGCCGACCGCACGTTCGTGCATTCGCGCCTGATCGACGCGCCGCGCGAGCGCGTCTTCCGGGCCTTCAGCGATCCTGCGCACCTCGCGCGCTGGTGGGGGCCGAAAGGCTTCAGCAACACTTTCGAGGAGTTCGCTTTTCGGTCCGGCGGCAGGTGGCGCTTCGTCATGCACGGGCCGGATGGCAGAAACTACCCGAACGAAAGCGTGTTCATCGACGTCGTCGCGCCGGAGCGGATCGTGGTCGAGCATGTCGTCGGTCACCATTTCGAGCTGACGATCACGCTGACGGCGCAGG
>DASWVO010000394.1:0-26177 GCA_036406235.1 Opitutaceae bacterium
CGAACCCATCCTCAACCGCGGCTTCCAGAACTGGAACTACCTCGTCCTCAATATCTCCGCCTGGCTCCTCCACCGCCCCTTCGTCGCTGAGTTCTGAGGCGGGCGGACGGAGCGGTTGCGCTTTTTGCGGGAGCGTGTCTCATGCACGCAATTCATCGAATCTACTGCCGCCCCCGCCAAGGCACTTCCGCTCGGTCAACTTTCGACCGTTTCGGCCCGCAGCGTGCTTGACCGGCGAAGGTCCCCGCATTGACCTGCTGACGCGGTTTGACCTTGCAAAACGCAAAACCCTTTTATTATTATACCCTTGATGTCAAAGGACGCCGTTCCCTCTCTGGCTTTGCTCGATAAGGCCTTCGCACGTCATTCCGACGCACAATTGCCGCTTCACGCCAAGGTGCATCGCGGGCTGCGCTATGCGATCGAGAACTATTTCGAAGATGGTCAGAAGTTCTTTACGGAAAAAGAGTTAATCGAACACCTCAAGGTCTCCCAGGTCACGGTGCGCCGGGCCGTATACGATCTGGTGCGCGACGGTCTGCTCGAGCGGCGGGTGGCGAAGGGCAGCTTCGTCCGCAAGCGCGCGCTGGGAAAGAGCAACGGTACCCAAACCTTCGAGGTGGCGGTGCACCTGGCGGATTGGGATTCGTCGTTCTTGAGTCAGTTGCTCCGGCAGATTTTGGGAGCCTGCAACTCGCGTCAGCTCCACGCGAAAGTCTTTTATTCACGGCAATCGGGAGAGATCCTCAGCCAGGAGGGGGAGGCGCTGAACCAATCCGAGGTGTCCGCGGCGATTCTCATTTCAACGCCTTCGGATTTGGCGGCGGACCTGTGTCGGGTATACGAGGCGTCCAACAAGCCCGTGGTCGCCGTCGATAATCGCGCACCGAGCGAGCGAGCGCATTTTGTCGGCACGGACAACCAGGCGATCACGCGTCTCGGGCTCGATCACCTCACGAGCCTCGGGCACCAACGGATTTGCCTCCTCCTGAACGAACCGGAGGAGCACGAGAACGTGATGTTGCGCACGAAGTTTTTCGAAGAGGAATGTGCGAAGCGCGGTCTGGCGGGCTGGCACGTGTTCCACTGCGGCACCAAATTCTGGGAGGATTCCTATCAGAAAGCCTACGAGGCGATGCCGAAGATCATGGCGCTCGATCCGCGCCCGACGGCGATTTTTGCCTTTGACGATCCGGGTGCCTGGGCGGTGCTCAAGTGGTGCTCCCAGCACGGCGTGCGCGTGCCACAGGATCTGTCGGTGTTGGGGTTCGCCAACGACAAGCCGAGCGGCTACACGTATCCGGCCCTGACCACGATCGCCCACCCGATTTCGGAAATCGCTGCGACTGCGGTCGACCTGCTCACCCTCGCCTCCAAGGGACGTCAGGTGCGGCTGCTAAAGCCCAGCTTGATCGTGCGCGAGAGCACCGGTCCCGTGGTCCAGCCGACGCCGCTGCGGTGAGACGCCGACGCGCGACTGAATCGAGTCGCGCCGAGCGTAGCAGCCTCCTCGCCGGCTGCCCCCGATTGAAGCGAGCGCCAACGGGCTGGACCGCCTCGGGCCCTGCCGTCGGCGGCAGCTGCATCGCGGTTCAGCGCGGGATGAACTGGACGGCGTCGGCGACGACGTAGCCGTTGGCACTCGTGGTGCGCACGGTGATGTTTCCGGCCGTGCCTCCCCCGAAGGTGAAGGTGCCAAGCAGGACCCACGTGCTGCCGCTGGTGCGCATGTCGACGGAGAAGGTCGCGGTGCCGCCGGCATGGTTCACATCGATCGGGGCGTTGGTCGCGCGGTTGGTATGCGCAGTCCAGCGCACATAGACGTCGTAGTTGCCGGTCTGCGGGAACGTGGGAGTGAAGCAAACGCTGTTACTGCCCGCGGTCGCGGCGAGGTAGTTCGTCCCGTAGTAGCCGGCGACGCTCGTCGAGGGGGTCCAGGTGCCTGTGATCGTGACGCCGCTGGCGTCGGCGTTGTCCTGCGTGATCGGGCCCAAGCCGGGAGGCGGCGCGGAATTTTCGACGGCGGCAATGACGCTTTCGGAGGTGGTCGTGTTGCCCGCGGCATCGCGCGCAATGGCGGTGAGGACGTGCGTGCCGTTGGCGATCAACGCACTGTCATAGGTTAGTGAATACGGACTGGCGGTGTCCTCGCTCCCGAGATTGAGACCGTCGAGCTGGAACTGCACGCCGGCGATACCCGAGCCACCGACTTCGTCGGCCGCGTCGGCGCTGAGGGTAAGCCAGCCGGACACGATCGCCCCGTCCAGCGGTGCCGTCAGCGAAACCGTCGGCGGCACGGTATCGGTGGAAGCCGTTCCCTGGAATTCGTAGGCGCCCATGTCGAAGGCACCGCGGGGAATCGCGGCACCAATCAAGTCGGTGCTGCCTGGATCGAGAGCGAGCAGGAGGCGGAGATCGAGACCGGCATCAATCACCGGAGCGTAGGCGGAGGCGGCGGAGTAGGACCGAAGCGTACTCAGCTGACGCGGATCGGTGAGCTTGGTGCCGCTGCCGATCTCAAGGAGCAAGGGATTGGTGTTCAAGCCGATGAGTGCGCCGTTGTAGAGCTCGTCGCCGGTCGCCTGCGCCCAAGCGGCGAAGTCGCTGCCGTGGGCGCCGAAGCTATAGGTGCCGGTAGTCGAGTAATAGCAGTTGCCCTGAAGGTTGATCTGGTTGCCGTTGATCGTGAGAGTGCCGCTGGTCAGGAAGATGTTGTTACGCAGGTTGACGTTGGTTTTCGTGCCGCTGCCGTTGTAGAGGACGCGTCCGCCATTGGTGTTAAACGCGACGACGTTGTGGATTTCGATGTTCTCCAGCGGCAGGCCGCTCGTGCCGAGATAGACACCGCCCTGGGCGTCGTTTTCGCTGATCGAGTAGCGGATGACATTGTTGCGGTTGGGGATCTCCTGCCAGTTGAAGTTGTAGACCATGTAGCCCGGGCCGGCGTTGTTGTAGGAGTAGCAGTGTTCGATCAGCGAATCGGTGGTGCCGCCATCGAAGTCGAATCCGCCGCCATCCGCGTTGCCGCGTCCGCGCTTGTTGTGGTGCGAGATGCAGTGGCGGAACGTGACATGATCGGCGTCCCAGCACCAGATTCCCACCGGCCCGTTGCCGGTCCAGGGCTGGGCAGCGCCGTTGTGGGCGGATTCGGAGTATTCAACCGTCACATACGAAGCGTCGCTCACGAGGATGCCGCTGCCGCTCCAGTTGTTGGTGACGGTGACGTCGCCCTGGTTGGAAAGGGCCTTGCAGTCGGATACGAACTGGTAGCGGCCCGAGACATGGATACCGACATAGCCATTCTGTTCCGCCGTGACGAAGGTGATGGCGTTGTCGTGCGTGTTGGTCTCCGTCCGCACTCCGGCCTTGTGGAAGCCGGTGACAATCAGGTTGTCGACGAGGCAGTGGTGGGCGGAGCCTGCCAGGACGACGCCGCGGGAGCCGTCGTTGGCTGCGTTCCAGCCCGGTCCGGCGATGTTCAGGTTGGCGAGGGTGAGGTAGCTCGTCCCGGAGAGTTTGATGCCGTCACCCCTTGCAGAATACAGCGTGGCCCGTCCGGTGCCGTACGAACTCACGATGACCGGGGCGGCCGCGGTGCCGCTGTCGTTATTGGCGAAAGCGAGGTTGCCGACGTGGGTCTGTCCGCCGTTGAACAGAATTTGGTCGCCCGGCTGGAAGCGCGATTTGTTGACGGGCGCGACGGTTCGCCAGGGCGCGTCGGGGGTCGTCCCAGCGTTACTGTCGCTGCCGCCGGCCGCATCGACATAATAGATGGCAGCCGCGGCGGCCGACGGAAGGGCGAAGCTCGCGCCGGCCACCCCGAGGGCGACGGCACGGCGCGCCGCCCAAGGGAGGCGCGCAACTGCATTTCTCAATTCTGGCGGGAGCAGTTCGAGAGGGATCATGGCGGGGGTGGGGGCGGAGTTCGCGAGCGCGGGGTGCCCTTCATCCGCGGGACGGCGGGCCGCGGAGAAAGGCGTGAGTGGGAGGCCGGACGACCGCGGCCTTCGTCGGCGCGCACTGCGCCGGGCACTAGCGAGCGACGAGGGCGGGGGTAGTCGGAGGATGGCTTGGGGAAGGGGAAGAGGACCGTGGCTGGAGTGCTTGTTTTCTTACACCATAGCAAGATTTTTACCGACGGGCAGACAGTTTAATTGGCCTCATGTCAGGCGCTTGCGAACGCAGTTCGGATGCACCATGCGAACGCCCGCCGTCTGGATTCTTTTTTTACAAGCGGCGGGCACGCCAACGTGGCAGGCGCATTGCGGGCTTGGGGGTTTTCCGCGCGCCAGCGTGACACCGGAATCTCCTGGGGAGGAGCGCAGGCGAGGCGCCGCCGCCGCTTTCCCTCCCAGCTCCCAGCCGGCGGCGCCTCAGTGCGGAATGAACTGAACGGCGTCGGCGACAACGTAGCCGTTGGCCCCGTCGGCGCGCAGACGCACACTTCCGGTTTCGCCTGCGTCGAACGAGAAAGTGCCGAGGAGCACCCACGTCCCGCCGCTGCTTCGCATATTGACGCTGAAAGTGGTCGTGCCGCCGGCGTGTATCACATCGATGGGAGCGTTAGAGGCGCGATTGGTATGCGACGTCCAGCGCACATAGACATCATAGGAGCCGGTCCGGGGAATCGCGGGAATGTAACGTACACTCTTGTTGCCGGCGCCGGTCGAAAGATAGTTCGTCCCATAGAAGCCGGCTACGCTTGCCGAGGCGCTCCAGCCGCTCGAGATCTCGACGCCGCTCGCGTCGGCATTGTCTTTGATGATCGGATCGAGATTCAGCGATCGGTTATCGACAGCGATGGTTACGCTGGCGGAGGCGACGTTGCCGGCGAAATCGCGCGCGATGACGGTGAGAGTGTGCAGCCCGTTGGCCGCGGTTGTGGTGTCCCACGGAAGCGAATACGGCGTGGCCGCGAGCTCCTGCCCGAGGTCGAGGCCGTCGAGCTGGAACTGAACGCCGGCGACGCCGGAGCCGTCCGTCTCGTCGGCCACGTCGGCGGAGAGCGTGAACCAGCCCGAAACCGTTGCGCCGTCGCCCGGAGCGGTGATGGCGATGCTCGGGGCGGTGGTGTCGGTCGGCGGCGGCGGCGGGACCGGAGCGTTGTCGACGGTGACCGTTACGCTGGCGGAGGCGACGTTGCCGGCGAAATCGCGCGCGATGACGGTGAGAGTGTGCAGCCCGTTGGCCGCGGTTGTGGTGTCCCAGAGCAGTGAATACGGCGCGACCGTGACCTCGTCGCCCAAGTCCACTCCGTCGAGTTGAATGCGGACTCCGGAGACGCCTGAGCCCGCCGTTTCGTCGGCAACGTCGGCGGCGACCAGGATCAGGTTGGCCACCGTGGCATCCGCGAGCGGGCTTGCGACGGCGACGGTCGGAGGCGTCACATCGGGTATGGCCGCGGGACGGAATTCGAACGCCCCCATGTCGTAAGCGCCGATCGGGACGGCTGCGCCGACAAGGTCGTTGCTGCCGGCGTCGAGGCCGAAGAGGCCGGGCAAGTCCAGCCCTGCATCGATGACCGGAGCGGTCGCGGAGGCGGGCGAGTAGGAGCGCAGCGTGGAAAGATGGCGGGGGTTGGTGAGTTTGGTGCCGTTGCCGACGTCGACGAGTTGCGGGTCCGTTTGCAGGCCGACGAGCGCGCCGTTAAGCCTCTCGGCGCCGGTGGCGGCGGTCCAGGCGGCAAAGTCGCCGCCGTAGGAGCCGAAACTGTAGCTGCCGCTCGATGAGTAGTAGCAGTTTCCCTGCAGGGTGATTCCGCTGCCACTGATCGTGAGCTTGCCGGTGGTGACGAAGATGTTGTTGCGCAGGTTGACGTTCTTTTTGGTGCCGCTGCTGTTGTAGAGGACGCGGGCGCCGTTCGTGTTGAACGCCGTCACGTTGTGGACCTCGATGTTCTCGAGGGCGACGCCAGTGGTGCCGATAAAAATGCCGCCCTGCGCGTCGTTCTCGCTGACGCAGTAGCGGATCACGTTGTTGCGGTTCGGGATATTCTGCCACTTGAAGTTGTACACCATGAACCCGGGGCCGGTGTTGTTGTAGGAGTAGCAATACTCGATCAGCGAATGGGTGGTGCCGCCGTCGAGGTCGAAGCCGCCGCCATCGGCGTTGCCCTTTCCGCGGGTGTTGTGATGGGAGATGCAGTGGCGGAACGTGATATGATCGGCGTTCCAGCACCAGATGCCGACCGGCCCGTTACCCGTCCACGGCTGACTGTCGCCGTTGTAGGCGGCTTCGGAGTATTCAACGGTCACATACGAAGCGTCGTCGACCAGGATGCCGCTCCCGCTCCAGTTGTTCGTGACGGTGAGATCGCCGTGGTTGTAGAGCGCCCGGCAGTCGGAAACGAGCTGGTAGTCGCCGGAGACGTGCAGGCCGATGTAGCCGTTGTGCTCGGCGGTCACAAAGGTGACGGCATTCTCGTGCGTCAGGTTTTCGAGCCGCACGCCGGCCTTGTGAAAGCCGCTGGCGGTGAGGTGCTCCACAATGCAGTGGTGCGTGTCGCCTGTGAGGACGATGCCCCGGGAGCCGTCGTTGGCCGCGTTCCAGCCCGGCCCGGCGACGTCGAGGCCGGAGATGATCACGTAGCTTGTATTGGAAAGTAAAATACCATCTCCGGCCGGAGTGTAGAGGGTGGCCCGGCCGTCGCCGTAGGAGCCGATCACCACGGGGGCGGCCGCCGTGCCGCTGTCTTCGGCGCTCAGGATGAGGTTGCCCACATGTGCCTGCCCACGGCTGAACAGCACCTGATCGCCGGGCAGGAGTCGGGTCTGGTTGATGCGACCGGCCGTCCGCCACGCGGTCGCAGGCGAGCTGCCGTCATTGGCATCATTGCCCGCGAGGGCGTCGACGTAGAACGAAGCGGCGTGCGCCGAAATGAGGAGGCTCAGGCTCATCCCGGCGATGCTCACCCAGGCGCGAAGGCGCCGTGGGGGTGATGTCGGGGGAAAAAATGTAAAGATGTCGCCGCGATGCATGGTAGGGGAAGTCGACGCGAGCGCGTGCTCGCTGAAGTGGTTTTCGAGTCGAGAAAACGCTCCCGGCGCCCATCGCGCTGAGGGCACTTGGCCGCGCTCGGGGACGGGAGCCCGGCGTAACTACGCCGCGGGCGCGGAACTTCAGGAAAAGGCCGGACGCTACAGTTTACCTCGGCCGGGATTTAAGGAAACGCGGCGCCTTTCTGGACTTGTCATCCGACCTCATTCTTATACCAAAACCCGATTCCCCCGTGCTTGCCCTGCGCGGATTCCTCTGTCGCCGGCGAGGAGAACGCCGGGCGCCCCCTCGCTCCATTCGCAACGTCCCCTTCCCGCCCTCCCCATGGCACCTGCCCGCGCTCCCTCGCCGCCACCCAGTGCGGCGGCCCCCCGTCCCAATCTGGAAGGCCTGCAGGAGGAGATCGCGCAGGTGAGCGGACTGCTGCCGGCCGTGGTCGCGGAAATGGCGAACGTAGTGGTGGGCCAGCACTACTTGATCCGACGCTTGTTGATCGGGCTGTTGGGCAACGGCCACGTGCTGCTCGAGGGTGTGCCCGGTCTGGCCAAGACGACGACGATCAAGGCGCTAGCGGGCTGCTTGCAGGCGAGCTTCAGCCGCGTGCAGTTCACGCCCGACCTCCTGCCCTCGGACATCATCGGCACGCTGATTTATCACCCGCAGGAGCACACCTACCTCACGAAGAAAGGCCCGGTTTTTGCCAACCTGCTCCTGGCCGACGAGATCAACCGGGCGCCGGCGAAGGTGCAGAGCGCGCTGCTCGAGGCGATGCAGGAGCGCCAGGTGACGCTCGGCGAAGCGTCGCATCCGCTGCCCGATCCGTTTCTCGTGCTCGCGACCCAGAATCCGGTGGAGCAGGAGGGCACGTATCCCCTCCCCGAGGCCCAGGTGGATCGCTTCATGATGAAGGTGGAAGTGGGATACGGCACCCCGGAGGAGGAACTGAGGATCCTCGAGCTGATGGGCAGCTCGCGGCCAAAGGCCGCGGTGAAGCCAGTGATGGACCTGCCGGCGCTCCGCCGGCTGCGCGACCTGACGGACCGGGTGTACGTCGACCGCACCATTCAGAATTACATCGTGGCGCTGGTGGTTGCGACGCGCGATCCAGCCAAAGTGGACAAGGAGCTGGCCGGCCTCATCCGCTATGGCGCGTCACCCCGTGCCACGATCAATTTGACCTTGGCGAGCAAGGCCCACGCCTTCCTCGAAGGCCGCCCCTACGTTACGCCGCTCGACGTGCGGAGCATCGCCTTCGACGTGCTTTCGCACCGCATCCTGCGCACCTACGAGGCGGAGGCCGAGGACGTTTCGGGCGCGAAGCTCGTCGAGTGGATCCTCGACAAGGTGCCGGTGCCATGATCCCCCGCGAATATTTGCGCAAGATCCGGCGGATCGAGCTCCGCACCAGTCGCCTGGCGCAAGAGACGCTCTCGGGTGCTTATCATTCCGTATTCAAAGGCCGGGGACTCGATTTCGAGGAGGTGCGCGAATATCAGCCTGGCGACGAAGTGCGCACGATCGACTGGAACGTCACCGCCCGCACGGGCCGCGCTCACGTGCGACGCTATCGGGAGGAACGCGAGCTGTCGCTGGTGATCGTGCTCGATGTCAGCGCCTCGGGTTCGCTCGGCTCGGGCGCGCAGACGAAACGCGAGCTGGCCGCCGAGGTGGCGTCGGTGCTCGCGTTCAGCGCCCTCAAGAACAACGACCGCGTCGGCCTCGTGCTTTTCAGCGATCACGTGGAGCTGTTCGTGCCGCCGCGCAAGGGTCGCGCGCACGTCTTTCGCATCATCCGCGAAATCCTGTTCTTCTCGCCGAACAAACGGGCGACCTCGCTGGCGGCGGCGCTGAGTTTTGTGAACCAGGTGTTTCCCCGGCGGGCCGTGGTCGCCGTGATCTCGGACTTCCTTGACGATACCTTTGAGCGGGCACTGAAGATCGCTTCGGTGCGCCACGATCTGATTGCGTTGCTCGTGTACGACGCGCGTGAGCGCCAGCTCCCCGATGTCGGCTGGGTGTGTATGGAAGACGCGGAGTCCGGCGAAATTCTCGAGGTCAACACGAGCAATGCCCGGGTTCGCGCCACCTTCGAACATCGCGCGCGCGAACGCTCCGAGCGGCTGCGAAAAACGCTGCAGCGCACGAAGACCGACTTCGTGGAGATCGCCACGTCCTCCGCCTACCACCTCACACTGCGCAGTTTCTTCGAACGCCGCGCCCGCGCGCGGACCTGACTTCCGGACGGCGATGCCCACCGCCCCGGGCGGGCCAGCCGTGATCGTACCCCCGAAACACAACCCCCCACTCTGGAGATCGCCGCATGAGTGACGTTTCCGCTACTCCGCAACTCGTCGAGGATTTCACGCTCGTTTTCTCGGATGCGTCCACCGCGCTGCCCCCTTGGTTCTGGCCGGCGGCAAGCGCTTTCCTGCTGGTGGCCGGCGCCGCCGGTTTCTGGAGTTGGCGCCGGCGGCGGGCGGCCCGGCTGGCCCGGCGCGCGGCGATTGCCGGCTTTCTGGACGGTCCACCGGAAGCGTGGGCGCTGCGACGGCTGGCGGACCTGCAGGCCGGCACGGAGACGTTGCCAGCGCATTCCTTCGCCCTCGAAGTCTCGGAAATCATCCGGGTCTTTCTGGAGAGGCGGTTTGACCTGCGCGCCGCCCACCAGTCGACCGAGGAGTTTCTCGGTGACGCGCGCGAAGGTACCGCCCTTTCGCCGGTGCAGCAGGAACGCCTGCGGGAATTCCTCAGCTGCTGCGACGAAGCGAAGTTTGCCCGGCGCGCTCTTGTCCTGGAAAAAAAGCGCGAGTTGCTCGCGAGTGCCGTGTCCCTGGTGAAGGAAACCGCGAGCCAACCGGCGCCGCTCCGGCCCCGGCCCGTGCGCACGCACGAGCCAGCCTGCGATCCCAGGGGGCCCGCCGCGCGCGCCTCCGCCGCATGAGTTGGGCTGGTTACGGATTCGGCCAGCCGTGGTGGCTGTTGCTGTTGCTCGGACTTCCGGTGCTCGCCTGGTGCTTTGGCGGCGCCGGGCGTCCCAATGCCCTGCGCTACTCCTCCGCGGCATTGCTCCGCGATGTGGGCCGGCCGAGCCGCTTCGGGCCGAAAAGGATACTTTGGCTCCTCCGGCTCGCCGTAGTGGCGTTCGTGATACTCGCGCTCGCCGGCCCGCGGAAGGAGCGGGGGGCCGAACCAACGCGGCGGCGCGGCATCGACGTCGTGCTGTGCTGCGATGTCTCGCCTTCGATGGATTGGAAGGATTTCACGGTCCATGGGAAACAGGTGCGGCGACTCGACGCGGTGCGGGAGGCGATCGCCCGGTTTCTCGCGGCTCGCCCAAACGATCGCACGGGCATGGTGGTTTTCTCAACCGATGCTTCGATCGTGAGCCCGCTCACGCTGAGCAACACCTGGCTGGCCGACATCCTCACGCAAATTCAGTCCGGAGGCACGACCGCGATCGGCGAGGGCATCTACGCGTCCGTCGACCTGCTGAGGGAGAGCAAGGAGAAGTCCAAGGTCATCGTGCTGCTCACCGATGGCGGCAACATGGCCGGGCGGCCGCCGGTGGAGGCCGCTCACTACGCGCAGAGAAACGGCGTAAAAATCTACTCTGTCGCCATCGCTGATCTCGCGACGATGATCGACGCGGCCAACAAGGACATTCGCAGCCTCACGCAGTGCGCGCAGGTCACGGGCGGACAGCTCTTCAAGGCCTCCGACACGCAGGCGCTGGTGAAAGTCTACGCGGAGATCGACCGGCTCGAGAAACACCAGATCGAGCAGCAGACGAGTCGTCTCTACACCGAGCTTTTCCCGTGGTTCGCCGGCGCGGCGCTGGCCGTCGGGCTGATCGAGGTGATGCTGGGCAGCAGCGTATGGCTGCGCGTGCCATGACGGCGTTTTTTCTCCTGCATCCGCTGCTGCTTTGGGGCGCGCCGGCCGTCGCGGTGGCAGTTGCCCTCGGTTACTGCTGGGCGCGACGGACGCGCCGCCGCCGGCTGGCATTGTTTCTCACCACGCAGCAAGCAGCCAAAGCGATGCAGTGGAATCAGGAACGCTGGCGTGTGCTCGCGTCCGTTCTCACCGGGCTCGGCCTCGCCCTCGTGGCGGCGTCGCTCTGCCGGCCGTTGAGCGGTCCGCGCCCCGACGAAACACGCGCGCGGGGCATCGACGCCTACGTGCTGCTCGACTGCTCGAAGAGCATGCTGGTGTCCGATGTGGCGCCCGACCGCCTCGGTTTTGCGAAGCGCGCGATCATGAAATGGCGGGCGACGCTCGCGGGCGACCGGATCGGCCTGGTCCTGATCGGCGGAGACGCGTTTGTGGCCATCCCGCCGACACTCGGCGCGGAGAGCTTCAACTACATCCTGGGCAAAGTCGCCTACACCTTCGTGCAGGGAGGCAGCCACCTCGCGCGCGGCATCGACGCGGCGCTGGAGGACCTCATCACCCACCAAAAGGACGGCAAGTATGCGCAGCCCGTCATCCTGCTCTTCTCCGATGGCGGGCAGACCTCCGGCGATGCGGTGGCCGCGGCGCGAGCGGCCTGGGAGCGGCATCGCATCCCGGTCCATTGTATTGGGATTGGCACGACAGAGGGCGGACGGGTCCCGAGGACCAGTGGCCGGTATCGCACGGCGGTGACCTCTCGGCTGGAGGAGGAGTCCTTGCGCGCGATCGCCCGGGCGGGCGGCGGCACCTACCTGCACCTCGCCGGCGCGAGCGGCGAGGAGGCGGGCGCCGTGATGCTCGACCGGCTTTATCACGAGCAGCTTGCGCCGCTCTCGACGCTTAGCGGCAGAATGGAGGTCGAAGACTACGACGAATGGTTCCGGCTGCCGCTGTTGCTCGGATTGCTGCTGCTGGCCGTCGAACCCCTGCTCCGCAACCGGAGGCGGCAAGCCCTGCAGGAACTCGACGTGTTGCACGTGGTGCTGCCGTCGGCGCCGTCGGTTGAAGCCGCTTCCACCGACCGGCGTCCGGCGACTCCGCTCCGGAGCCGCCTGCAATACCTCGCGTCGGGCAAGGCCCCCGTCGCCGTGCTCACTTTGCTGGCGCTGGGCCCTGGCTTGCCCCGCCCGGCGTGCGCCGCCGTTGACCGCGCGCGCATCGAAACACTTGTAGTGGATAAGAACTACGACGAAGCGGAGCGCGTCCTGCGCTCTGAGCTGGCGGCGGAAACGAGCCGTTTCGAGCTCAGCTATAATCTCGGGGTCGTGGGCTACGCCCGCGCCCGGGCCGCCGAGGAGTCGGGCGGAGCGGACGGCCTCGCCCTCGCACGGCGCGGATATCTCGAAGCAATCGAACGGCTTCAGTCCGTGCTGGACGCCCCGGACCCCGCGCTGGTCAACCGCGCGCTGTTTCAGCTCGGCAACGCGAAGATCCGGCTGGGCGCGCTCCTCGCCAAAGGCGACACGAACGCCGTCGCGGGCGGCGCTGATGCGCTCGAAGAGGCGATCTCCAGTCATCGCTCGCTTGAGGGCACGTTGCTCCACCCCGCCGCTGCGCGCAACGCCGTGCAGGCGGCCGCCGTGTTCGAAACGGTGGCGCTCTCGTACGCGACGCAGAAACTTGCCGCGGCCGAAGCGAAGCCCCCGGGAGGGAGGCGGCTCACCGATCAGAACACGGCTTACGCCGAGGCGTGGGCCATGCTGCAGCGTCTCGCCCGATACCGACGGGATAGTGCGGACGCCGGAAGACTTCAGCGCGAGATCGGGCAGCGCTGGGCGAAAAACCTCGCCGAACTTGCGAGCCCGTTTGAGGCCGAGGCCGGCCGGTTGTTCGCGCTGCCCGCGCCCGGTGGAAAGCCGGGGCGCAGCGCGAAATGGGACGAGGCCGTCAAGATCCAGGGGCGGGCGGTGGAGTTGTTGGAGAAGGCCGTCGAGGTGGCTCCGGCCGATACGGAAATCGCGGCCCGTTACAGCCTCGCCAAGGCGAAACTCGTGGGTGAGTTGCTGAATACGGTGCGGGACGCCATCGCTTCCCGCGCGAACGCTTACGACGTGCTGTCCGGTGTCGCGATGCGGAACTTGGAAAGCGCGGAGCGCTACGCCACGCCGGACGATCCACGCGTCGCCCAAGTGCGGCAGGAGTTGCTCGCCGCGATCGAGAACGCCGCGGTGCTCGAGGGCGACAAACTGGTCGGCGCCTTTGAGCGACAGAGGGAGGCACGGCAGCGGACGCCCGCCGCGCCGGCGCAACCGCCGAAAGGCGCCACGCCGGAAGCGCGCATGGCGACGACGCTGGGCCGGGCGCTGGAAATGTACACGCGCGCCCTCGACTTGAACGCTGACAACGCGCACGCGCGGGCTCAGCGGGAAAAGTACCGTCCCGCGCTGGCGGAAGCGTTTGCGGCCATGGGCCGGAGCGAATTGGACGCGGCCAAGGCGATCGCGACGAGCACGTCCGCGGCTTCGGGCACGACGAAACCAGAGGAAGAGCCGCCTTCGAGCGCCGCTGCCAGCGCCAGTGACGCGACGGCGTCGCCCCGTCTCTCGGTGGCGCAACTGGAAAAGGCCGTATCCCATCTCGAGAACGCGAACAACGGAATCTCGCAAGCACAGGGGATGGGCGTGAGCGCGCCGGAGCTGCAGGCAATGCAACGTGAAACCGACGATCTGCTTGCGGATCTTCGTTCCCGTTACGAAGCGCAAAACTCGGCCGCGGGTCAGGGCGGATCCCCGGGCGAGGGTCGCGAAGGCGATGGCCGTGGTGCGGACAACATCGGCGGCAAGCCGGTCGAAACCTACGCCCGGCATTTCGCCAAAGCCCGGAAGATGAAGTCGAATTTCGACTCAAAGGTCGGCGGCGAAGTCGAGCGGGACTGGTAAGTCCCGATTGCTGCGCCGCTCCGGCGTCTCACGTCGCCAGCGGTATCCGCTACTTAATTACACCTGATGGCCACGCCGCGCCCCATTCGGGCCTCATCCGGGCCTGATGCGCCTGGTGGGAAATCCCCAGGGGCGCTCCGCCCACGCCGAAGGACGGATCGGGATTCTCCCGAGGGAAGGCGGCCCGTTCGCGAAAACCGTTTCAAAAACGGCGGGGGACTAAAGCGGCCACCGGCGGGAACCGTAGGCGGGTTGTCGTGACTGAGCGCCAGCCTTTCGCCGGCGCAGCTTCGCCCGTCCAGCCGCGGAGTGTTTACCCAAAAATAACGCAACCACCTCTTCGATGTTTCGAGTCAATCGCACGTTCGCCCGCGTCCTCGGCTGGGCCCTTCTCACCACCCTGATTTCTGCTGTCTCCGTTTCTGGCGCGACTTACTATGTCGACCCCGCGACGGGCAGCATGAGCAACAACGGCAGCGTCACCGCGCCTTGGAGCACGCTCGAAGCGGTGTTCAAGGCGGGGAAAAAATTCCAGCCGGGCGATGTGATCAATTTGCGCAGCGGCTATCACGGTTACCCGACCGTCACGGGCAACAACACCGGCAACGTCACCATCCAGGCGCAGAGCGGGCACACGCCCAAATTGAGAAAACTCGTCGTCAACGCCGCGTCGCGCTGGGTCATCTCCGGCCTGACCATCAGCCCCGAGGTGGTCGGGTCTTACGAGAAGGGCGACTTCGTGGCCCTCGAGAGCAACTCGAGTCACATCACCGTCGAGGCTTGCACGGTCTATTCTGCGGCGAGCATTGCGAACTGGACGGCGGCCACCTGGCCGGAGCGGGCCGGCAACGGCATTCGCGTCGGCGGCCCCAACTGCGTGATCGCCGACAATCACATCAAGAACACCCGGTATGGCCTCCAGGTCTGGCGCTCGGCGACCGGGACGGTCGTGTCCGGAAACACGATCGAGAACTTCATGGGCGACGGCATTCGCGGACTCGGGAACTACTGCGTTTACGAGTACAACATCGTGAAGAATTCCTTCAGGATCGATGATCACCACGACGACGGTTTCCAGTGCTGGTCGACCGGTTCGGATGGCCAGGTCGGCACGGGCGTCGTTCGCGGCGTGGTGTTGCGCGGCAACATGTTCATCAGCTTCACCGACCCGAACCAGCCGGAAAAGGGCACCATGCAGGGCATCGGCTGCTTCGACGGCATGTTCGAGGACTGGGTCGTGGAGAACAACCTCGTCGTCAGCGACGTGTGGCACGGGATCGCATTCTACGGCGCGAAGAACTGCCGTTTCGTGAACAACACCGTGGTGGCGAACCCGATCACCAGCGCCTTCACCGCCATACCCTGGCTCGGCATTTTCGCCCACAAGAACGGCACCGCGTCCTCGGGCAACCTCGTCCGCAACAATCTCGCCTCGACCTTCAAGCTCAATGGCTCGGCGACCGTCGACTCGAACATCACGTCACCGACGAGCGCCTACACGTCACATTTTGTCAACTACAGCAGCCTGGACTTCCATCTCAAGGCGACGAGCCCGGCCGTCAACGCGGGCAACCCGTTGTCGGCGCCGTCGATCGATCTCGACGAAAAGCCGCGAACCTCTCCGCCGGATGCGGGCTGCTACGAGCTCGTGACGACGTCGTCCATCGCCACCGTGGCGACGCCCACGTTCGGGCTGGCCGCCGGCACGTATTCGACGGCGCAGCTGGTCGCGATTTCCTCCGCGACGAGCGGCGCGTCGATCCGTTACACGATCGATGGCAGCACGCCGACGGCGAGCGCCGGCATTCTCTATGCCGGCCCGGTGCCGGTGAGCGCGACGACCACCTTGAAGGCCGTCGCTTTCAAGAGCGGCATGACGACCAGCGCGGTCGCCAGCGCCACCTACACGATCAACGCCTCCGCCACGCTGATCAGCGAAGCGTTCGCCTCGTCCGCAGGCAGCTTCGTGGTCAACGGCGGCACGTGGAGTGTCAGCAGCGGAAAGTACGTCCTGAGCAATCCGGTCGCCGGTTCGCCGGGCTCCGGCAACGGCAACCTCGCCATCCACGGCACGTCGGTCAGCGGAAACTTCGTCCTGACCGTTGACGGCGCCGCCGCGGCCACGACCTCGGCCTGGGATGATTTTTCGGTGATTTTCGGTTATCAGGACGCGAGCAACTACTACTACGTCAGCTTCAACGAGCGAAACGACGGCCTCACGAGCGGTGTCTTCAAGGTGTCGGGCGGCGTGTCGAAGCAGCTCGCCGACATCACCGCCGCGATCTCAGGTGGGCGGGCCTATTCGGTGAAGATCGAGAAGTCGGGCAGCACGTATAAGGTCTATCGCAGCACGACGCTGCTGGCGACGGCGACCGACTCCACCTTCGCCGGCGGCAGGATCGGCCTCGGTGCGCAGAACAACGGCGCGTCCTTCGACAATCTTACCGTCGTCTCCGCGCCGTGACGCGCACGAAGGGAAAACGCGGCGGATTCCGCCGCAGTTTCACCGGAGACCACCGCAGAGCGATCTCAGAGCCGGCGCAAGCCGGCTCTTTTTTTGCTTGGCCGGGCCACCGGCCCTCACGCCATGATCGCGGCGCGCTCGCGGGAGATGGACCACTTCAGCGGCTCGCCGCGTATCCATCGTTCGAATTCATCGATCATGAGCCGCCCCATCCGGCGACATTCGCGATCGCTCGAGCCGGCGATGTGCGGCGTGAGCACGACGTTGGGCAGCGTGAAGAGCGGGGAGTCGGGCGCCGGGGGCTCCGGGTGGGTGACGTCGAGCACCGCCGTCAGATCGGGGCGCTGCTGAAACACGCGGATCAAATCGTCCTCCTGCACGATTGCGCCCCGCGCCGTGTTGATGAAGGTCGCGCCCGGCTTCATGACCTCGAAGTGCCTCGCTTTGATCATGCCCTCGGTCTCTTTCAGCCAGGGTGCATGCAGCGAGACGACGTCGCAGGTCTGAAAAACCTCCTCGAGCGAGGCGGCCTGCACATCGAGCTGCTTGGCCTGAGCGGCAGTGAGGAAGGGATCGTGGACCGAGACGTGGAGATCGAAGGGGCGGAGGCGTTCGCGCACGAGCCGGCCGATCGTGCCGAGGGAGATCAGCCCGACTCGCGTGCCATACGCGCCCGGGGCAACGGTGTGTTCCGGGAAGCGGCCGAGTCGCTTGGTCCCGAGCGCGAAGCGCCAGCCATGCTTCAGGCTGAAAAGGATGGCGGCGACCGTGTATTCGGAGACCGGAACGGCGTTGGCGGCGTAGGCGCTCGTCACCACGATCTCGCGCGCCCAGAAGGCGTCGGTGACGAAGCCCCTGATCGTGCCGGCGCCGTAAAACACCACCCGCAGCCGGGGCGCGGCGGCGAGAAACGCCTCGTCCATCAGCGGTGCGCCCCACCCGGAAAAGATCACGTCGACGTCGCGGAGGATCGAGGAGTCGGCCTGAAGGGTTGCGCCGGTCTGAGGAGGCGCGACGAGATGCACGCGGCGGGCGATCTCGGCATAGAGCTCCGAGCCGTAGATGAGTTCAAAGGCGTGTTCGTTGAGAACAATGAGTCCGTTGAGCATAGAGGGGAAAGGCGGAGGGGAACGGAGGCCGCCGCCTGCGTGTGTGGCGGAAATCCGCTCCGGGCTCGAGTGAGTTCGGGTAAATTGCGCGGCGGGGATCGGACGACGCGAGCAGGCTCAGCCCAAGCTTGCCAGCGGGAAGCTGCCACGGTCGTCGAGGCAGCGATCGGCCGGAAGGTTTTCGCCGCTCCACAGTCTTTTAGCCGTCCATGGTTCGTCAGCCGAACTCCAGAAGGCGTGTTGCGGAGGCAGCCCGAGGGGAAGAAAACCGTTGGCGCACATGTAGACGCTGCCAGTGGAGATGTAGTATTCGGCAAGGCCGGGCTGGTGGCCGGCGAGCCCCACGGTGAGCCAGCCGTTGGCGTCGAACGTGCCCGGCGCCTGTAGTGTCCGCGCCATGACAGCGGTGAGTGCGCAACGCACCTGGGCGGGCGAAACGCCCTCCGGCAGGTTGTCCCAAAGCGCCATCAAGCCGAGGTGCTGGAAGGCGCCGAGGCGGTAGCCGAGGGAGCGGCCGAGTGGCGGGAACGCGCCCTCGGGCGAGATGAGGCGCTCCTGGATCGCGGCGTAGCGGCGGGCACGAGCCCGCATCGGTTCCCAGAACTTCGGCCAGTCGGGGTATTCGTTGGCCACGACCTGCAGCACCTCGAGCAGCATCGGCTGGATTGCGAAGCTGTTGTAGTAGTCCCAGTGGAAGAACGGACCGTCACCGTAGGCGCCGTCGCCCTTGTACCACTGGTCGTGCTGGCGGATCGCATAGTCGATGCGCGCGCCATCCCAATCGGGTTCGCCGATCTGGAAAAGGAAGGTCTCCACGACGGCGGGAAAAAGCAGCCAGTTGTTGAACGGCGCCTTGCGGGTGCGCATGGCCTTGAGCGAGCGGACGATCTGGCCGCGCACCCGCGCCTCCAGCGTGTTCCAGACGGCGCGGCGGGAGCGGAGCAGGCCGAGGGCGAGATAGGCGGATTCCACCACGGGCTGGGAATCGCGGCTGAAGTCGAAAAAGTCGGGCGAGGCGGGATCCGTCGCGTGCCTCAGCGCCCGGCGGACCAGATCGATCATATCCGCCTGCTTCGACCGCTCGTCGGCACTCACGTCCCTGACCTGAAGCCACGGACCGATGCCGGAGAACGACCGGCAGAACGCCTCCATCGGCGAGCAGGCGAGGCGGTCCGGGTGCTGGCCGCGAGCGACCGGAATCGAGGCTTTGAGCTGCCCCGCCGCGAGTTGAGAGAAAACCGGCCGCGTAATGCGGAGGAGCAAGTCGAGCCACTGGGCCCGGGTTTCGAGGCCGGTCGTCATGCAAGGCGAAGGGGAGGCGGGGATATGTGTAAGAAAATACTGGTTACGGCAAGCCCCGCCTGCCAGAAGCGGATCGGACAGAAAGGGCACCAGCCTCCCGAAATTGGCCGCGGACGTCGGCGAGCGGTTCGGTCTTTCCCTCGCTGGCGCGCGCGGCTACGAGCAAAGCGATTGTTTTTATGCACGCTGCGTGAGCACGCAGCCGGGCCCTCAGCTGTTCGCCCGCCTCACCACGCTCCGCAAGCCGCTTTCCTCCATCATGATCATCGTCGGTTCCAACCCCACTCGCTTTGTTTTCGTTCTGCGCACGAGCTACTACGCGCTTCAGGTAAAGCCCTCCGGCGAGGTCTTGCATGTCGGCTCCGGGCCGCTGCCGCTGCCGGGCGCGGGCGCGGCGCTCTTCGAGGATCTCGGCGCCTATGAGGAGGCGAATTTCGTTTGGGACGGGCAAGGCACGCGCTTCGAGCTGCCGGCGTTCGGCGACGTTAGTTATCACACCGTCCTGCTCAAGGCGGCATTTGCGGAGCCGGCCGGCGAACTGCGCCCGGGCGAGGCGCGGAACCTGCCGGTGCGGGACCTGCGGCTGCGCTACCATTCGCATTGTATTCAGGATAATGCTACGCCGGGACTCGCGCCCGCGCACGTGCCGGCGGTGCGGGGCGAGGCGCGGCGCGAAACGCTGGCGCTGCGGCTCAAGGACGAGGCTTACGCGTTCTACGCGACGCTGTATTACCGGCTCACGCCCGAGCACGACGTGATCGAGCGCTGGATCGAACTCGAAAACGGCACGGGCAGCCCGGTGGAGATCGAGACGCTCGGTTTCGGCTCGCTGCACCTGCCCCACGGCGAGTATGAGGTCACCCGACCCGCGGGCGCGTGGGCGCGCGAGTTCGTGGCGAACCGCCAGCGTCTCGAGCAGGGAAGTTTCGTGCTGAGCCAGCTCGGCCTGAACACCGGACACGCGAGCAATCCCTTTTTTCTCCTGAACTCCTGTGGCGCGGCGATCGAGGAAGCCGGCATCGTCTATTTCGGAGCGCTCGCCTACAGCGGCAACTGGAGCCTCGAATTCGAGGTTCTGCCCACCGGTCCCGTGCGGGTGCATGGCGGTTACGAACGCACGGATTTCGCGCTCACCCTGGCGCCGGGCGAACGGCACGCGACGCCGGCATTCGTGCACGGGTGCTGTGCCGAAGGCTGGGGGGGCGCCAGCCGGCGGCTGCACCGCTTCGTGCGCGACTACGTGATGCCGAACGGCGAGGCGTCGCGTCCGGTCCTCTACAACAGCTGGGAGGCGACGTATTTCGACCTGTCAATCGACGGCCAGATTCACCTCGCCCGCCTCGCCGCGTCGATCGGCGTGGAGCTGTTTGTAGTCGATGACGGCTGGTTTGGCGGCCGCAGGCACGACCGCGCCGGGCTGGGCGACTGGGTCGTCAGCCGCGACGTGTTTCCCCAGGGTTTGAAACCGTTGATCGATGAGGTCCGCCGACTCGGGATGGCGTTCGGGTTGTGGGTCGAGCCGGAGATGGTGAACCCGGACTCCGACCTTTACCGCGCGCACCCGGATTGGGTTCTCCATTTTCCCGGCCGGCCGCGCACCGAATCGCGGACGCAACTGGTCCTCGACTTTGGCCGGCCGGAGGTGGTCGAGCACATCTTCGGCGTGCTCGACGCGCTGTGCCGGGAGAACGAAATCGATTTCATCAAATGGGACATGAACCGCTACGCGACCGAGCCCGGTTCGCCGGCGGGCAAGGCTCTCTGGCGCCGGCACGTCGCCGGCGTCTACCGCATCATGGACGGGCTGCGGGAGCGCCATCCGCGCCTGAGCATCCAAAGCTGCTCCGGCGGCGGCGGGCGGATCGATCTCGGGGTGCTCGCGCGCTCCGACCAGGTCTGGACCAGCGACAACACGGATGCCTGCGATCGCGTCGGCATCCAGAACGGCTTCAGCCTGGCGTATCCCCCGCGGGTGATGGAGAGCTGGGTGACGCACGAGGTGAACCATCAGACCGGCCGGCGTTGGCCGCTGGACCTGCGCTTCGACGTGGCGATGCGCGGCGTACTCGGCATCGGCTCGTCGCTCAACCAACTCTCGCCGGAGGAGCTGAAGGTCTACGCGCGGAAAATCGCCTTCTACAAAAAAATCCGGCCGGTCGTGCAGCACGGGGATTTGTACCGGTTGAGCGCGGCCCCTTCGACCTGGCAGAGCGTGCTGCCGGATGCGAGCCGGGCGGTGTATTCGATCGTCGTGTTGCAACACCGGCTCGGGGTGCACCGCGCGCCGGCCCGCCTGCGCGGCCTGAGCAATGATGCGCATTACCGGATTACCGACGAGAACGGAGCCGTGGTGGGGCGCTCCCGAGGATTTCAGCTCATGACCCTGGGACTGCCGGGCGACACCGTCTTCGGCGGACTCGGTTGCAGCCTGCGCAGCCGCACGCTCCTGCTGGAGCGCGAGTGAGCCGAGGTGAACGGGCTGAGCGCGGATGCGCGCAGATGCGCGCGGGCGTCAGTCGGTCCGCAGCGGGATGCAGACGTTGTATGTGCTCTCGGATTGCCAGTGGTGTAGCGGGCCGCTGCTCACCGCGGCGAAGAGGTGCGTCGGGCGTCCGTCCTGGATCAGGAGATTCGGCCGCTCGAAATTGCCGTGCGTCGTGGCCGTGCCGTCGGCCCAGCGGATGGTGCGCGAATAGGCGCGGGGCGAGGCGGGCAACTCCCAGTGCATGCCGTCCTTGCTCCAGGCATACGCGCCGGCGTCGGGCTCGCCGCACAGCTCGCCTTTGAAGTCCTTCATGAGGACGTGGTAGCGGCCGCCCTCCCACCAGATGAAGGGATCCTCGCAGTCGTAGGGAAAGATCGGATACTCCGACGCGCGCGTGTAGGGGCCTTCCGGATGCGGGGCGGTGGCGATGCCGAGCTGGAAGGGCGACTTCAGGTCGCGGCGCGACTTGTAGATCAACACCGTGTGTCCGTCCTCGCGGATCGCGGCGCTCGGATTGCTCGTGATGAGGGCGTCCCAGTGGCCGGGCCGCGGCTCGAGGAGCGGACGAGCCGGGCGCCGCCACGGACCGGTCACCGCGTCGCTCACGGCGAGCCCGATGCGCTTGTTGCACCACGCGAGGTTGTAGAGTTCTTCGTGCTCGGGGTATTTGCCTTCGTGGATCTGGCGCTCGGGCGTCGGGATGTCGAAGTCGTAGGTCACCCCGATGTAATAGAGATAGTATTTGCCGCGGAATTTTTTGACCGACGGGTTGTGCGTGACGAGCCCGTCGAAATAGCGGCGATGCCGCCAGGGCAGCGCCACCTCCTCGAAGCGGTATGGTCCCTCGGGCGTGTCGGAGGAGGCGCGCACGATTTCGGAATTGGTCACCCAGTGCCCCGCGAACGTGAGCGCACGCGGCCAGCGCGACGCGAACATGTGGTAGCGCCCGTCCTCGCCGGGATTGTCCGCGCGAACGACGGAGCCGCACCACACCCAGTGATCTTTCAGGCGGAAGCCGCCGTTCGGAGGCGCAGGGAGGAGCCGGTCGATGAAGGGCGTGGTCATGGCGCTTGGGTCGGACCGCAGCGTGGTCGGGTCGTGATTCGCAGCCAGATAGTCGTTCCGAAAACGCGACTCAAGATCGGGGCGAGCGCGCTTTGCACGCACCCCCGTGCGGCGTGAGCAGTCAACGGCATCCGGCTTGTTGCTTTTGGCCAGATGTGCCGTGATCCGCCGCGGCCGCGTGCGCCACGGCGCCGTCGTCGTGCACATCGACCTTCTCGGCGCGCAGCCGCCGGAAGAAGACTTGGAGATCGCGCACGCCGCCGATTGTGAACCAGATCGTCGTGACCGCAGCGATGACGAGCGGCAGCCAGATGCAGGAGACCCGCCAGTAAAAGGCCCACGTTTTGTCGGACCACGGGTGTATGAGATAGACGATGCTCCCGATCACGAAGACAAGCACCCAGAAGATCGCCCAAACAAAGATGCCCAGCGCCACGAAGCGGTCGCTGCGGCTGAAATGCTCGTCGATGCCGACGAGGCGATAGAGCAGCGGAACCTTTTTGGCGGCGTTGCCCGGATCCTGCGCCTCGACCGCGTAAGCGCCGCGGTTCAGCAGGCGATCCATGTCGTGGGGCTGGCGGCAGGTGAGCAGCGACACCACGATGTACACGGCGATCGCGATGAGCTGCGAAAAGAACGCGATCTGCATGCCGTTGAGCGGAAACTTCGGGAAGCGGTTGAGCAGATCCGCCGCCTGCGCCTCGAAGCCCCACGCCGGCAATAGGTCCATCAAGAGATACGCGTGGCCCTCCTGCAGGAGGATGCCGCCGACGCACAGGATCGATCCGGTCAACATGCCCGCCCACGCGCCCGCTGTCGTGCCACGGCCCCAGTAGAGTCCGCCGATGATGGCAATGCCCGCCCCGCCGACGAAGATGCTGGTCGTCACGCCCCACCACAGAAAGAGCTGGTCGGTCTGCTGAAACAGCGCCCCGAAAAACAGGGCGAACACCGCCACGCCGATGATGCTCAGGCGCAGGAGCCAGAGGTGCTGCGTCACCGACAGCGACCGCTTCTTGAGCGGCATGATGACGTCCTGGATGAGGATGCTGCCCCATGAGTGCATCGCGATGCCGTCGCCCGCGATGATCCCCATCAAAAGCACCGTGCAGAGCAGGCCCTTGATGCCGATCGGCATGATCTGGCCGAGGGCGAGCGGCCACTGCATCTGGGCCGCCGCGCGCGCGTCCGGCAGTTGTCCGGCGACCTGCTGCACCTGCGCAGCGCCCGCGGCGAAATCCGGATGCTGCAGGAACGTGAGTGCGCAGAGGCCGAGCACCGTCGTCACCACGTTCATCGCGAAATACCGCCAGCGCCCGAGGATCGTGCCCATGCGCGCGTCATGCGGAGTGGCCGCGGAGGAGTTGAACGAATGGCCGTTCTGAAACGCCATCGTCCCGTAGATGTTGGCAAAGGCCAGCATCAGCACAAACCAGAGATTGAAGTCTTTCGCTTTGAACGTGTCGAAGGGGTTGACCAGCGATTGACCGGCCGGCTGCGTGAGCAGGACGTGCTCGATCTGCGGCCAGGTGACGACGCCGACCATCACAACAGCGATGACGACGTAGAAAATCTGCGTGAGCATGCCTTGCACGCAGTCCGTCACGAGGATCGTCACCTGGCCGCCGACGGTGGTTGAAATGACCGCCGCCCCGATGAAACACACCATCAACACCACGAAGGTGGGAACGGTGAACGCAAACAGCTCCAGGCTCGTCGGCAGCCCGAGGAAATACACGAAGAAGCGCGCGCCGATCGCGGGGATCACGCCGAAGTTCAGGATGCCGGCGAAGAACGCGAGCATACCGGCGAACAGTCGGAATCTCCGGCTGTAGCGCATCTCGAAGAACTGCGCGAGGGTGAGCGCCCGCGTCTGCCGGTAGCGATAGATGACAAAGCCGGAGATCGCGACGATGAGGAAGATCGGACCGACTTGGGACAGCAGTTGATTCCACCATTCGTAGGTGAAACCGGCGGTCGCGAACCGCTCGAGCGTGGCCACAAAGAGCGCGGCGCCGGCGAGTTTCTCACTGCCCGCCGTCGAGAGCAGATAAGGTCCTGCATGCCGGCCCCCCGCCATGAAATCGGCAACGCTGCGCACGTAGCGCCGGGTGTACAGGGCGATGCTGACGATGATGACGAACGGCAGCGCCATGAGGGTCCAATCAATGAAGTGCATGGGGAATGTTTAAGGGGGAGAAAAGGATCGCGCGGGCGGGCGAGCAGGCTGGTCTTTCATCGGCACACGTTCATCCTCCGACCGTCCGGCCGCTCATGGTTCGCGGGCAGCGGCAGCAGGACGGACACGAAGCGAAGCACAATGAAGGAAGGACGGGCAGCAAACGGGGCAACATGAACGGATTTTGGGCTTGTTTGGGACATTCTTATAACATTTGTTGCGCAACAAGCCTTTTATGACCCCGTTTCCCCTTTGGCGGCGTTTTTCCTGGGTTGGTCGGGCGGTGGCGCTCCGCCTCGGAGTGTGGCTCGCAGTTGCGGCCAGCGGTGGCGGGCTGTTCGCGCAAGAAAAGGCAGCCCTGCCGAACGCCTCCTTCGAGATTGGCGAAGCCGCGCCAGAGGGGTGGACGACCGAGGGCGACGTGCGCCTCGATCCTGCCGACAAGATCGACGGCCGCCAGTCGCTC
Source organism: Opitutaceae bacterium (assembly GCA_036406235.1). Taxonomy (GTDB): domain Bacteria; phylum Verrucomicrobiota; class Verrucomicrobiia; order Opitutales; family Opitutaceae; genus DASWVO01. The sequence continues at coordinate 24,897 of DASWVO010000394.1, forward strand.
CGGCTCGAGCGAGACGCGGCGCTGCTGCCGGCGACGCGGGCCGAGAGCGCGACATTCGCCATCACGCCAGGGGTCTGGGAGCTCGCCGGCGCCTGCGCGGCGGATCTGCACAGCCCCGACGTGTCGTTCAACGTTTCGCTCAGCCTCAAGAGCTTTGATGGCTCGGGGAAACTCCTGAAAGAGCGCCGGCTGGTCGCCGTCCCGGGCCGGGCGGCGTGGCAGCATTTCAAGGAGCGCCTCGACGTGCCGACCGGGACGGTGCGGGCCGCGCTCGAGATCCGGTTTAACAAGACCCACGGCACCTTCCACGTGGACGGGCTCTCGCTCGCCTACGTCGGTGCCTCGATTCCCATGGAGGGCGGTGACCGGAAAGCGGTGTTTCGCAGCAATCGCGTGGGCAACCTCTTTTATCCGGGCGATCGCGCGGCCTTCGAACTTGAGCTGGAGACGCCGGCCGAGCTCGCCGGTGAACGCCTTCGCGTGCGCTGGCAGGTGACGGATTTTTATCAGGCGCCGGCCGCGGCCGCGCAGGAGGCAGTGCTCACGCCGGCGGGCCCGGCCCCGGGCGGCTGGCATCGCTACCGCACGGTGCTCGAGCTGGCCGCGCTCCCGCTGCGCGTCGGGCCCTATTACGAAGTGCACACATCGATGGATCTCGGAGCGGATTCGGCGGCGCGCGATGTCGCCTCGTTCGCCATCCTGCCCGAGCCGGTGACCAAACACATGGATCCGCTGGCGACGCCGTTTGGCGCGCACACCTGGAACGCCACGGTTTACGACTATTTCCCCCTCGCCGCGCGGCTCGGCCTCCGCCGTTGCCTTGTGTTCTGGGACTGGCCGGCCACGGCGCCCTACACACCGAATTTCGACCAGGGGCACCGCCACGACAGCCGGATCGCCTGGCCGAAGCGCTTCGGCATCGCGCCCTACGGCATCGTTTATCCGATCATGGAGTCGATCGAACACCACCACGGGCCCGACTACTCGGACGAGGCGTTGCGCGAGGGCCTGCGCCAGAGCATCGAGAAATACCAGCGGGACGGCCTGTGGGGCTTCCAGATCGGCAACGAGCCTCCGTCGGCGAATCCCGAGTGGGTCGAGCGCGACGTCGAGGCCTACAAAGTCGCTTATGAAGCGATCAAAAAAACGGACCCGGATTTTGTCGTGATCGGTTCGGCGATCGGGCCCAACGAGGCCTTTTTCAAGGCCGGCTTTCAGCCCTATCAGGACGCTTACAACCTCCATGCTTATTCCGACCTGGGTGAAATGCGCCTCCAGATG
>DASWVO010000395.1:0-20937 GCA_036406235.1 Opitutaceae bacterium
GCCTCGTCAGCGGCGAGGCCGGACGCGCGTTTCTCGACAAGGTCCAGCTCCGGCACGAGGCCTCCCCGCTATCGATCGCTCCGCGTTCGGGCATCCTCACGAGCTGCTCGATGTATTTGAAAGAACACTACGTCGTACTCAACCAGGGCGAGGGCAACTTCGGCATCCACACCAGCGCCATCCTGCTCGACCCGGTGAAGACCTTCGGCACGAATATCATGCTCGAGATCTACAACACCGGCGACCAGCCCGTCGTGAATCCGATGGTCTCGGTCGAGGTGTTTCGCGCGCCCGTGCCGGCCGACACCGAGTCGAAGAACCTCGCCCGCAAGCGCACGCGCCTGCTCGGTTCCGCGAAGGAGCTTTACGCGTGCCTCGATGAGAACCCGCCGAAAGCCTCCGGTGAACCGCGGCCGCGGACGCGCCTCACCGTCCAGGGGCAGAGCGCGGTGATGGACAACTACTCCTTGTTCTTCAACGCGGGCTCGGCCGCGAATCTGAAGTCCGAACTCGCCGAGCTTCTCGCCTCGACGTGCGGCTACCGCACCATGATTCAGGCGCTGGACGCCGCGCCCGACGACGCCGATTCGCTCCTCATCGATTATTTCCCCAACCTGCTCGAAAACATCGAGCTGCTCACGCGAATCGAGTCGTTGAAGCTCAAGCGGATCATCTTCCGCCAGCCGTCACGCACCCACGGTTTCTTTCTCTCGAGCAACGCCCACGGGCGGCTGGACAACTTCAACGCCATCGGCCTCGACGTCTACTGGTACAATGAGCCGATGGGCGACTTGTACCTCCACACCTACAAGAAGGACCACGGCTTCTTCATCCGGGAGGAGCTGGTGAAGAAATTCCAGGAGGCGACGATCCTCGCCTTCTACGGCAGCGCCGTCGGCCTCAGCGACGAGCAGTCCAAGCGCATCTCGACTCTCGTGGAAAACCTCACCGGCTTCATCGGCACCAACGTCGCCGTGCTCACCGGCGGTGGCGGCGGGGTGATGCGCCTCGCCACCGATCACGCCCGCCTGCAGGGCGCGCTCACCGGCGCGTGCTTCCTCGAGCTCGAAGCCCAGCCGCCCGAGCTCGGTGTCGACTTTTTCAATACATTCCAGGAAACCTCGCGCCACTTCCGCCAAAAGTGGTTCGAGGTGGCCGATTTTTGCATCTTCAACGTCGGCGGCGTCGGCACGCTCGAAGAGATCGGGATCGAGCTGTGCAATCTCAAACTCGGCATCCGGCCGCGCGTTCCGTTCGTCTTCTACGACTCGAAATTTTTCGCCGACCTAAAAGGGCAGATCGATACCATGATCGCCACCCGCCGCGCGCCGGCTTGGATGGCCGATTACCTGCAGTTCACCGACGACCCGGACGAGGTGGTGGCCTTTTACCGCGAAAAACTGCAGGTGCTGTAGGCGGAAGCCCATAGCTAAGAACTGAGAGTCCAGAGCTGAGAGCTGAGAGTCCAGAGCCGAGAGCCAAGCAGTGCGCGTGTTGCGCAGCTCGCAAAACCTGACGCTAAGCGGGTTCGGCCTCTGAGCTCTCAGCTCTCGGCTCTAAGCTCTCAGCTATTCACTACCGCCTCACACCAGCCCCATCGGCGGCGGGGCCTGATACACGAGTTTGCCCGACGCGGTGTCGAGCACGGCAACGCTGCCGGGCCACACGGGCGTCTCCGCCGTCTCATGCACCACGAGGCCGCTGACCTCCTGCACGGCCTCCGTCGCCGAACTCACTTTGAGCGACATGCGGCTGCCAATGTGCGACGCGGTCGTCGCCTCCTGCACGGCTCGCCGCGTCCGCGCGAGCGCGGCCTCTTCCTGGGCGGCGCGAACTTGGGCGTAAACTCTGGCCTGCGACGTCGGATTGGTTGCGGATACTTTCACAATTTTACCGATGCAAATTCGGTGCGTGCACCTTACTCCTTCATCCGACGCCGCACCATGAGGTCGTTTCTTCATAGGGCTGGCAGGGAATTCTTTGCGCCGGACCGGGAGAACGCCCCAGCGTCTCGCCCGATTCCCGGCCGCCGCCGCCGATGACGTCTCCCGATTGAGCGCTTGCCGCCCGCGCGTCGGGCACGCCATGGTGCCGCGGCATGACACTCCCCCGCTCCGTCCTCGTCGTCGGTTCCGGCGGGCGCGAACACGCGCTCGTCAAAGCGCTGCTCGCCTCCCCGGCGCGTCCACGCGTGCTCGCCGCGCCGGGCAATGCGGGCATCGCCCAGGAGGCAACGTGCGTCCCGATCGCGGCCGACGATGTCGCCGGGCTCGTGAGCTTGGTGCAGCGGGAGCAAATCGAGTTTGTCGTCGTCGGGCCCGAAGTCCCCCTTTCCCTCGGCTTGGTCGACGCGCTCGCGGCCGCCGGCATTCCCGCGTACGGGCCGAAGGCCGATGGCGCGCGCCTCGAAGCATCCAAGATCTTCACCAAGCAGATTCTCCTCAAATACGGGATCCCCACCGCTCCGGCCGGGTTTTTCAGCGCCGTCGCGCCAGCGTTCGAGTATCTGCGCACCCGCCCGATCCCCATTGTCGTCAAGGCCGACGGCCTCGCTGCCGGCAAGGGTGTAGTGGTGGCGCAGACACCGGCCGAAGCCGAGGCCGCCGTGCGCGAGATGCTCGAAGGCGGCAGGTTCGGCGCCAGCGGAAAACAGATTCTCGTCGAGGACTGTCTGTACGGCGAGGAGACCTCCATCCTCGTCGTGGTTTCCGGTCGCGATTATATCATCCTGCCGACCTCGCAGGACCACAAACGGATCGGCGACGGCGACACCGGCCCCAACACCGGCGGCATGGGCACCTACTCGCCTGCCGAGGTCGTCACGCCGGAGCTGCTCGCGCGCATCGATCGCGAGATCGTAAAGCCATCCGTCGATGCAATCGCAAACGAAGGCATCGATTTTCGCGGCACACTTTTCATCGGCATCATGCTCACGCCGGACGGCCCGAGCGTGCTCGAATACAACACACGTTTCGGCGATCCCGAGACCCAGGTCGTGCTGCCGCGCCTCGCCACCGATGTGCTCGAGTTGCTCTGGGCCGCCGCGCAGGGCCGGCTCGGCGGGATGCAACTCGCGGTGAAACCCGAACACGCCCTCTGCGTGGTCATCGCCGCCAAGGGGTATCCTGACCATTACGCGAAAGGCGACGTGATCACGTTCCCGAAGTCACTGCCCGCGGGCGTCTCGGTCATCCACGCCGGCACGGCGACAAACGGTAGCGGACAAATCGTCACCGCCGGCGGCCGCGTACTCGGCGTGACCGCACTCGCGCCAAGTCTGCGCGCCGCGGCCGACGCCGCGTACGCCGCCTGCGACCAGATTCAATGCCCGTCGAAATACTTCCGCCGCGACATCGGCGCGCGTCAGCTCAACCGCCGATGATACGTCTCGTCCTTCTTTTCCTCCTCATCTCCGGTGCGTTGCATGCGGCTGGCAGCGCAGAGGTGCAGGATCTCGGCCAGGGTCTTGGCTACCTGCGCATCAAGGAGGTGGATACACTCACGCTTCCCTCCGCCGCCACGCGCCCGCTGGTGATCGACCTGCGTCACGCAAGCCTCGCGACACCCGCGGCCGCCGCGAAACTGCGGCCGCTCCTCTCCGCCGAGGGGCCGCCGCGTTTCGTGCTGGTGAGCGCCACGACGCCCCCGCCCCTCCTCGCCCTGCTCGACGCGCGCGCGCCGACGGTGCTGACTCTCGGCACTGCTTCGCCGACGCTGACGCCGGACATCGCAGTCGCCACGACTCCCGAGGCGGACCAGCTCGCCTACGAAGCCGTCGAGCAAGGCGCGCCGGTGGCCGCCGTCGTCGCCCGTCGTCTGGAGAAGGAGCGTTATGACGAAGCCGCGATGACGCGCGACCACGCCAACGGCGTCCCCGTCCCGGATTCCCCGCCCGCCCCGGATGACGCCGCGCCGACACCCGCGCCCGCGGAATCGCCACCCGCCTCCCCCGCACCGGCCGGCGGTGACGAACAGCCGAAGCCGCCGCCAGCGCCGCCGGTGGATGCCGTTCTTCAGCGAGCCGTGCAAGTCTACCAGGCGCTGAAGGCACTGCGGAAGGCGTGAGCGACGAGTGGCCGCCTTCGTCTCGGCGGCCATGTTCCCACGGCGCGGTCGGAACGACCCGCCACTGGCGGGGCGATGCTTACCACCGCCACTCGACGCCCGCGTAAGCCGCCCGACCGTCGCCCGGCAAGAACTGCGGCTGGTCGGCCCCGCCGGCGTACTCGATCACTCCAGTCGTCGCCGCGTAGTGTTTGTCGAATACGTTGCGCGCCTCGGCAAACCACGAGAACCCCTTCACGTTCCGGCGCCCGAAGCGAAAGCCTCCAATCGCATACGGGTCGGCCGCGAGCGTGTTGCGGTGGTCGATCCAAGCCTTCTGCGGCACCCACTCGACGTTCGGTCCGACATACCAGCCCGACGCCGTCTCCCACGCGAGCTCGACGCGGATCAGATGCGGCGGCAGTCCGGCGAGCGTGCGGTCGCCGTAGATCGGATCGTCGTCGAATTTGAACCGGCCATACGTCCACGCGCCGCGCAGCACGAGCCGCCGTGCCGGCGCCTCATTCCAGCGGCTGCCAAGCAGATCGAGTTCACCCGATAGTTCGACGCCTGCATGCGTCGTGCGATCGGCATTGATCGTCGCCGCGAGGAGCGTGACCGGATCGACCAGGCTCAGCAGTTCGTGCCGGACGCGGGCCGCGTAGAGCGACAGATCCCAGCGCACCGCGCCCCGCTCTCCGCGCGTGCCGACCTCGAGCGTCGTTGCCGTTTGCGCCGCGCGGGGAGCGAGATTGATCAGCGTCTCACTGAACGAGGGCGGCTCGTAACTGCCGGAGACATTGGCGTAGACTTGCACGTCGGCGCCGTCCCAGCGCAGGCCAAGCTTCGGCGAGACCTCGTCGTAAGCGAGGGTGTAGCTCGGGGCGCCGCCCACCACCCGTTCATTGCGCCGGCGGTTCGCCGCGACGGTCGCACCGGTCGCCAGCGTGAAACCGCGCCCGAGTTCCGTCTGAAGTTCGGCGAAGCCCTCGCCATTGGTCGCGCGTTGATCGGCGGAGGAGATGAGTGCGCCGCGCCGGCCGCCAACATTGGCAAAATTCGCCGCGCGGGTTGTGCCGCGTTGGAACAGCACGCCCGCGCGCAACCGGCTCGTGCGACCGAGAAGCTCTCCACTCCGCGTTGCAGCGAGACCGACCATGAGGTCGTTGGAGAGCTGGTCGACCACTTGGTGGATCGGGTGGTCGAGGTCCTTGTAAGACCACGCGGCACTGAGATCCCACATCGTGCGGCCGGCGCGCAGCGTAGTTTTATTGGCGATACGCAGCAGCTCGAAGTCGCGTTTCTGGTTGAGCGTGAGATTCACCGCCGCGGCCTGGCTGGGATCGGCGCCGAGCTGGGCCTTCGTGAGACTGCCGGGCAATTCGGAGTCGGTCGCCACGCCGGTCAGAAAAAAACGGGTTTCGACTGCCTCGCTCAAACGCGCGCCGGCGTTGGCGAAGAGGCGGTCGTTTCGCTGAGCCGCATGCGCCCGGAAGCCCGCCTGGGACTGATGCGTGAAGGCTGCGTAGGCATCGCCGCGACCGCGAGCGCCGCCGCCGGCGAGCGACGTCCGCAGATAATCAAAACTGCCGGCCTCGACGCGCGCGAGCAGCGGCGGAGCATCGCGCCCGGTGCGCGACACGTAGTCGATCGCCCCGCCCATCGTCGAGGCGCCGAAGGCGAGCGCGTTGGCACCGCGCCAGACGTTGATGTAGGCGGCACTCGCCGGCTCGAGCGCCTGGAAGTCGAAACTCCCGTCGGCGAGGTTGACGGGCACGCCGTCCTGCAAGACGCGCAGACCACGGCCGTGAAACGTTCGTTGGAGACCCGACCCGCGGATCGAAAGCCGCGCCTCGTCCGAGCCGAAACGCGGCTGCGCGAAGACTCCGGCCGAGAACGCAAACGTGTCGGCCACCGTGCTGGCGCGTCCACGCAGGAACTGTTCGGCGTCGACGACGTCCACACCACCCGGCGTGGACGCGAGGTCAGCCCTCGCGGCGTCGAGCACCGGTGACGTGAGGCTGGCGAAGCGCGATGTCGTCACGTCGAAGCGGTCGAGCGCAACCGGGAGTTCGATCGCGATTGAGAACGCGGCGGAGCTTACACCAATCAAGCAACCGGCGAGCGTTCGGGAAGCGGACGAGAGGAAATTCATGAGTTCAGACACGAGAGCATGGCGCCGCGGGATATGGAGAAACGCGCCGAACCCGCCGCCGGCGCCCTGCCAGTGGGTTCGAACACACCCGTGCGTCGGCGTCACCCGGACGCCGCGGCACGAAAGGACGGGATGCAACCGAAGCCGGTCAGGCCCTCAGCTCACGCGGAGGCGGCACCGGCGGCGACGCTCGCCCGCGGCCCGACCAGGTGTCGTCGGCCGGAACCCACCGCTCGAGCGCAGGAACGTCGATCACCACGTGCGGGGCGGGCTGGAAAACCAGCAGGACCTTGCCGTCGAGTTTCCCCCCTGGAACGGTCGCGTCGCTCTGCTGCTGTTTTGCCTCCTGCACGGCCTCGCACATCCGGCAGAGTTTACCGGAGGTGAACGTCAGCCGGATCGCCTCTACCATCGACATGTCGCGCGCATAGTTGCCGATCATACGGCCCCACGCGACGGTCTGCACCAGATCCCAGTGGCTGCCCGTGGCCAGGAGCCACGCGAGCAGGACGGCGCTGAGTTGGAGACGACGGGTCATGGGTGCGGCCCAACGACTGCCGCCCCGCCGGCCCGAGGCAAGAACGCAGCCGGTCGGACCGCGCCCGGGCTTGATCCCCGTCAAGTTTGCGGCCGCCACTGGCTGCCGGTCGCATATCCCTTGGGAGCCCGGGCCGCCGGCCCGCATCCGGAAAAACAGCGGGCGAGCCGCTGCGGCCCGCCCGCGCTCCAAGGACGCGTCGCCTTCGTCAGCGTCGGCGCGGCGGGCGCCGGAGGGGCGCACCGCGGCGTTGCCTTTCGCCTAAAACCGTGTCCGTTAGCCACCGCCACATGGCCCAGCCAGGACACATCCTCACGGTTTGCACTGCCAACATTTGCCGCAGCCCCATGGCAGGCGCTCTGTTACAGCACGCGCTCAAAGCCCAGCCCGAACCCCTCAAGTCGCTGCGAGTTTTGACGGCCGGCGTCGCCGCCCGTCCAGGAGACCAGGTGACGGATCACTCGGTCTATGCGCTCAAAAAGGTCGGGCTCGACATCGCCCGCCACATCAGCCGCCCCCTGACGGCCGAGTTGGTGCGCGATGCGCTGGCGATCTTCGTCATGACCGAGAGCCACCGGGCGATGATCAACCTCATGTATGATCCGCCGCCGGCGCACGTGCACCTGTTCCGCGAATTCATGCCGGGCAGTGCCGACCGGGAAATCTGCGATCCTTTCGGCGGACCCGTGCAACTTTACGAGGCCTGCCGCGACGAGATGGTGGAGGCGATCCCCTCGCTGATCGAGTTCCTCAAGACCCTGGCGGCGAAGCCCGCCGCGGACTGAGGCGCCTCGGCGCGGCCACGCCCGGCCCTTGGGCTCCCGCGGATTTCGGATTGCGGAGCGCGACATTACCCCTTCCGCTCGCGCTTTCGTTTCGACGAGTCCGCACCTGCCAATTCCTCCCGCAATGCTCAACTCCGCTCCGCTCAAAACCCTCGATCCTGAAATCTACTCGGCGATCTCCGCCGAGCTCTCGCGCCAGCAGAGCCACATCGAGCTCATCGCGTCGGAGAATTTCACCTACCCGGCGGTGATGGAGGCCCAAGGCAGCGTGCTGACCAACAAATACGCGGAGGGTTACCCGGCGAAGCGCTGGTACGGCGGCTGCGAACACGTCGACAAGGTCGAGACGCTCGCCATCGAGCGCGCGAAAAAGCTCTTTGGCGCCGAGCACGCCAACGTGCAGCCCCACTCGGGCTCGCAGGCGAATTTCGCCGTCTACACCGCGGTCCTCCAGCCGGGCGACAAGGTTCTGGGCATGAACCTCAGCCACGGCGGTCACCTCACCCACGGCAACCCGGCCAACTTTTCGGGCAAGCTGTATAATTTTTCCCAATACGGCGTGCGCGAGGACAACGGCCTGATCGATTACGACGAACTCGCCGCCGTCGCGGAGCGCGAGAAGCCGAAGATGATCACCGTCGGCGCCAGCGCCTACTCGCGCGTGATCGACTTTGCGCGCATGGGCGAGATCGCCCGCTCGGTGGGCGCGTATCTTTTTGCCGACATCGCGCACATCGCCGGCCTCGTTGCCTCGGGCGTGCATCCCTCGCCCGTGCCGCACGCCGACTTCGTCACCACGACCACGCACAAAACCCTGCGCGGTCCGCGCGGCGGCCTCATCCTCTGCAAGGCCGCGCACGCAAAGGCGATCGACTCCGCCATGTTTCCCGGCGGCCAGGGCGGCCCGCTCATGCACGTGATTGCCGCCAAGGCCGTGTGCTTCGGCGAGTGCCTCAAGCCCGAGTTCAAGACCTACAGCGAGCAGATCGTGAAGAACAGCCGCGCGCTCGCCGCCGCGATGGGCAAGCGCGGCTACAAGGTCGTCTCGGGTGGCACCGACAACCACCTTTTCCTCGTCGATCTCCGCGCGAATCTTCCCGAACTCACCGCGAAGAAGGCCCAGGAGACCCTCGATCTCGCCCACATCACCTGCAACAAAAACACCGTGCCGTTCGAGACGCGCTCGCCGTTCCAGGCCTCGGGCATCCGCCTCGGCACGCCGGCGGTGACGACCCGCGGCATGGTGGAAGCCGACATGGATGAGATCGCGGGCGCGATCGACACCGTCCTGCGCGGCATCGGCACCGAAGGCGAAGCCGCTGCCATCAATGAGGCGAAGGAGCGCGTGGCGAAACTCACCGGCCGATACCCGCTGCCCTACCGGATGTAAGGCGCAGGGCCAGTCGGTGACTGGCCCTATGGTTTGGTCGTTTTCAGGTCGCGGCGCGACCGTGTGAAATTAGCCGTGGGTATTAACCCACGGCTCACGAACACAGGGAAGACGCGTCGCATAGCGACGCCTGACGCTTTTGCCTCGAGCGTCGCTACGCGACGCACCTTCCCGTTTGTGCCTGAATTCCGTGGGCTGACGGAGCGCGCAGCGCGGAGATGGCGCAAGCCCGGAGCGGAGCGAAGGGCGAGCCGAGCGGGTGCCCGGCTTGCGGGCGGCGAGGCGAGCAAGCCCACGGCTACGCTCATTGCCTCGCTACGCGAGTGCTGGAAACGACCCCCTCAAGGGCCGGTCACAGACCGTCCCTACCGTTTCCCCTCCGGGATTGCCTGGCTTCCGCAGATCACGATTAATTTCCGGCCGTGAAACCGACCTCGGCGCCGACTGCCCCTTCCGGTTCCCGAACTGACGGACGTCGTGTCTGGTGGTGGCCGGCCGCCGTGGCCAGCGTCGGAACGCTCTTGAGCGTGACCGTGTTTCTGCAAATGCGGACGCGCGAAAACGCGTTCGTCCGCCGGGAGTTCGAGCGCCGGGCCGCCGGCCTTGTCGATGTCACCCGCGACACTCTCAATGAGCACGCGAGCGTGCTTCACGGCATCCGCACCGTGTTCGATGTCTCGACCGAGGTGACGCGCGAAGAATTCAGCCACGTCGCCCGCGATTACGAACAGCGCTACGCCGGCATCCAGGCCCTCGAGTGGGTCCCCCGCGTCGCCGGAGCCGAGCGCACCGAATACGAAGCGGCCGCCCGAGCGGCGGGTTTTCCGGATTTTAGGATCTCCGACCGCAGCCAGCCGGGCAGCAAAGTCCTCGTGCCCTCCCCGTCCCGGCCCGTGCACTTCCCCGTGTATTACGTCGAGCCCTACGCTCCGAACCGGCCGGCGCTCGGTTTCGATCTCGTCTCCGGCGTCACGTGGCCAGAGATGCAGGCGAGCATGCGCGACGGACTCCTGCGCGCCACCGGCCGGGTGCCGTTGCTCGACGATCGCGCGCAAACCACCTTTGGCTACATCCTGCACCTGCCCGTCTACCGCCAACCCCTGACCGCCGATTCGCCCGAAGCGAGAGCCGATGCCGTCCGCGGTTTCGTGTTCGGCGTGTTCCGGCTCAGCGACGTGCTCGCCCGGGTGACGGCCTATCAACGCGCCGCGCCGTTCGACGTTCTCTTTCTCGACAAAACCCCAGCCGGCGACGCCCAGACGCTGCTCTACAGTCCGGCCGGGGGCACCGCCAGTTCGTCGCCGTCCGTCACGCCCATCGACTTTGCGAAGTCGCCGCTGCACTCGATGGTCCCGCTGGGTTTCGCGGGACGCACGTGGGAACTGTGGCTGCGCCCGACTCCCGGCTGGATCGCGTCACAGAAGGACAGCTACGCCGGCACGATGCTTGTGCTCGGGCTGGGACTGACCGGGGTGATGACGGCGTATCTGTTCTCCCTCGGCCGCCGCACAACGCAGATCGAACAACTGGTCCGGGAGCGCACCGCCGAATTGCGCGCCACGCAAGCGACGCTCGAACGCGACATCGGCCGCCGTATCGACGTCGAACGGGCGCTGGCGGCGAGCGAGGAACGTTACCGGGCCTTCGTCACCCAGAGCGCCGAGGGCATTTGGCGCGTCGAACTGAATCCGCCGCTGCCCGCGGGACTCGAGATCGAGGCGCAGATCGCGCACCTCTACGCGCACGGCCAGCTCGCCGAATGCAACGACGCGATGGCCCGCCTGTATGGCTTCGACAACGCCGCGCAACTGGCCGGCACGCCGTTGCGCCAGCTCCGCGACCCGGCTGACGACCGGCACCGCGGCCTCCTGCGCAGTTTTCTCACGAAAGGCATGCGGTTGCAGGAAGCGGAATCCTTCGAGACCGATCGCGACGGCCGGCGAAGGATCTTCGTCTACTCGTTGATCGGTATCCGCGAACAGGATTCACTGGTGCGCATCTGGGGGACGCAGCGCGATCTGACCGCGCAGCGTCAGGCCGAGGCCGAAAAGGTGATGCTCGAGCGCAAGCTGCTGGAGTCGCAAAAACTCGAGAGTCTCGGCATGCTCGCCGGCGGGATCGCGCATGACTTCAACAACCTGCTCACCGGCATCATGGGCAACGCCAGCCTCGTGGCCGTCGAACTCCCGCCCGAGTCGGCCGAACAGCAACACGTTCGCCAGATCGAGCTCGCCGCCCTGCGCGCCGCCGAGCTGTGCCAGCAGATGCTTGCCTACTCCGGCAAGGGGCGTTTCGTCATCGAGGCGCTCAATCTCAGCGAGCTCGTGCAGAACACCGTGCCGCTCCTGCGCCTTTCGATCAGCAAGCAGGCGCAGCTGAGTTTTCAGCTCGCGACCGATCTGCCCCCGGTGATGGCCGACACGACCCAGATGCGGCAGATCCTCATGAATCTCGTGATCAATGCGTCGGACGCCATCGGGAACAACCCCGGCGAGATCACGCTCACGACCGGCGTGCAGTTCGCCGACGCCGCGGTCCTGGGCCGCGCCGTGCTCACGCCGTCGCTGCCGGAGGGCGATTACGTTTTCCTCGAGGTGCGCGACACGGGCGCCGGCATGGCGCCGGAGACCCTCGCCCGCATCTTCGATCCGTTTTTCACCACGAAGTTCGCGGGCCGCGGCCTCGGGCTCGCGGCGGTGCTCGGCATCGTTCGGGGACATCAGGGCGCCCTGATCGTCGACAGCACCCTCGGCCACGGCTCGAGCTTCCGCCTGCTGCTGCCCCGCGCCGCCAATCGTTCCAAGCCCACCGCATCGCACCGCAGCGCCAACTCGCCCTGGCATCACTTCGGCCGCATCCTGCTCGTCGACGACGAGGAGTCGGTCCGCTTCGTCACCTCTCACATGTTGCGCTCGATGGGGCTTCAAGTTGACACCGCCGCCGACGGCGCCGAGGCGCTCTCTCGTTTCGAAGACTCGGGGCTGCGCTACGATCTGGTCGTGCTCGACCTGACGATGCCCGGGATGCGCGGCGACGAGGTGTTGCAGCGCATGCGGAAACTACGGCCGGAGGTGAACGTGTTGCTGATGAGCGGCTACAGCGAAGAGGACGCCATCGGTCACCTCGTCCAGGATGGCGGCTCGATCGCTTTCCTGCAGAAACCCTTCTCCGTCTCGGCGCTGCGCGAGAAGTTGCGCCAATTGCTGGGCGACGGGGCGACGAAGTGAACCGCGGGAAATAGCAGCCCACGCAGGGAAGCTGGCCCGGGAATTTCATAGCGGGAGCGCGCTTGCGCGATGGGAGCGCGGGCGGCCCGCCCGCATCCGATCGATTGCGGGCCAGCGGCCCGCGCCCCCAGGGAATCGCGCGCAAGCGGGCTCCTACCTTGGCCACCCGAAATCTTGGGGCCGCCGTCGAGGGAGGCCGCGTTCGACCGCAACGTTCCGGCGACCTTTGCGCGGCTTTGCCGCACAGTCCGCCGCATCGTGTGCGCGCTCGTCAGATGCTTCCACGAGCGCGTAAGAGACTTCCGCAGCCCTCTCAAACGGGCCCGCGGCGGTGTCAGACACGCTCGCAGCGTTGTCAGACAGTCCCGCAACGCTGTCAGACGCTCTCACGCACCCGTCAGACGCTCGCGCACGCCTGTAATTGGCGTTTGCACGCCTGTCAGATGCTCTCGCAGCCATGTCAGACACTCTCGCGGCGTTGTCAGGCACTCGAACACGTTCGTCAGTTGCGTTTGCAGGCCTGTCAGATGCTCCAGCACGTCCGTCAGATGCTCTAACAGCCGTGTCAGCGGCTCATGCTGGCGCGTCAGCGGCTGATACACGTCTGTCGGCTGCTCATGCGCACTCGTCCGAGTGCTCCAGCGCGGTTGTAAGGCGGCCAAGGGCCGATGTCAGCGAGTCGTGCGCTCGCGTCCGAGGGTCGTGCGTGATGGGCAGAGGGGCGTGTCTTCCTGCGCACACGCAACCCGCCTTGGGCCACGGGGAGGCTCGGGGCTGGCGATCGCGTTTCCGCCATGGGAAACAGGGGCGTCGAAAGGCTGCGCGGTACCGGAAGCCCCTCTGATACTGGCGGGATGACGCGCCTGCTCTTCGTTTGCGCCTTGGCGTTCTCACGCACAGTCGTTTGCTTTGCCGCTTCCGTGTCCACCGCCACCGCAAAGTCCGTTGCCGCTCAGCGTCCCCTCTCGCTCGGCGTCATTTTCCTCACCCTCTACATCGACCTCATCGGGTTCTCGATCATCTTCCCGCTCGGTCCGGATTTGCTGCGCCATTACCTCGAGACCGAGGGCACGCATGGCGTGCTGGGCTGGCTGCTCGCGCACATCGAGACGATCGCGCGGGCGCTGGGCAACGAGACCCACCTGCCCGAGGTGCTTTTCGGCGGCGTCATCAGTTCGCTATTCTCGCTGCTGCAATTCGTGTTCTCGCCGTTCTGGGGCGGGCTTTCCGATCGTCGCGGGCGGCGCAGCGTGCTGCTGTTCACCGTGGCCGGCACCGCGGCGAGTTACCTGCTGTGGGTCTTCAGCGGCTCGTTCTGGCTGTTCCTCGTGGCCCGCCTGCTCGCGGGCGCCTTCGGCGGAAACCTCTCGGTCGCGACCGCGGCCGTGGCCGATGTCACCTCGCGTGAGGAGCGTTCGAAAGCCATGGGGCTCGTCGGCGCGGCCTTCGGACTCGGACTCGTCACTGGCCCGTTGATCGGAGGCCTCTCCGCGCAGATCAACCTGCTCGATCACGCGCCGGCGCTGGCGCGTTTCGGCGTGAATCCCTTTTCGGTGCCCGCGCTGATCGCGTTCGTCCTCGGGTTGGTCAACCTCGTCTGGATCGCGCGGAGATTCCGCGAGACACTCAGCGCGGATGCCCGCGGGCGCTCCGCCGAGCCGCGCTTGCGCAACCCGCTGCGGGCCATCCTCTCGCTCGACAACGGCGCGGTGCGCAGCATCAATCTCGTCGCGTTCACCTACGCACTCGCCTTTGTCGCGATGGAAACCTCCCTCGTCTTTCTGAGCGCCGAGCGCTTCGGCTACACCGCCCGGCAAAACGCCATGGTCATGGGTTTCCTCGGGGTCTGCTCGATCGTGACTCAGGGCATGATCGTCCGCAAACTGCTGGTGCGCTGGCGCGAGACGACCGTGCTGTCGGCCGGCATGATCTGCTCGACGCTCGGCTTCGTCAGCGTCGGGTTCGCGCCGACTCCGTCGGTGCTTTATCTCGGCGTCGGCCTTCTCGCTCTCGGCGGCGGCCTGATCAATCCGTCGACCACCGGGCTCATCTCGCTGTATGCGGAGGCCAGCGAACAGGGGCGCGTGCTCGGCATCTTCCGCTCACTCGGTTCGCTCGCGCGGGCCGTTACCCCGATCATCGCCGGCGTCGTGTTCTGGACGGTCGGCGCGCGCACGCTCTATGTCGTGGCCGCCCTCCTCGCCGGCAGCGCCTGGACGTTGAGCCTGCGCCTGCCGCAACCGAAAAAATGAAGCGAGCCGCCAGAGGCCCGAAGCCGGAGGACGGAGGGCGGAAGGCGCCGCGCGCGCGCGGCCGGCTTTCGCTGCTCCTCGGCCGATGGTCACTCGTTCTGCTCGCGCTCGCCTGCCTGCTAACGTTCTCCAGTTGCCGCGGCCCAGCCGGGCCGAAGCCGGGACGTACCCGGCTCGCCTCCCGGCTGGTCGTCATCCCCGCGCAGCTTTACGGCAATCACCTCGTCGTCGAAGTCGAAGGCGACAAACGGGGGCCGGCGCGCTTCCTCATTGATACCGGTTCCTCCGTCACGCTCATCACGCCGGACTACGCGTCGCGTTTTGCCACCGAGCTCGCCGCCCTCGACACGCCGCAGGTGCGCGTGCGCGCGGCGAACGGGGAGCTCACCACGCTGACGAGCGTGACGCTGCGCCGCATCGCGCTCGGGGATGCACGTTTCGAAAACGTGCAGGCCCTCGTCTACGATTGCGCCGAGCTCTCCGCGCATCTGGGCGTAAAACTCGACGGTGTGCTCGGTTTCCCGCTTTTCCGCGACACGATCCTCACCTTGGATTACCCGCAGTCGCGCCTGATCGTGACGCCTGCGGGCGAACCGCCGCTCACGCCCGGCGCCCGGATCGCCTTCGACAACACGACGAAGGTGCCGCTGATTCCCATTCAACTCGGCGACAAGACGCTGCTCGCGCTGATCGACTCGGGCAGCGACGGCCCGCTGAACCTCAACCCCGTCGGTCTCGGCGATCTGCGCTGGGTGAGCACGCCGCGCCCGGGAGCAAGCGTCGGCACGCTGCTCGGCAATCGCATGCAGGAAGTCGGCCGCCTCGCTGACACGTTGCAGATCGGTTTGTATCCGTTGCCCGAACCGGTCGTGGATCTGACCGACGAACTGTCCTCGCTGGGCGGCGAAGTGTTGCGCCATTTCACGATCACCTTCGACCAGGCGCGCGGCAACGTGACCTTCCATCGCGAGACGCCCGCGCCGCTACCGACGCCGCCGAAGCGCAGCCTCGGACTCAGCTTCGCCAAGACTCCGGCCTATTGGCGGGTCGCCAGCGTCGTCCCGGGTTCCCCCGCCGACACACTGGGCGTGCAGGTCGGCGACCTCATCACGCGGCTCAACGGCGAACTCGTGGAAAAATGGGATCTGCGTCGCTATCGCGAACTCATCGACCAAGCGGTTGCGATCGACGTGACGCTTCTCGACGGCCGCGTCGAGACGACGCGACGGATCGAGGTGTTCGATCTGGTGAGGTAGGTGCTTCTCAGCCACCGGGAAACACCGAACGCGCGTCGCCTGACGCCGCAGGCGGTCGCGTGGAGCCGGAAAAGCGCCTCACTCGGTCCGTCGCAGCAGGAAAACCGCCGCGCCGTCGTGGCCGGTTTCCCACGGCCGACTCATGCGCTGATCGACCAGGTCGAAGCGTCCCGCGGATTTTCGGCGAAACGCTTCCACCACGCGCTCGTTCTCGTCGGCGTCGAGACTGCAGGTGCTGTAGACGAGCCGGCCACCGGGCGCGACGTAGCGGGCCGCCCCGGACAACAACGCCAGTTGCTGCTGCGCGTGCTTGTGAAAGTCGCCCTCCTGCAACCGCCATTTCACATCCACGCGATGCCGCATCACCCCGGTGTTGGAGCAAGGCACATCGATCAGCACCGCCGGATACTCAAGCGGCAGCGAGAACTCCTCGAGGAGCTTGCGCGCATTTTTCGCCAGATCCGCCGGGACCAGCGCCACGTCGACCCCGGACGGAGCGAGGGCGAGATTGCTTTTGAGCCGTTCGATGCGCGGTCCGGGCAGGTCGATCGCCACGACCCGGCCACGCCCCATCGCATCGGCGATCGCCACGCTCTTGCCGCCGGGAGCGGCGCACGCATCGAGCACCGCCTCGCCTGCCTGGGGAGCAAGCAACTCCACCGCGAGGCGCGTCGCCGGATCCTGCACATAAAGCACGCCGCTCGCGAGCAACGGTTCGGCGTCGGCCCAGTGGCCGGGCTTGATCTCATAGAACCCGGCCCACGGAGTCGGCACGAGCCAGGCGAGCTCCGCGTCCGTCGGTCCGCGTTCGCGCAAACGCCAGCGCGCGTAAAGCGGCGCGGGTCGTTGGTTCCACGCCAGTAACGCGCGCGTCGCTTCCGGCCCAAACTGCGCCCACCAGCGGTCCACGAGCCATTGCGGGTGCGAAAAATACGCAGCGAGCGCCTTCGTCGACGCCTGCGGCCCCGGTTCGGCTTCGGCGGCGAGAGCGGTCGCGAGCTTGCGCACCACCGCGTTGACGAGCCGCGCTTCCGCCGGACTGGCCAGAGCCTTGGCCTGCTCGACGGCGTGATGCACCACGCGCGCGGTGTGACCGTCGCCGCCACCTTCGATCAACTCATACCCGGCCAGCAACAGCACGGCACGCACCCGTGCGCGCGGAGGCCGGGCGAGCAGCGTTGTCAGATGAGATTCAATGCGACCGAGATTGCGCACGGCGCCGAAGAGCAGCGCCTGGCAGCGCGCGCGTTCGGCACGCGGCCACGTCCGCGGAAGGCCCTCCAGCAACGCATCGACGCGCTCATTCAAGTCGAGCCAGCGCACGAGCAATCGGGCCGCCGTGGGCCACGCAGTAGCCGGAGTGCCCGGCGGGACGGGAGAAGACATCCCTTCAGGCTCCGCCAACCACGGTCGCTTGCAAGTCTGCGGTCTCCGTCCTCCTCTTTCTCTTTCCGCTTTATCCGGGAGGATGCCGCTTCGCTCAGAACTTTCTTTCGCCAGGCCCCAGACGCCGGATAAAGAGAAAGATAACGAGGAAAGAGAAAGAAAATGGGCGTCGCCAGCCGCTCCGGCCGAGGCAACCCGCTGGGTTGACATACCCGCCCTGCCTGCCCTCAACTACTCGATTCAGACTCTCAAAAGCCCTCTTCTATGAATTCGGAAGCTGTTTCTGCGCTCGTCGCCAAGAACCCGTCGCTCAAGGCGGCCAAAGCCAAGCTCGAGGCCATGGAGGCCGGCGCCTACGTGGTGCATCGCAGCTGGGGTTTTGGGCAGATCAAGAGCTACGACGAGGCCACGCAGAAGCTGATCATCGATTTTGCCTCCAAGAAGGGGCACCCGATGGACCCGGCGTTCTGCGTCACCACCATGGATGTCCTGCCCGCGAATCACATCATGGTGCGCAAGCAGACCGAGTCCGAAAAGATCTCCGACCTCGTCGAAAACAATCCCGCCCAGCTCGTCGTCGAGGCCCTCCAATCCTATCCGAACAGCGCGACGACCGCGATCGACCTCGAGCTCACGCTCGCCCAGGTCGTCGGCGAGGAACGGTTCAAGAAATGGTGGGCCAGCGCCAAGAAGGCCGTCGCGAAGGACCCGCGCGTCGCCGTGCCCGCGAAGAAGACTGAGTGCTACATTTTGCGCGAGACCCCCGTGTCGGCCGAGGACGAAATCGTGGAGGCGTTCAACGCGACCCGTTCGGCCCGTCGCCGCATCTCCCTCGCCGAGCAACTGCTGAGCGCCACCGACAAGAAAGAGATCACGACCGACCTCAACGCCGTCCTCCAAGCCGTCACCGAGTCGGTGAAGGACAGTAACCAGCTCGATGCCTCCGAGCGCCTCTATGGCGCCGCGGTCCGTGACGATCTCGCCAAGCTCGCCGGCGCCGACGTCGCCTCGCTCGAGCCCTCGCAGTCCACGCTCATTTCCAACACCCGCGATCTGCCCGCCATCGCTGAAAAGATCCCGGTCCACTTCCAGAGCCGGTTTCTCGATCTCATCAAGGAGACCCATCCGATTGAGTGCCGCGACATCGTCTTCGGCCTGCTGAAGGCCTCGCAGGGAAAGTTCACGACCGAGTGCATCAATTTCCTCGTCGACAACGGTTACGCCGACGACCTCGCCGCCACGCTCAAACGCTGGCAGGTCGAGCAGAACCTCCGCGCCCCGGTTCTCCTCTGGATCGTCAAGAACCGCCACTCGAAGAAATTCGCCAAGCTGCTGAACGACCTCATCACCCCGCGCCTGCTGGGTGCGATCTTCTTCGCCATCGACTACGAGGCGCTGCAGGCCGCCAGCGCGCGCCGCATTCCCCTCGCCGACATTCTGAGCGAGGATGCCGACTTGATCGGCGACCTTCTCGCCACCGCCGACCCGGAGACGGCCCGCGATCTCGCCAACACCCTCCTGCTCAACCAGGGCTTCGAGGAGCTCACGAAGAAGTCGCTGCTCGCCCGGTTCATCAAAATCTTCCCGAACATCCAGTCGCTCGTCGCCGCCGACGCCGAGGGCAAGGAGGAACAACTGCTGGTGTCGCGCGGGAGCTACGAGCGCAAGCGCGAGGAATACGAGAACCTCGTTTCCAAGAAGATCCCGGAAAACTCGAAGGCCATCGCCGTCGCCCGCGAACACGGCGACTTGAAGGAGAATTCCGAATACAAGATGGCCAAACAGGACCAACAGGTGCTCATGGCCCAGAAGACGCTGCTCGAGCGCGATCTCAGCCGCGCGCGCATCACCGACTTCAAGGAGGCGACCGTCGACCAGATCAGCGTCGGCAGCATCGTCGATGTCCGCGATCTGAAATCCGGCCATGCCGCGACCTACACGCTGCTCGGCGCGTGGGACAGCAATCCCGAGAACCACGTCATTGCCTACAAGACCCCGCTCGGCCAGGCCCTCCTCTCGAAAAAGGTCGGCGACCAGGTGAAGGTCCGCATCGGCGCCTCGGAGGAGAATTACGAGGTCGTCGCGATCCGCCGCTACGTCGACACGGTCGCGAGCTGATCGCGCCGCGACCGCCTGCGAACGCTGGGCGCCGGCCTCCGGGTGGCGCCCCTTCCCGCCCGGACGTGATGGAAAGGCGGATACAAACGTGGAGAATTTCCTCAAAGGCCTCGCCATCGGCTTCTCCATCGCGGCTCCCGTCGGGCCCATCGCGCTCCTCTGCCTGCGCCGTTCGCTGACCGACGGGCATTTCATCGGCTTTCTTTCGGGGCTCGGCGCCGCCACCGCCGACGCCTTTTACGGCGCCCTCGCCGCGCTCGGCCTGTCGTTTATCGCGACCGCCATCGAAGAGTTTCACTCCCCGCTGCAACTGGCCGGTGGCGTGTTTCTGCTCTACCTCGGCCTGCGCACGATGCGCGACCACGCCCCCATCAACGGCTGGGGCCCGGCCGGCGACCGTCCGCGCCCCGCCCTGGCGAAAGCGGCTTCTCCAGCCAGCGCCTATTTTTCCACGTTCCTGCTGACGCTCGCCAATCCGATGACCCTCATCGCCTTCGCGGGCATCATCGCCGCGGCCGGACTGGAAGTCGGCCGCGAGGCGCGCGGCAAGTCGGCCATCTTCATCCTCGGCGTATTCCTCGGCTCGGCGGTGTGGTGGCTCATCCTCAGCACCGCGGCCGCCTGGTTCGGCCGCCACCTCGAACCGCGCTTCCTGCATCGCATCAATCTCGTCTGCGGCGGAATCATCGCGCTCGTCGGTATGTGGCAACTGGTGACTCTGGCCGCGCGCTGGATCTGAGCGCCGAGGCGTCCGCCTCGCGCTCACCCCGGCAGCGCAGCTTCGATCAGTCGCCGCGCCGCCGCCCGCGCATCCTGTGCCGCACCGCTGCTGCTGGCGCCAAAGGTGTGTGCGCGCACGATCGCCCCCTCCATCAGCAACGCCAGCTCCCGCGCCAGGAGCGCCGGCTCCCGCACTTCGAGCGCCGCGGCAAGCTCCCCAAGGAGATCGACCACTGCCTGCTTGTGCGCCGCGGCAACCTGGTGAGGCCGCTCGCGCGCGTCGGGAAACTCCGCCACCGCCCGGATGAACGCGCAGCCGTTGAAGTCCGGACTCGCCAGCCAGGCGCCGAGCCAGTCGAACACCGCAAGCAACCGCTTCTGCGGGCCGCGGCCGGCCGCCTCCACCGCCGCCGCGATCGATTCGAGAAAGTCGCCGCTGCGCTTCTCCAGCACCGCGACGATCAAATCCTCCTTGGAGGCAAAGTGGTTGTAGAGCGTCATTTTCGCCACGCCTGCCTCGGCGAGGATCAAATCGATCCCCACGGCCCGGTAGCCGTCGCGATAAAACAGCCGCCAGGCCGTCTCCACGAGTTGATCGCGCTTCGAAAGGGTCGGCGACGACGCGGAGGACTTGGACATGATTCATGTCTGCCAACCGCCTCGCGCCACCGCAAGAACATACAAGTCTGTCTATTTTGGGCTTGCCTTTGGCTATACAGACCTGTCTAGTCCCGACGTCTTCGGATACCACATGAAACTCGCCATCCTTGTTCTCTCCGACCCGAAGTCCGGCGCCGATGAAGCGCTCGGCCGGGTTTTCAACGCACTTGCGCTGGCCCACGAGAGCCAGCAGTCAGGCGACGAGGTCGAGCTCGTCTTCGAAGGAGCCGGCACGCGCTGGCCTGAGCAGCTCGCCCAACTCACGCATCCCGCGAACGGTCTCTACAACGCCGTGCGCGACCGGGTGAAGGGCGCCTCCTGCGCCTGTAGCGAGGTCTTCGGCGCTCGCACCTCCGCCGAACGCGCGGGAATTGCGTTGTTACGTGACAACCCGCTCCCGGGCACC
>DASWVO010000396.1:0-2038 GCA_036406235.1 Opitutaceae bacterium
CCAAAAGCTCCAATCAAACTCGCCGCGCTTGGGCTCCATCGCGTCCCAACCGAAGGCGATCCGCAGCACTTTTCCGCCGGCGTTGCGCACGCGTTTCAGATCGGCTTCGGCGGCCTCCACAGTACGCGTTTCCTCGGGGTAGTCCTCGCAAAGCCCGACGGAGACCTGGAGGGGAAATTCCGCATCCGGGGCCCGGGGCGTGGCGGCGGTTGCAATCGCAGGCGGGGTGTGGTCAGCCGTGGAGAGAGTCTCCCCGGGGAGCGTGGCCGCACCGATGACGAACAGGACACCTGCGAGTGTCCGAGCCGAGCGCGATGTGAGGATGCGCAGCGAGGGCATGATGCCTCTCACAGAACGCCGGCGAGGACGAAAGTGCGGCGGGAAATGACAACGCGGCGTCCTTCCCGCCCGCGGTTGTGGAGACGGAAGGCCTCCTCGGCGCGCGCTCAACGAGCAAGGAAGCGGTGCGGGATCAGCCCGCGAGCGTGCATTCGGGAACCTCACTCGAGACCGGCCGCCAGGCGGCGAGATGGTATTCCAGGACGTCGCGCAGCGTCTGCGGGACGACCGGCTTTGCAATGTAGCCGTCCATCCCGGCGGCGAGACAGGCCTCGCGATCGCCGGGCATTGCACTGGCGGTGAGGGCGATGATCTGCAGGGAGTGCGGAAACGCCGGGTCGCCCGCCGCCTGGGCAGCGCGGATCGCGCGGGCGGCTTCCAAGCCATCCATCTCGGGCATGTGCGCGTCCATGAGCACGACCGCGTAGGGCTTGGCGCGCAACGCGCCGAGCGCGTCGACGCCGTTGCTGACGACGTCGGCGCTGTAGCCGAGTTTGCGCAGGAGCATGAGCGCCACCTTCTGATTTACCACATTGTCCTCGGCGACGAGGATCGAGACGTTGGGAGTCGCGGACTGTTCGACGAGTGTCCCCGTCGTGATCGGCGTCATCGGCAGGTCAATACGCGGAGCGAGGGCACTGGCCAGCGTAGTGCGTAGACTGTCGGGACGCACGGGCTTGGGCTCGCAGGCTGCGATGTCGTGCAACGAAAGGGCGGCGGGCGGCGGGCGTTCTCCGCGCGAACTGAGGATAACGAGCGTCGCCGGGGGCAGGCTGGCATCGGACCGGATCGCGGCGGCGAGCTTTAACCCGTCCATCCCGGGCATCTGGTGATCGAAGAGCACCAGATCGTAGGCGGACCCGGCGGCCGCAGCGGCGCGCAGGGCCCGCAGCGCCTCCTCCCCGGAGGCGACTGTATCGCGCGAAACACCCCAGGCTCCCAGCAGCCGCTCCAGGAACTTCCGGCTCGCGGCATCGTCGTCGACGATGAGGGCGCGGCGTATCGGA
Source organism: Opitutaceae bacterium (assembly GCA_036406235.1). GTDB lineage: Bacteria > Verrucomicrobiota > Verrucomicrobiia > Opitutales > Opitutaceae > DASWVO01. The sequence continues at coordinate 1,347 of DASWVO010000396.1, forward strand.
AGGAGAACGCTGGCGGGAGCGCCACACTCGGACGGCGGCGATTGCGATTCCGCCCGATCCAGCCGGACGGTGAACCAAAACGTTGCGCCGGAGCCCGGCTGGCTCTCCACGCCGATTGTCCCGTCCATCAGCTCGACGAGCCGCTTGCAGATGGCGAGGCCGAGGCCGGTTCCGCCAAAACGCCGCGTCGTCGAAGTGTCCGCCTGCACAAAGGGCTCAAAAAGCGTGCCCTGCACGGAGGCCGGGATGCCGATTCCGGTATCGGAGACTTCGATACGCAGCAGCGGGCGATCCCGGGAATCCGTCGCCGCGGTAACATTGACGACGACCGAGCCGCGCTCGGTGAACTTGATGGCGTTGCCGACCAGATTAAGGATGATCTGGCGCAGGCGCGTCGAGTCGCCACGGACGAGCGGTGGCACGCCGGGCGCAATGTCGAGGACCAGCTCGAGGCCCTTGCGGTGCGCGGCATCCGCCTGGAGCTCGATGGCGTTCCGGATCTGCTCGCCGGGATCGAAGTCGGCCTGCTCAAGGTCCAGGTGCCCACCGTCCACCTTGGAGAAGTCGAGAATGTCGTTGATGATCGAGAGCAGGAGTTCGCCACTTTGATGGAGGGTGCCGGCGAGGTCGCGCTGCTCGGGCGTGAGAGGGCCGGCGAGCAGGAGATTCGCCATGCCGATCACGCCGTTCAT